>NZ_SCFG01000024.1:0-73939 GCF_022496645.1 Pseudomonas sp. TMW22089
GGTCTGCTTACGTTTGCCTGCGTACTCGGCATCAGCGAAAGACATTTGCTTCATCGGGGCTCAACCGTTCAGTTCGTGGGACAGGCGTATTTCACCAGATTTGGAAGTCCTTTTCAGAGTTTCCTTAAGGATTTTCAAAAACAAGTCCTGAGCTGTGCTGAATCCTGGCCTCACCCTCCCGGCCAGCCATGCTCCGGATGACGCTTTTCTGTCATCGAATACGCCAGCCCGCACTAACCCGGGGTGGCGAACGGTTCCTCGTCGAGGCGGATCCGGTCGTGCCGTTCCTTGCCAAGGCCGCCGGGAAGCGAAAACCTGAGCAACTGCAAACCAGTCTGCACCTTCACCCGTTGCAGCACGGGTTCTGCCTGCGTCATCCGACGGCTGGCAAGTGCTCCAGAAGATTGTCGCCATGGCTCCATGCCCGCGCCCGGGGCTGTTCGCATCGATCGCGAAGACAGGGCCTGCATGGATATCCAGCCGCCGCTGGAGACAGTTGTTTTGGGCCAGGAATCCCGCATCAATTATTCTGGCCTTCGTGATACAGGAACACGCGGTCGTTACTTTATTGACAACACTCATCCTCTTGGCACAGGCGCCAGTTATCTGGATCGATCGATTGAAGCCACAACTAAAAACGAAGACCTGCTTCAAGAGCCCGCAAACAGTTTTCAAAGTACAGGGCTCTTCGGGGGCGAGGGTATCGATCAATAACTTGAACAATCTTTGTATACAGCGCCTGCTAATAGTTGCCTTGCCATCATGCTCGGCCTGCTCTAATGAGTAGTTATAGGGGGGGCTGAAGTTTATTATAAACTTGCCAGCTTAAAGGCTTGGAGGAACAGCTCTATTATGTGCATCTCTAGAACTCACGTTTCTCCGGGTTATCGCAGGTGCCGGAAAAAGAAATATATGAATTATCGCGACTGTCTTTTATTCGGGCAACAAAGGCAGGCATCAATCAGGTTGATTTCTTTCACCGCCGGCAGTTGCACGCCACAAGCGATCCGGCACTTTATTGTGTAATAATTGGTATAGCCCACTTGACCGGCAATACGGGTTGAGTTGTTTTTGGCACGAGGATTACACCGTCAGGGAGTCGACATGCTTTATACCAACGCACTGAAGCAATTGGATATGCAGGACATTTCGATTGTTTTGTTGCTGATTGAAAACCGCAGCGCCAAGCGGGTCTCGGAAATACTCAACTTGAGTCAGTCGAGCATCAGTTACAGCCTGAAAAAACTGCGCAATTGTTTCGACGACAAATTATTTGAAAGCTGCGAAGGCGCCATGCAGCCCACCGCACGGGTATTGGCCATGCAGCCTTACCTGCAAAATATTGTCCAGTGCATTAACCAGTGCGCCAAAGAGGGGGTTGCCCAGACATCGGCGACCCGGCAGTGGAACATCACTGCCCCCGAGTATTTCGAAATATTGATGCTGCCCGCGCTCTTGCAGTCAGTCCGTTCGGCAGGGCGTAACTGGTCATTGGGTGTGAGCCGCCTGGGTGAAGATTTACCGATCAATGGGGTACTGGAAGGGGAGACCGATGTATGTTTCGGTTTCGGCGCGGGCTATCACCAGCGTCATCCGCTTTTGGACTATCGAAGCATCAGTGAAGATTCTTTTGTGTGCTTATCCAGTGTGCAAAAGCATCAGCCGAAAACGACACTGAATATTGATGAATTCTGTGAAACACCCCAGGTATTTCCAACGCCATGGTTATCGGAAAAAAACATGGTGGATGATTGGCTGGGCAAGCAGGCACGCAGCAGAAAAATAGTTACCCGCGCCAATTCCTACCACGCCGGGGTCAATATTTTATTGTCGGTTCCGTCACTGATCGCGATTCCGAAAAAAATATTGCCGACGTTGCCCATACCGCCGCAGATAAAAATTCTTAACCCCCCTGCAGGTTTTCCGACCTTTACGCTGGATATGATCTGGCGCAAAAAAAGAAATATCCATAGCGACTTTCACCAACTGGAAGCTCTGATCGGGGAAATAAAAATATAAATTGCCCATGCCGACCCAGGACCTGTAGCTGCCGGCTCCCGGATCAGATTCAAGCTATGCAAAGTAGCCGGCATGCCGCAAGGTGATGCGCGGCCAGGAATTGAAAAGGAACATTCAGTTCTGTCGTTGGCCCGAGTCTCGTTCCTTTACTGAGGCGTATGCATGTTTAAGCATCTTCTGAATCCCGCCCGCACCGGTGCGGTTTTTTTACTCTCGTGCCTGGCAGCTTCCATTGCCTGCGCAGCCGACAAAACCACTTACCCCGATGCCGCCGCCAGTGATCCCAAGACCATGGGCTGGATGGTCGGCGCGCCACCACCGGCCGATCGTATCGTGCGTTTTGCCGATGGCAGTTATTTCAATTTTCCGGCAATGCGCTGGAGCGTTTCCAACTTCCGCCAACTGATGCCTACCACCAATGTATCCCGTGGCCTGGGAGCACCGGTGCCGCTGGCTCGGGCGTTGCGCAGTGATATCGACAAGCTGACCTTTGTGCCCCTGGGCAGCCAACAGCCAATGACCTGGGAACAGTCCCTGGCGGCCAATTACACCGATGGCATCGTGGTACTGCATCGCGGGCAAGTGGTCTACGAGCGTTACTTCGGTGTGCTCAACCCCGAGGGTCAGCATGGCGCCATGTCGGTCACCAAATCGGTGGTCGGGACCATGGGTGCCATGCTGGTGGCCGATGGCACTCTGGATGCCAATAAAAAAGTCGCGGACTATGTTCCGGAACTGGCCACATCTGCTTTTGGCAACGCCACCCTGCGCCAGGTGCTGGACATGACCACCGGGCTTAAATACAGCGAAGACTATGCCGACCCGAATGCTGAAGTCTGGCAACACTCGGCAGCGGGCAGCCCACTGCCAAAACCCAAGGACTAAACCGGCCCGCGCACGTATATGGAGTTTTTGCTGACCGTCAAACCGCTGGGCGAACACGGCCAGGCCTTTGCTTATAAAACCGTCAATACCGATGTCCTGGGCTGGGTAATTGCCCGGGTGACAGGGCGTAACGTTGCGCAACTGATGTCTGAAAGAATCTGGCAACGCCTGGGTGCTGAACAGGATGCCTACTTCACCGTCGACTCCATCGGTACTCCATTTGCTGGCGGCGGGTTGAACACCGGGTTGCGTGATCTGGCGCGGTTTGGCGAGATGATCCGCAATGATGGCCAGTACCTGGGCCAGCAGATTGTGCCCAAGGCCGTGGTCGATGATATCCGTGCCGGTGGTGATAAAGCCGCCTTCGCCAAGGCCGGTTATGACCTGCTCAAGGGCGGCAGCTATCGCAACATGTGGTGGGTCACCCATAACGCGGACGGTGCCTTTATGGCGCGTGGGGTATACGGCCAGCGGATCTATATCGATCCCAAAGCCGAGATGGTGATCGTACGTTATGCCTCCAATCCGATCGCCGGCAATGCGGCCAACGATCCGGTAACCATTCCGGCATTTGAAGCCCTGGCCAAGCAGTTGATCGCACACCCGGAGTAACGCTACGAGCGGTCTTTGTAGAAAGATGAAGATCGCCTCCGGCCGACAGAAGTTTCACTGATTTTGTTTTATCGTAACTAGATATTTCAAAATATGGAGCTTCCATGCGTGTCGATTTAGATGCCGAGGAGGGCGGTCTTGAGTCTTTGTCTCGTTTTCAAAGTGCCTCTGCTCAGGCTCGTCAGCTTTTTCAATTAGGGGTCGTACTGGCGGCTTTGGCATTGATGGCGTGGGCAGTGGCTTTTTTTATCAGCCTGTTTTCGTCAGAGTCTTTATGGCCGGTATTGCTCAACAACAATGCGGCGGCGTTGCTGGTTCTGGCGGCAGGTGCGCAATCCGCGTTCTGGGTCGCCAGTTGGCGCAATAGCGCATTACACCCCGTACCACCCGAGGCCATTGAGGCTCAACCCGACGAAGAGTTGAGTGCCTACGAGCGCTTTTGCCAGGGCCTGAGCCGCGAGTCGTACCGCTTGATAGTCAATATCGGTGCGCCTGCGCTGTGGCTGGCAGGCCTCGGCGGGTTGGCATGGTGGAGTGTGCAACACACCTGGAACCTTGGATTGCCGGGTGTTGCCCTGGGTACTTGGGGCAGTATCGCGGCAGGTTGTGCGGTGCTATTGGCATTTGCCCTGTTGGTGCTGGAACGCTACCTGGCACAACAAAAACCCGCACAATGGCCTGAGGCCCGGTCTTTGGCGCCGCTGGTGCGGGTACCGATCATCACCTTTTTGCTCAGTGCGCTGTGTTTGCTGTTCAGCAGCGCCGAGGCCCTGTGGCCGGCGCGATTCGCGGTATTGATCGGCCTGTTGCCTGCGGCGGTTGCGATTGAACTGATGTTGCGGGCAGTGGCGGCATTGTTCAGTCCGCGGCGTGACAAGCTTGAGCCGCGCATGATTGCGCAAAGTTTTATCGCCGGCATGCTGCGCTGGCCGCCGCAACCATTGCTGGCCCTGCAGCATGAATTGCACAACCGGTTTGGCATCGATCTGCGCCAGATCTGGGCGTTCACCTACATGCGCAAAGCATTCTTACCGGTATTGGCCCTGGTGGTTGTCGTCGGTTGGGTGCTGAGTGGCGTGAATGAAATCCCCCTGCAGGGGCGTGGGATCTATGAGCGCTTTGGCAAGCCGGTGGCCGTATTGGCACCGGGCCTGCACGCCGGTTTGCCCTGGCCGCTGGGCCGGGTGCTGGCGGTGGAAAACGGCGTCGTGCATGAACTGGCCACCGCTACCGAATCGGCTGGCGAGCCAGTACTGACTCCCGCAGACGGGGCGCCGCCGGTCACGGCCAACCGGTTGTGGGATGCCACCCATGTCAATGACAAGTCCCAGGTCATTGCCAGCGACAACCACGATAAACAGGGCTTTCAGATCGTCAACATGGACGTGCGTTTCGTGTACCGCATTGGTTTGAGCGACCAGGCGGCGATTGCCGCCACCTATCACAGCGACGATGTGCCGACCTTGATCCGCAGTACTGCCAGCCGAATTCTGGTGCATGACTTTGCCTCGCGCACCCTGGACGGCGTGCTTGGCGAGCAACGCATCGCACTGGCCGCCGACATCGGGCGTGCAGTGCAAAAGGATCTGGATACCCTCGACAGCGGGGTGGAAATTCTCGCCACCGTGGTTGAGGCCATCCATCCGCCTGCCGGTGCCGCCAACGCTTATCACGGGGTACAGGCCGCGCAAATCAGCGCGCAGGCCCTGATTGCCCGCGAACGCGGGGCGGCCAGTGAGCAAAGCAACGTTGCGCAAATGCTTGCCAGCGCCGCTCTGGATCAGGCCCATGCCAGCGCCCATGAAGTGAATGCCACGGCACAGACTGCCGACCTGCGTTTTGATGCTGAACAAAAAGCCTATGCCCGTGCCGGATACGCCTTTGTCCTGGAGCAGTACCTGGGCCAGTTGAGCACGGGCCTGAACAACGCAAAATTGCTGATCCTCGACCATCGCCTTGGGGGCAGCAGCGCGCCGACCCTCGATCTGCGTTCTTTCACGCTGCCGGCCGATCCTGTCGCGCCGCGTAAAGCTGTTCAGTAAGGAGCCCTCTTTTGACTCAGTCACATTCACCCGAGCAACACGATCACAGCGGCCATCACCATGGCTGTTCACATCACGGCCATCATCATGGCGCGGGCCATGAACCGGGCCCGTTTCCGTGGCGGCGCATGGGTTGGGCGACATTGCTGGTGCTGTTTGCCGTAGCCGCGGCAAGTCTGGTGCAAGTGCGATCCGGCGAAGCGACGGTAATCACCCGCTTTGGCAACCCGGCACGGGTGCTGCTCGAACCCGGGCTAGGCTGGCGCTGGCCGGCTCCGTTTGAAATCAGCGTGCCGGTGGATTTACGTCTGCGCACTACCTCCAGCGGCTTGCAGGACGTTGGCACCCGGGATGGTCTGCGGATTATCGTTCAGGCCTATGTGGCCTGGCAGGTACAGCCCGATACCGAAAACGTGCAGCGTTTTATGCGTGCAGTGCAGAATCAGCCAGACGAAGCGGCCCCGGCAAATCCGTACGTTTGTGGGCTCGGCGCTGGAAACCACCGCCGCCAGTTTTGATCTCTCAAGCCTGGTGAATACGGATGCCAGCCAAGTCAAAATCGCCGATTTTGAAGCGCAGTTGCGCCAGCAGATCGAACAGCAATTGCTCAGTACCTACGGGGTTCGTGTGCTCCAGGTAGGTGTCGAGCGGTTGACACTGCCCTCGGTCACGCTCACCGCCACGGTTGACCGGATGCGCGCCGAGCGCGAAACCATCGCCACAGAACGTACCGCGGCAGGCAAGCGTGAAGCGGCGCAAATCCGTTCCGCCGCCGAGCGTGATGCGCGGATTCTGCAAGCGGATGCCAGTGTTAAAGCAGCCGCTATCGAGGCCCAGTCGCGGGTGGAAGCAGCGCAGATTTATGGCCGGGCTTATGCCAGCTCGCCGCAGCTGTACAACTTGCTGCGTTCGCTCGATACCTTGGGAACCATGGTTAATCCGGGCACAAAAATTATTTTGCGCACCGACGCCGCTCCCTTCCGGGTGCTGGTGGATGGCCCACCGACCCTGGACCCCAAGGCTGGATCGACGCCATGAGCCAGACACCTGATGAGATTCCGGGGCGCAGCAGCCCGTGGCAGCAGGCCGGGCGCCTGGCTTTTCTGGGGCTGTACGCGGTCACTGTGTTTGCAGCCATCGCCTGGGGCGTTTCCAACGTACGCCAGATCGATCCGCAAAATCGTGCGGTGGTGTTACGCATGGGCGCACTGGACCGGATTCAAAATGCCGGGCTGCTGCTGGCCTGGCAAAGGCCTTTCGAACAAGTGGTCATCGTGCCTGCGGCAGATCGGGTGAGCGAGCGCCGCATCGAAAACCTGTTGCGCTCGGATGTGGCGCAGCAGGCCGATCGCGTGGCCTCGTTTGCCACACCGATCAATGATGCCCTGGCTGGCTCCGGGTATTTATTGACCGGCGACGCAGGGGTGGTGCAACTGGATGTGCGGGTGTTTTACAACGTCACCCAACCCTATGGGTTTGTGCTGCAGGGCGAACACGTTTTGCCGGCGCTGGACCGATTGGTGACCCGCAGCGCGGTAGCCCTTACGGCGGCGCGGGACCTGGACACTATTCTGGTGGCGCGCCCTGAACTGATCGGCAGTGACAGCCAGGCCGCAGAAAGACGCGAGCGCTTGCGTGGCGATTTGGTCCAGGGCATCAACCAGCAACTCGCGGCATTGAGTGCCACCGGGCAGGGGCTGGGACTGGAAGTGGTACGGGTTGATGTGCAATCGAGTTTGCCGGGCCCTGCGGTGAATGCGTTCAACGCGGTACTGACGGCCAGCCAACAAGCGCAAAAGGCCGTGGCCAATGCCCGCAACGATGCCGCCAAACTTTCCCAGGCCGCGACCCAGCAAGCCGATCGCACCGTCGAGCAAGCCCGGGCTCAAGCCAGTGAGCGCTTGGCCAAGGCGCAGGCCGACACGTCGGCCATTGCCAGTCTGGCCAAGGTGCAACAGGCCGGGAGTGATCCGGGTTTGCTGTTACGTCTGTACCGCGAGCGCTTGCCGAACATTCTGGGGCAGGCGGGTTCTGTCACCAGCGTTGACCCGAAAGATGATTCCCGTCTGATTATTCAGGGAGCCGGACAATGAGTACCTCTGCCACACAGCCCGCCGTCGGTATGCTGACCAGCGCTGAACAACGCAGCGCCGCCCGCCAGCTCACTCTGGCCATGCTGGCGCTGGGTCTGTTGGGGCTGGGCCTGGTCTGGCGCTGGTTCATGCCACTGCAAGTCGGTACCAGTCAGTTGCTGCTGGGGTTTGCATCGCTGCTGGTCGCGGTGCCGGTCATGCGTTCGGCGTGGTACAGCCTGCGCTATCCGAGCCTGCACGGGATCACCGATCAGCTGATTGCACTGGCGATGCTCGGTGCATGGGCCACCGGCGATTTGCTGACTGCGGCATTGCTGCCGATCATCATGATTTTTGGCCACGTACTCGAAGAGCGCAGTGTCATCGGCTCCCAGTAAGCGATTCACGCCCTAGGCAAATTAACCCGCAGCCAGGCGCGTTTATTTCAAGCAGACGGCAGTTTGCAGGAAGTCGACAACGCCAGTCTGAAGCGCGGCGATCAGGTTGAAGTGCGCGCCGGTGACCGGGTCCCGGCCGATGGCGTGGTGCTGTCGGGCCAGGCCAGTCTGGACACCGCTTCGATTACCGGTGAGTCAGTACCCCTGGAAGTGAGCGCGGGGATGCCGATCTTTGGCGGGGCGATCAACCTGGATGGGTTGTTACGGGTAGAGGTCACGCGAACCGGCGATGAATCGACCCTGGGCAAAGTGATCGCTCTGATGCAAAACGCCGAGCGCTCGAAACCGCCCATCACCCGGTTGCTGGAGCGGTATGCCGGTGGCTACATGGTGTTGGTGTTGATGATCGCGGCGGTCACATGGTTTATCACCAACGATGCACAAGCGATGCTCGCCGTGCTGGTCGCGGCGTGTCCCTGCGCTTTGGTGTTGTCGGCACCGGCGACGGCCATTGCCGGGATTGCGGTGGCGGCGCGCCACGGGATATTGATCCGCAGCTCGGCGTTTCTTGAAGAGCTGGCCGACCTCACGTCGCTGGTGGTGGATAAGACCGGCACCCTGACGTACGGCACCTTGCGCCTGCAAACCATTGAATCTGATCTGACCGGGCACCAGCCTCTGCTGCAACTTGCCGCCAGTTTGGGCGCGGCCAGCAGTCATCCGGTAAGCCGGGCGCTGGCCGGGTTGGTGAGTCACGAGCAGATGCTGGCGCTAACCGAGGTTCGTGAGCGCCAGGGGTTGGGCGTTGTCGCCAGTACCGGGCAGGGTGAGGCTGCGTTGGGGCGCCCCGAGTTGTTCAAGCAATTGGGCATCGTCACTACCCCGGTACCCGGGCACGACGGACCCATTGCCGGCCTGTCCCTGGGCGGGGAATTTCTGGGCTGGTTGTTGCTCGCCGACAGCGTCAAGCCTGAGGCCCGGCAAGCCTTGAGCGAGTTGCGTGAACTGGGGCTCGGGCGCCAGGTGTTGCTGACCGGTGACCGTCAGAGTGTCGCAGAGCATTTGGCCCGGGTGGTGGGCATCAGCGAGGTTCAGGCCCAGGCTTTGCCTGAAGATAAATTGACCCGGGTGTTGAGCGAAATCGAGCGGGGCTTTCGTCCGATGGTGGTGGGCGATGGCATCAACGATTCACTGGCACTCAAGGCTGGTGTGGTGGGTGTGGCCATGGGCGCGGGCGGCGCCGACATCGCTCTGGCCTCATCCGACATTGTGCTGATTGGCAGTGATTTACGGCGCCTGGGCACGTGCGTGCGGTTGAGCCGTGCATGCCGGCACACTCTGCAGGTCAATGTGGTCATAGGTCTGGGCTGGACCCTGGCCATCGTTGCCGCTGCTGCGTTTGGTTGGCTGGGCGTGGCGGGGGCAATGATTGCCGCGCTGTTGCATAACCTCAGTACGTTGTTGGTATTGGGCAATGCAGGGCGATTGTTGAGGTTCCACGAGCCTTTGCAGGCATTGGTCGATGAGCGTTGAAATATTTCGGGTGGCCGCTGTAACAAGTTTGCCCGGTGGATCTCTAGTGGTACGTCGCAGCTGACATTGTGTTTGCCCGACGTACCATGACGCTCATCGAGGATACAAAAATGACTATCAAATCCGCAGCGGCGGGTGCCGCTCTTGCTCTTGCCGCCGCCTCCCTGTTTGCCGGTGTTGCCACTCAAGTGTCAGCCGCCGATGCGCAAGTGCATTGCTATGGTGTGACCTCGTGCAAAGGCATGAACGATTGTAAAACCGCCGACAATGCCTGCAAGGGGCAGGGTGCCTGCAAAGGCCAGGGCTTCAAGGCCATGACTCAATCAGCGTGTATGGAAGCAGGTGGCACGGTCGGAAAATAATCCAACAGCCATGTGCCCGCGGCAGTACTGATGGTTGCTGCGGGTACTTCAGCGAGAATGCCGTGATGCAAAAAAACCTTCCCCGCCCGGGCTACGGCCTCGGATTACGCAGTGAGTACTATCAACCGATACTTGAACAGTCGCCGGCGGTGGACTGGTTCGAAATAATTTCCGAAAACTATATGGTCGAGGGTGGCAAAGCGCTGTTTTATCTCGAGGCGATTGCCGAGCAATACCCTGTGGTCATGCACGGTGTATCGCTATCGATCGGCGGCCCCCATGGGTTGGACTTCGAGTATTTACGCCAGCTCAAAAAGCTCGCCGAACGGGTGCAGCCGGTCTGGATTTCAGATCATTTGTGCTGGAGCCGGGGCAATGCGCATCAGCTCCATGACTTGCTGCCTTTGCCCTATACCGAAGAAAGTCTGCATTACATCGCCGGGCGAGTACGCCAGGTTCAGGATTTTTTGGGCCGGCCGTTGATCCTGGAAAATGTCTCCAGTTACGTGCGTTCGAGTGCTGATGAATTTACCGAGTGGGCATTTCTTGACGCTCTGACTCAACTCAGCGGCTGCGAGTTATTGCTGGACGTGAACAACGTGTATGTCAGCGCGCGCAACCATGGCTTTGATCCCTGGGAATTTATCAGCAGCTTGCCCGCTGAAAAAATCCGCCAGTTGCATCTGGCCGGCCACAGTGATTATGGCGACTACGTGATCGATACCCATGATCAGCCCATAAGCGACCCGGTCTGGGCGCTGTATCAAAAAACCCTGGAGCGCCTGGGCCCGGTTGCGACTTTAATTGAGCGCGATGACCATTACCCGCCCTTTGAAACCTTGATGGCCGAGCTGATCAAGGCTCGCCAATTGGGGCAACAGGTTGTAGAGCGAAGATCGCTATGCGCCTGAATGAATGGCAACTGGCGTTTGAAAATTACCTGCTGAGTGAAGCCGTAGAGGCGCCTTCGTCATGGGTGACCAGCTTGCAGGGGGGGCCGACGCTGGACGTATCCGGCGGGCTGGCGATTTATCACAATGCTTATCGCGGGCGATTGCTTGAAGCCCTGCGGGGCGACTATCCGGCGCTGGTGTATTGGGTTGGCGACGCGGAGTTCGAGCAATGGGCGGTTGCTTACATCCGACAGTGTCCTTCTGCGCATTTCAGCCTGCGCTGGTTCGGTGCAGGTTTCGCCGGGTTTTTATCGGGGTATCTGGATCAACAACAGGCAGCACCTCTGGTTGAAATGGCGACTCTGGAATGGGCCTTCACCCTGGCCTTCGATGCACCCTCCCGGCAGCCTCTAACCTGTGAAGAGATGACTGCTTTGCCCGCGAGTGCCTGGCCCGACTTACAGGTTGAGCTGGTCCCGAGTGCGCAGTGGGTAGAGTGCCGGTTCAACACGTTGATGCTCTGGCAGGCGTACAAAACCGGTGAATCTTTTGTGCCCAGCGAGCGGATTGAAGCCATGGAAGTGTGTCTGATCTGGCGCTCCGGGCAGGTCTGTCAATATCGCAGCCTCGGCGTTGAAGAGGCCAGTGCTTTGCAAGGCATGAACCGCGGGTGGTCTTTTGCCCAACTGTGCTCAGCACTCGAAGTCACCCATGAAGAAGGGGCGGCACTGCAGGCCGTGACCTGGTTCAAGGATTGGTTGAGCTTGGGGTTTCTAAATCGTCGCACGCTCTAGCTTCAACCTTCTGGCCCATGGGGCTGAAAGTTTCTGTTAATCAACTACCCTGTAATCTTACGTCTGAAATGTAGGAGGATTACAGATGCTCGCGCAACTTCCACCGGCCTTACAGAAACTTCAGCTTCCATTACGCCTAAGGCTTTGGGACGGTCACGAGTTCAGTTTTGGCCTGACGCCCAGCGTTACGA
This sequence comes from Pseudomonas sp. TMW22089, assembly GCF_022496645.1. Lineage (NCBI taxonomy): Bacteria > Pseudomonadati > Pseudomonadota > Gammaproteobacteria > Pseudomonadales > Pseudomonadaceae > Pseudomonas > Pseudomonas sp. TMW22089. The sequence goes on from NZ_SCFG01000024.1 coordinate 11,802, forward strand.
TTGTGGTCAAGGATCCGGCTCTGGTGGCTGAGTTTACTCACCCGAGCCTTGATCTTTTGGGGAGTGCATTTGTTGAAGGACGACTCGAACTGGAGGGGTCCATCAGTGAAGTCATACGGGTGTGTGATGAATTGAGTCAGGCGCTTATCGAGGAAGAAGACACGGCGCCATCTCGTGTTCACCACGACAAAGCCACAGACGCTGCATCCATTTCCTATCACTACGATCTATCCAACGACTTCTACCAGCTGTGGCTTGACCGTGACATGGCCTATTCCTGTGGCTATTTCGAAACCGGTGAAGAGAGCCTGGACGAAGCACAGCAAGCCAAGTTCCGGCTGCTGTGTCGCAAGTTGCGGCTAAAGCCTGGCGAGTACTTGCTCGATGTTGGCTGTGGTTGGGGTGGCCTGGCGCGATTTGCCGCCCGTGAGTTCGGGGTCAAGGTGTTTGGAATTACCCTGAGCAAAGAGCAATTGAAGCTGGCACGAGAACGGGTCAACGCCGAAGGCCTGCAAGATAAAGTCGACCTGCAACTGCTGGATTATCGGGATCTGCCACAGGATGGCCGGTTCGACAAAATTGTCAGTGTCGGGATGTTTGAACACGTAGGGCATGCCAACCTGCGAGAGTATTGCGAGATTCTGTCCAAAGCCGTACGTGAAGGTGGCCTGGTGATGAACCACGGGATTACCGCCAAACACACGGATGGACGACCTGTCGGCCGTGGAGCCGGGGATTTTATCGAGCGCTATGTCTTTCCCAATGGCGAGCTGCCGCACCTGTCAATGATGACTGCCGAGATCAGTGAGGCCGGGCTGGAAGTGGTCGATGTTGAAAGCCTGCGCCTGCATTACGCGCGCACGCTGGAGCATTGGAGTCAGCGCCTGGAGAGCAATCTTGAAGTAGCAGCAAAAATGGTTCCTGAGCAAATCTTGCGTATCTGGCGCCTGTATCTTGCGGGCTGTGCCTACGCCTTTGCCCATGGCTGGATCAACATAGACCAGATACTGGCGACCAAACCCCGTGCGGATGGCTCGCTGGAATTGCCACCTACCCGTGCGGATATTTATCGCTAAGAGTCTTCGCCGGGCGAAAAGGCCGTGCCGCGCAAAGCGACACGGCCTTTTTTATAGTACGGGGGAAACCAGCCGGGCAACGCGCATGGCCAGTTGCTGGAGACGGTGGGTGGCCTTGATGTCGGCTTCGGTGATCTCCCGGGCCAGGGCGAAGTCATCGAGCAACATGTTCTCCACCTGGCTGGCGAACCCTTGGTCGACGGTGAGCAGCATGACTTCAAAATTGAGGCGGAACGAACGGTTGTCCATATTGGCACTGCCGATGGCGCTGATTTCGTTGTCTACCAACACCACTTTTTGATGCACAAAGCCGGGCTGGTAACGGAAGATCCGCACGCCTGCGCGCACTGCTTCAAAGGCATACAGACTGGAAGCCGCGTAGACAATTTTGTGGTCTGGACGTGACGGTATCAGGATGCGGACATCGACCCCGCGTAGGACTGCGAGGCGCAATGCCGAGAACACCGCTTCATCAGGTACGAAGTAGGGCGTGGTTATCCACACCCGTTGGTTGGCTGCGTGAATGGCTTCGACAAAAAACAGCGAGCAGGTTTCGTAAGGATCTGCCGGGCCGCTGGCCAGGAACTGGCAGAGCACCCCACCGTCCGGATAACTCTGCGGCAGGATCAGGGGCGGTAATTTGCGTGCGGCCCAGAACCAGTCTTCGGCAAATGATTCCTGCAGGCAGGCCACCACCGGACCGCTGACTTCGACATGGGTATCGCGCCACGGCGATAACGGCGGTTTGGCCCCCAGGTATTCGTCGCCGACGTTATGCCCGCCAACGAACCCCGTCACACCATCCACCACCACCACTTTGCGATGGTTGCGGAAGTTTACCTGGAAGCGGCTGATCCATCCGCCACGGGTAGCGAAGGCATAGGTTTGTACACCGCCAGCGCGCAGGCTTTCGCCGTAACTTTTGGGCAAGGAGTGGCTACCAATGCTGTCGTAGAGCAAATAGACAGCAACCCCTTGGGCAGCCTTTTCCAACAGCAGAGCGTGCAACTTCATGCCGATGTCGTCGTCATGGACAATAAAAAACTGAACCAGTACGACCTGTTTCGCCTCGCGTATGGCCTTGAAAATCGCCTCGAACGTGGCGGTGCCATTTATCAGCAAACGCACGCTGTTGTTCGCCAGGCAGGGCATGCGGCCCAACTTGGGCATGGCCCGCAACGAGGTATAAGCTTTGGAACTGCGGGCTGCCAGTGCTTCCTCAACCCAGGGGCGCCAGTTGAGATCGGTGATGGCTTCACGCATTTCCTGATTGGCTTCGCGTCGGGCGCGAATGTAATCGTCGAACGTACTGCGGCCAAATATCAGATAGGGAATAAGTGTGAAGTAGGGGATGAAGAATAATGACATGGCCCAGGCAATCGAGCCCTGCGCCGTTCTCACAGTCAGTACGGCATGCACTGCGGCAATCAAGCCCAGGCTGTGGATTAATAAAATCAGGTATCCGAAAACGTGTGGGCCTAGATAATCCATGCGTATCCTTGCTCCTCAATGTCCGACGTTGTAACTACTAACAGACCATGTTCTGTTATGAATGTCCCTATTTAGTTGCGCGTGCAACGCCCTTCAGTTTTTGACGTCTAATGCGGACAATTCCGTAGGAGTTTCTTGATGAATGTTCGTCTGCTTGGGTTATTTATGGCCTGTGGTTTGTCGATCCCCGTAGCTGCACAGGCCCAGATGCTGCAACCGGGTCTGTGGGAACTTACCTCCAGCAACATGCAGGTAGATGGTCAGCAACTGCCTGACTTGCAGGTAATGCTAGGCCAATTACAGAACATGCTGACCCCGGAACAAAAAGCCCAATTGGAGAATCAGGGACTGACCATGGGAGGCAAGGGGGTTCGGGTTTGTCTCACGCCCGATCAGGTTAAATCGGATGAGATTCCACTGACCGATCCCAAGTCAGGATGTAATCAGCAGATCACTGAGCGTAGTGGAAATAAATGGAAGTTCCGCTTTAGTTGCCCAAAAGCCCAGGGTGCCGGGATAGCAACTTTCGTCAGCGATCGTGAATTCACTACCCAGGTCAATGGCACCTTCAACGCGACGGGCATCCAGCAAAAAGGCAGCATGGATACCCGCGCGGTCTGGCTCGGACAGAACTGTGGAACAGTCAAACCACGCGCTGATTAAAATTCGTTTTGCAGCGCTTTATAGCCGCGCACCAGATCTACGTTGGTGCGCGCTACATCCTCTGAAAACTCCGAGGCACTGACACTGACGGGAGAAAACTGGCTCAGGTCAGTGTTGGGTCCGATACGTGTCGTTGACGGCACATAAAAATTATCCGGCAGGTCGCGGCCATCGACGACCGAGTTATGCCGGACCACGCAACCATCCCCCAGCTCGCAATTGAACAGCACACTGTTGAAACCGATGAACACCCGGTCGCCAACACGGTATGGCCCGTGGACGATGGAGCGGTGGGCAATCGAAGTGTATTCACCAATGGTCACTGCCGCCCCGGACTTTGAATGTATGACTACGCCATCCTGAATATTGGAATTGGCGCCAATGCTGATGGGCTGCATACCGCCGTCATTGTCGACTTCGTCGGCGCGGATAACGGCATATGGCCCGACGAATACGTTCTCGCCAATCACCACCTTGCCGCAGATGATGGCGGTTCTGTCGACGTATGCGGACTCTGCAATTTGCGGTAAATCGCCGGACGGATTTTTGCGGATCATCAGACTCTCCAGTTCCAGCGGCTTTCAGCGACGGCATCATGGCTGTGCAGACTTTCGGCGTGAACCACTTTCAGCATGAAGCCTTTCACCCCGGGAGCTGTCTTCAGTGCCACATTCAAGCGCCGCGCGGCATCTTCACAAAACATTAAATTCTGCCCATTGGCCAGAGCGAAGGCTTGTTCATCTGCGCGCTTCACCGCAGTTTGTACCGCAGTCCCCAGCGCTCGTTCTGCCTCATCAATGATCATTTCGATCGGCAAAGACTGTAGCTCGGAGCTCAGGTTGAGCTGCAGGCAAGCGGTGCTTCTTTGGCTATGGGGTGTTGCGACTATGCCTTGTGAACTGCCAAGCCAGGTTAATACATCGGCGTGATGCAGCGGCTGGTTGGCAAAGTCACTGACGAATTGTTGCTGAATTAACTGCCGGGGGCCAATGCCGCCGAGCACGGGCAGGTGGATGAATAGGTCACCTCAATTTTTAGTTCCACGTGGAACATTCCGTTTTTCAGAGATGCATCGATGCTCACCGGGTAACTCTTCCAGCCGCTTAAAGGGCTGACCAGTGCCGGCCGCTTTAGCAGCAATTGGGTGTGAATTCTCAGGTAGGCACAGATCGATAAATCATTGTGACTGTCGAGAAATCGCTGCAAAATTGTTTTCAAAAGTAGAGGGTTCAGCTCCTGCGACTCTAGAACTTCTAGCGCGAGATAAAGGCGCGACATGTGGATCCCGCGAGCTTCTCCATCATCCAGGCTAACGCCTGCATCGGCTGTTGCGGTGTGTCGCTGAGCGTTAATCAGCACGGGCAATGCGATCCCGCACATGCCGACCCATTCGAGGGGTAGAGATTGTCGGGCGTTTTGCGAGGCGATGTCCGGAAGGGTCAGGGCGTTCATTAGGGCTTCCATCGAGTGAATGGCGAAACGTTACAAGATAACAATTCTAATGCTTTGTATTGTTATAATGTATCATTATCGATGATCGGAAACGGTCGGCCTTAAAGCGGGCGCTTTGACCTGCTAACCCTGGTGAGGAACTCCCATGTCAAAACGTTTGCCGGTGACTGTGCTGTCCGGATTTCTCGGAGCAGGAAAAAGTACCCTACTCAATTACATTTTGCGCAATCGCGACAACTTGCGCGTGGCCGTCATCGTCAATGACATGAGCGAAATCAATATTGATGGTGGTGAGGTTCAGCGCGATGTGAGCCTCAATCGGGCCGAAGAAAAACTGGTCGAAATGAGCAATGGCTGCATCTGTTGCACCCTGCGTGAAGACCTTCTTGAAGAAGTCAGCAAGTTAGCCAAAGAGGGGCGGTTTGATTATTTATTGATCGAATCAACCGGTATTTCGGAACCCCTGCCGGTGGCAGAAACTTTCACTTTTCGCGACGATTCAGGCCAAAGCCTGGCCGATATCGCTCGCCTGGACACCATGGTCACTGTGGTCGATGGCCTGAATTTTTTGCAGGATTACCAGGACTCGGAGAGCCTGGCATCCCGTGGAGAGACCCTGGGTGAAGACGATGAACGCTCAATAACCGATCTGCTAATAGAACAAATTGAGTTCGCAGACGTTATCTTGATCAGCAAAAGTGATCTCATCAGTAGCGCCGACCGCCTGGAATTAATCGCCATTCTTGAGCGCCTGAATGCCCAGGCCGAAATAATTCCGATGGTGATGGGTGAAGTCCCTCTGAAAAAAATCCTCAATACCGGCCGTTTTGACTTCGAGCGGGCAGCCCAGGCACCGGGCTGGTTACAAGAGTTACGCGGCGCGCATGTGCCGGAAACTGCGGAATACGGCATCGCTTCCACGGCTTATCGCGCGCGCCGGCCGTTTCACCCCGAGCGTTTTTTTAATTTTATTGATCGGCCCTGGACCAACGGCAAACTGCTGCGTTCAAAGGGCTTTTTCTGGCTGGCCAGCAAGTACCAGGAAGCAGGCAGTTGGTCCCAGGCCGGGGGCCTGATGCGCTATGGATTCGCCGGACGCTGGTGGCGTTTCGTGCCCCGCGATCAATGGCCAGAAGATGCACAAACCAGGGCTGAAATCCTGCAAAAGTGGTTGCCGGACACCGCAGACTGCCGTCAGGAGCTGGTGTTTATCGGTCAGCACATAGACTTTTTGCTGCTGACGGCGGAACTCGATGCCTGTTTGCTCTCGGATGCAGAAATGAGCTTGGGGGTCGAGGTGTGGAAGCAGCTGAACGATCCGTTTGGGCAATGGCACGAAGAGGTGGCCGGATGATGCAAACGCTCGCTCAAATTGCCCGCCCGGCGGTCGGTGACGTGCGGGGAACAAGCCCGGATGTGATGGCGAAAATTCTTCAGGATGACGTCAATATGACCATTTGGCAGCGTCAGTTGCCGGTCCAGATCACCGATTTTTCAGCTTTGTTACTTTCGCTGGATGAGCCTCTGGCGGACGCATTGGTGCTTGAAATGGCCGATGAAAAGGCCCGGCCGAACCTCAGCGGCCTTGCTTCAAGGTTCAACGATCTGGAGGGCTATGAGAGCTTTATTGCCGACATTTCCTGGCTCGTCAGTGCCTATGCCTGTTTGTTGGGCGCAAAACGCATTGGGCTGCGTCTGAGGGCTCTGGATAAAGCGATGTGCCCAAGATTTCATGTGGATCACGTGCCTGTACGACTTATTACCACTTACGCGGGGATAGGCAGCCAGTGGTTGAAGGAGGGCGTGATGGAGCGCTGTCAGCTAGGACACCCCCAGGCCGAACCACTGGACTGTTGGTTAATTGAGCAAATAAATACCGGCGAGGTGGCATTGCTCAAGGGCGAAAAATGGCAGGGCAATGAGGGGGCTGGCCTGATCCATCGTTCGCCGGCATTGGCTCCGGGAGAGCGGCGGCTGATTTTGACCCTCGATTGGCTGGCCTGAGGCATATTGTTTACTTCGATCAATACAGAAGCCGGCAAAAATGTTGCACAACATTCCCACCCACCTGATTGCCGGTCCCCTGGGGGCCGGCAAAACCAGTCTGCTCCAGCACCTGATGACGCAAAAGCCTGAACACGAACGCTGGGCTGTACTGGTCAATGAGTTCGGTCAAATTGGCCTGGACGCGGCTTTAATGAGCCAGCAGGACGGTGCTGTCGCCATTGCCGAAGTGGCGGGTGGCTGCGTGTGTTGCGTCAATGGCGCGCCGTTTCAGATCGGTTTGAGCCGTCTTTTACGCAAGGCTCGTCCCGATCGATTGTTTATTGAGCCTTCCGGTCTGGGGCATCCGGCCCAAATCATCAAGCAACTCAGCGAGGCTCCGTGGCTGGGGGTTTTGGCGTTGCAGCCCTGTGTCATGGTGCTGGATGCACAAGCACTGGCCCAGGGAAAACCCCTGCCTCAAACCCAGAAAACGGCCCTGGAAATCGCCGGTTTAGTGGTCATGAATAAATCTAATAGTGTGCAAAATGAGCAACGTGAGCGAATTGCATATGACCTGCCAAAGTGCCCGATTGTATGGACCGAACATGGCCGAATCCCTTTAAATACGCTGCCTGCAGCCAATATGAATGTTATTCATGCTGTGGATAACTCGTTGATTTATAAGGATATTAATCAAATTGGCAGGGTGTTTTCCAGTCCCGATACCCCGGTTGTAATGACCCGGCTTGACCCTGAAGGGTGGAGTGCGGGGTGGTGCTGGCATCCGTCCCGGCAATTTGATCTGGGGCGGTTGCAGCAGTGGCTGGAAAGTCTGGATTGGCGTCGCGCCAAGCTGGTTATCCATGGCTCTACGGGCTGGTTTTCAACAAATTCTGTGGATAACTGTGTTGCAGACTGGAAACCAAGTGAGTGGCGCAAGGATTCACGCATTGAACTGATTTTCGATCAGCCACAGGACGTGAATTCATTGCTGTTCGGGCTGAAAAACTGCATCGATTAGTCTTTTGCCCAGGCATGGCTGCCTGTTTGGGTCGAAAACAGGGCGTTTCGGGCACATTTTGTGCTGGTAAAGTTGTCCTACAATCTTCGGCGCGAGCATGAATTATTCCCGGCTAAAATCCGGATCAAGCGTCTATTTCGGGGGTTCAGGGCTGTTTTTTGAAAAGTTATCCACAGGCATTTTGCCTGCGATGTCTTGAAGGTATTGGCTAACGGCAGGAGCAGTTTTCGGCAGCTCTTGCGGGCGCTTCGTCAGCCATCCGGGGTCAGTGACGGGTCTTGCTGTGGTCCTGGCGCCATTGGCTGAGTTCAATCACCTGGGCGCTGGGGATCTCGCTCGGTTCAGGTTCAGTTTTGAACGGGTAGGGCGGCAGTTCGATTTTTGCGCTATGGGCACCGAATTGCGTGATGGTCCCGGTGTGGCGTTGCTCGCCGGTTACCGTGAATTCAAAGTTATACACGCGCGCCAGGCGCTTGCGGCCGTTGGCATCGGCTACCAGACCGATTTTTTTAAGCGCGACGTTCTCATCCAGTAAATCGATATCAAGGTTTTTGCAGTGTTGTTTGACCCGCTCCAGCGCCCGTTCGCGCAGGCCGTGGTTGTGCCACAGCCAGGCAGCGCCAGTTGCCAGCAGCATCAGCACAAACATATTTCCAAGGGTCAGCATTAAGTGCGCTCCAACAGATTAGGTTCAGCTTAACTGCGTCTTCAGCCTGTCGTACAGGCTGCATTTAGCCGCATACTGCGTGGCTTGAATCCACCCGTAGTCTGGAATCCGGCATGAAACGTACACCTCATTTACTCGCCATCCAATCCCACGTGGTTTTCGGCCATGCCGGCAACAGCGCTGCTGTATTTCCCATGCAGCGCGTCGGGGTGAACGTATGGCCTTTGAACACGGTGCAGTTCTCCAATCACACCCAGTATGGTCAGTGGACGGGGGAAGTGCTGGCTCCTGAACAAATTCCTGCACTGGTCGAGGGTATTGCGGCAATCGGTGAGTTGGGCAATTGCGATGCGGTCCTGTCCGGCTATCTGGGCAGTGCCGCGCAAGGGAGGGCGATCCTCAGTGGTGTGGCGCGCATTAAAGCGGTTAACCCGAATGCGCTGTACCTCTGCGACCCGGTAATGGGGCACCCTGAAAAGGGCTGCATCGTGCCCGAGGAAGTCAGTAGCTTCCTGCTCGAAGAAGCTGCCGCGATGGCGGATTTTTTATGTCCGAACCAGTTGGAGCTCGACAGCTTCTGCGGTCGTCATCCGCAATCACTGCTCGACTGTCTGGCGATGGCGCGCAGTTTGCTGGCACGCGGCCCGAAGGCCGTGCTGGTCAAGCACTTGTCATATCCCGGCAAGCCGGCAGAGAGCTTCGAGATGCTGCTGGTGACCGCTGAGGGTAACTGGCACTTGCGCCGCCCGTTGCTGGCCTTCCCGCGTCAGCCTGTGGGGGTTGGCGACCTGACGTCCGGATTGTTCCTGGCGCGAGTGCTGCTGGGCGACAGCCTGGTGGCTGCGTTTGAGTTCACGGCAGCGGCAGTGCATGAGGTGTTGCTCGAAACCCAGGCGTGCACCAGCTATGAGCTGCAACTGGTCAGGGCCCAGGACCGCATAGCCCATCCGCGCGTGCGGTTTGAAGCTGTGCCGATCAATCTGTAGGCACATCACAGATAATTTGTGGGAGCTGGCAAGCCAGCCCCCACCGCGTTCTGTAGCGCGTTATACCCCTTCGTGTTTCAACTCTCTGTAGCGCTGTTCCAGCTCCTGACGGATCTGGCGACGTTGCTTGCCCTGGATAAAACGGCGCCTGTCTTCGCTGTTCACCGGTTGCAACGGCGGTACGGCCGCGGGTTTGCGGTCGTCGTCCACGGCTACCATGGTGAAGAAACAGCTGTTGGTATGGCGCACTGAGCGTTCACGGATATTTTCGGTGACCACCTTGATCCCGACTTCCATCGAGGTGTTGCCGGTGTAGTTGACCGATGCGAGGAAGGTGACCAACTCGCCGACGTGGATCGGCTCGCGAAAAATCACCTGATCCACCGACAGGGTGACTACATAACGACCCGCATAGCGGCTGGCGCACGCGTAAGCGACTTCATCGAGGTACTTGAGCAGGGTTCCGCCGTGAACATTGCCAGAAAAGTTGGCCATATCCGGGGTCATCAGGACCGTCATCGACAGTTGGGCGTTTCCGGGTTCCATAGCAGCAGGCTCGCGGTAGTGTTGCAGCAGTGAAATGGGTATCTCTGTGGATACTTGTCGATTTTTGAAACAGTAAATAACGGGACGCTACGGTTTTGGCTGCCGTCACGCTTATGTCCATCTGTTTCCATATATTGCACTGCCTTTCAGCTCGAAGTCGCAGTGTTAACCTGCAAAAACCCGTCAATCGGGAAATTCCTACATTTAAAACGGTGATTTGCACAGCTTAAGTAGCTGCGTCTGTCGTCTTGTTGCCTGGTGATAATTAAACAAGGAGCGTCAAGCCATGCATGCCATCAGTTTTATTCAGGATTTGGCAGTCATCATGCTGGTTGCAGGCGTGGTGACCATCCTTTTCCACCGCTTCAAGCAGCCCGTAGTTCTGGGGTACATCGTTGCAGGTTTTATTATCGGGCCGCACACCCCGCCATTTGGTTTGATCCACGACGAAGAGACGATCCGGATCCTGGCCGAACTGGGCGTGATTTTTTTGATGTTTTGCCTGGGGCTGGAATTTAGCCTGCGCAAACTGTTCAAGGTGGGGGCCACGGCTTTTATCGCAGCGTTTATGGAAATAACGCTGATGATCTGGATCGGTTACGAAATTGGTCGCTGGTTTGACTGGAACACCATGGACTCGCTGTTTCTGGGGGCCATTCTGGCAATTTCCTCGACCACCATCATCGTTAAGGCGCTTAACGACCTGAAGATGAAAAATGAGCGCTTCGCGCAGCTTATTTTTGGCGTACTGATCGTTGAGGATATTTTAGGTATCGGGATTATCGCGCTGCTTTCCAGTATTGCGGTCAGCGGCAGCGTCAGCCCCGAAGAGGTGTTTTCGACCGTAGGCAAACTGTCGTTGTTTATGATCGTGGCCCTGGTCATCGGGATTTTGTTGGTGCCGCGAGTGCTGGCCTATGTCGCCAGGTTTGAAAGTAATGAGATGTTGCTGATCACTGTGCTCGGGCTGTGTTTTGGCTTCTGCCTGCTGGTGGTCAAGCTGGAATACAGCATGGTACTCGGGGCCTTCCTGATCGGCGCGATCATGGCCGAATCTCGTCAGTTGCTAAAAATCGAGCGCTTGATCGAACCCGTGCGTGATTTGTTCAGCGCCATCTTTTTCGTCGCCATAGGGCTGATGCTCGACCCGGCGATTCTTTTGGAATACGCACTGCCGATCGTGGTGATTACCATCGCGGTGGTACTGGGCAAGATGCTTTCTTGCGGCTTGGGCGCGTTTATCGCAGGTAACGACGGACGGACGTCATTGCGGGTCGGGATGGGGCTGTCGCAGATTGGGGAATTCTCTTTCATCATCGCGGCGCTGGGGATGACATTGCAGGTCACCAGCAGCTTCTTGTACCCCGTAGCGGTCGCTGTGTCGGTGCTCACTACCCTGATGACGCCTTACCTGATTCGCGCCGCAGATCCGCTCTCGCACAAGCTGGCGCAGGTCATGCCGAATCGCCTGTCCCGGGTTTTTGGGCTGTATGGCGAATGGCTGCGCAGTATTCAGCCACAGGGAGAGGGTGCGTTACTGGCGGCCATGATCCGGAAAATACTGCTTCAGGTGGGGGTGAATCTGGCTTTGGTCATTGCCATTTTCTTTGCTGGCGGATATTTCGCTCCGCGAATCGGGCGCTATCTACAGGGCTGGATTCTGGAGCCAAGCTGGCAAAAAGGCATGATCTGGGGGGCGGCCTTATTGCTCTCGCTGCCGTTTTTGATCGCGGCCTATCGCAAGCTTAAAGCGCTGTCGATGTTGCTGGCGGAGATGGGCGTCAAGCCTGAAATGGCCGGGCGGCACACCCAGCGCCTGCGTCGGGTGATCTCTGAAGTGATCCCGATTTTATCGTTGCTGGTGATTTTTCTGCTGTTGTCAGCACTGTCGGCGAGCATCTTGCCGACCAATGAATTGCTGATGGTGATTGCGGTAGTGGCGGCGGGGGTTGCAGCAGTATTGTGGCGCTGGTTTATCCGGATTCATACGCGCATGCAGGTGGCGCTGCTGGAAACTCTGGATAATCACAAGGAGGGGGGGCACTAGACAGTCGGTCTCTGCAGGAGCGAGCTTGCCTCGCGGTGCTGGCGACGCACTGAATTCAGTGCGGATGCCTTCGCGAGCAAGCCTGCTCCTGCAAAATAACCCGGGGCGGACAGCTATCAGCTTTCCAGCCAGACGTCCCGCGCCCAGTGCCAGACGGATTCCCACGTCTCTTCGGTAACCAGTTCTTCTTCGCCGGACCACAGCACCACGGTGCCGTCTTCCTCAACGCAGTAGTAGTCGTCACCGTCCTGACAAATCGGGATCAGGCTGCGATCTACACCGGCATCCCAAGCGGTCGCGGCTACATCAGGCAGATAGGTGTGGGACTGAGGATCGGTTACGGTGACCGGCTCCAGGCTGCCATACACCACGTCACTGACAGTCAGCAAAAACTCTCTGAATACGAACGGGATATCGATGAACAGTTGTTCTTCGATTTCCACCAATTGGTCTTCATCTGGCAGTTCCAGGGGCACTGGCACTGGCTCATTTTGTTCACGTAGTTGTTCGATGATCTCTTCCACGACCTCAATCCTCATGCTCTATGGCGCGGTTTATATGACGCGCTTTATACAGTAGCTCGTTATAAGTGCAATCGTGAAATGCAAAACCCCGGACAAGTCCGGGGTTTTGGTTACAGCGTGCAATGCCTGATGGATTAGCCGTTCTGGCGAATACCGGCAACCAGCCAAGGCTGGTTATCACCTTGCTGACGTTCCATGTTCCAGCTTTCGCTGAACGCTTCGCCCTGGTCAAAGCGCGAAGACTTCGACAGACCGCTGAAGGTCAGGGTCGCGATGGTTTTGTCAGCGCGATCATCCAGGCCGTCCAGTTGAACGGTCAGGTTGTCGATGTAGGTCGACTGGAAGCCGTCACCCAGATCCGCACGTTCACGCTTGAGGAAGTCGAGCATTTGCGGGGTTACGAACTCGGCAATCTTGTCCATTTCGTTGGCATCCCAGTGCTGTTGCAGGGATTGGAAATGGTTGCGCGCAGCTTCCAGGAAGTTCTGTTCGTTGAACCAGGCCGGAGCGTTGATCACCGGACGTGCTGCAGGTGCAGCCGAGCCGCCACCGAAGATCGAGGCTGCAGGCTTGGCATCGAACGCTTCGCGTTGCATTGGCGCGTGGCCAGCCGGGGCCATCATTTCAGACTGTTGCTTGCGGCGACGGGCGGCAATAAAGCGGAAGATCAGGAAGGCGATGACCGCCATGATCAGAATGTCGAAGAATTGCATGCCCTGGAAGCCGCCGCCCATGAACATGGAGGCCAGCAGGCCGCCAGCAGCGAGGCCGGCCAGAGGGCCGAGCCAGCGCGAAGCACCGCCGGCTTTGGCAGCTGCGCCCGCAGCAGCAGGGGCTGCGGCGGCTGGAGCGGCCTGACGCGTTTGATGGCTAGGGGCCGAACCAAAGCTCTTGCCGCCGCCGAAGCGTTTGGCGTTTGCGTCGAGACTCATCGTCAAACCGATGCACAGCGCCATGGCGATGCTAAGAAAACGTTTCATAAGGGGTTCCCATTTGTGGATGACACGCGCGCCATGTTGCACAGGTGAGGTATGGCTGGCTAGCGGTGAAGTGTTTCGGGCTTTTGCCTGTTTGGATGTAAGAGTTGGATTTTTTCAAAGCAGGAAGGCGGGAAATATCTTGTGGGAGTTGGCTTGCCAGCGATTACATGAACGCGGTGCATCAGGTGACCGCATTCGTTGTATCGCTGGCAATTCAGCTCCCGCAAGCGTCCAGGGCCAACCTATCTTATTCCTGAATAGCTGTAGGCCAGCTGTCAGACGGCTTCAAGTTTGGCGTAGCCCATCATCAGCCACTTGCTGCCCTCGGAGAAGTTCACCTGCACCCGCGCCTGTGCGCCTGCGCCCTCGAAGTTGAGGATGACACCTTCGCCGAACACCGCATGCTTGACCAACTGGCCGAGTTTGAATTCGGTTTCCGGGATCTCCGAGCCACCGAACAGACTGCTGGCACTCTGCTTTTGACCGCCGCCGAAAGGACGACTGACACTGTTGGAAAGTCGAACTTCCTGAATCAGTCCTTTCGGCACCTCACGCACGAAACGTGAAACCTTGTTGTAAGTTTCGGCGCCGTACAGGCGACGGGTTTCGGCGTAGGTCATCACCAGGTTATGCATCGCCCGGGTGATGCCCACGTAGGCCAGACGACGCTCTTCTTCAAGGCGGCCGGGCTCCTCCAGGCTCATCTTGTGCGGGAACAGACCTTCTTCCATACCCACCAGGAAGACGTACGGGAACTCCAGGCCTTTGGCGCTGTGCAGCGTCATCAGCTGGATGCCGTCTTCGTGCTCTTCGGCCTGGGTGTCGCCCGCTTCCAGCGACGCGTGCCCGAGGAAGGCGGCCAATGGCGACAGTTCTTCATCTTCGTCATTGTTTTCGAAGTTGCGTGCCGCGCTCACCAGTTCCTCAAGGTTTTCTACCCGGGCCTGGCCTTTTTCGCCTTTCTCCGCCTGGTGGTAGGCAATCAGTCCGCTTTGCTCGATGACGGTCTGGGTCATCAGATGCAGCGGCATCTCCATGACTTTTGCCGAAAGATTTTCGATCAGCTCGATAAAGCCGGTGATGGCGCCAGAAGCGCGACCGGGCAAAGCCTTGTTGGCGATGAGCTGGCGCATGGCTTCCCACATCGACACATCGCTGTGGCGTGCGTGCTCACGAATGGCCTCGACGGTTTTTTCGCCAATGCCGCGAGCCGGGACGTTAATTACCCGCTCCAGTGCTGCATCATTGCCACGGCCTTCAAGCAGGCGCATGTAGGCCATGGCGTTTTTAATTTCGGCGCGTTCGAAGAAGCGCTGACCGCCATAAATACGGTAGGGAATACGCTCGCGCAGCAACGCTTCCTCAAGCACCCGGGACTGGGCGTTGGAGCGGTACAGAATGGCGATATCGCTGTGGGAAAGACCGGTTTTCAGGGCGCTTTCGATGGTTTCGACTACATACCGTGCTTCGTCGTGCTCATTGAAGGCCGCGTACAAATTGATCGCTTCGCCTTCGCCGCCGTCGGTCCACAGTTCTTTGCCCATGCGCCCGGTGTTGTTGGCAATCAGGGCGTTGGCCGCTTTGAGGATGCCGGCACTGGAGCGATAGTTTTGTTCCAAACGAATGGTTTCGGCGTCCGGGAAGTCGGTTGAATACTGATAGATGTTTTCAATCTTGGCGCCGCGCCAGCCGTAAATCGACTGGTCGTCATCGCCCACCACCATCAAGCTGTCGCCGCCCTGGGCCAGGAGTCTGAGCCAGGCGTACTGAACGGCGTTGGTGTCCTGGAATTCGTCCACCAGAATGTGCCGGAAACGCTTCTGGTAATGCGCCAGCAGCCCCGGGTTGTCGCGCCACAGGTCGAGGGCGCGCAACAGCAGCTCGGAGAAGTCGATCACACCGGCGCGCTGGCACGCGGCTTCATAGGCTTCGTAAATATTGCGCATGGTGGCCAGGAACAAATCGCCGCTGGCCTGAATGTGTTTGGGGCGCAGGCCTTCATCTTTCTGGCCGTTGATAAACCATTGCGCCTGACGCACCGGCCAGCGCTGTTCATCGAGGCCCAGCTCGCGAATCACCCGTTTGACCAAGCGTTGCTGGTCATCGCTGTCGAGAATCTGGAAGGTCTGGCTCAGCCCGGCTTCTTGCCAGTGAGCACGCAACAGGCGGTGAGCCAGGCCGTGGAAGGTGCCTACCCACATGCCGGCCGGGTTGATACCCATCAACTGTTCGATGCGATGACGCATCTCGGCAGCGGCCTTGTTGGTGAACGTCACCGACAGTACGGAGTGGGGCGACGCGTTTTCGACCTGGATCAACCAGGCGATACGGTGCACCAGCACACGGGTTTTGCCGGAACCTGCGCCGGCCAGAACCAACTGACGCCCGACACTGGCCGTGACGGCCTGACGTTGGGCATCGTTGAGAGAATTTAATAATAGAGAGAGATCATCGCGCATCGGGCCATTCTAGGGGGAGCAGGCAAACCGGGCAAACCCCAATCCGTGTCGGGCATTGCTTTGCCGGTTGTGATGAAAAGCAGGGCCGGCAGTGAACGGAGTGTGCGGATGAATTCGTGCCGCTGTTTTCGTCTATTTGGTAGCAGGCGTTGCTTGTGTATGCTCGGGAAACTTTTTGGCTCATCCACTAATTAAGAATTTTGCCAATGATTCAGGGTTTTAGCTCGCTGGGTGGTGTTATTGGCATAGGGTCCGGTATTTTTCTGGCGCTGGTGGGTGTGCTCGGCTGGAAAATCAATCAGGACCGACACATACGTCGTCGGCATCACCAGAAGGTGTTTGAAGACCTGCAGCAAGCCAACGTCCTGAGTAAACAGCTCAACATCGAACTGGCGCGTGAAGTGGAGCAGCGGCGATTGGCCGCAACCGTGTTTGAAGCGGCCGGCGAAGGTATCGTGATTCTCGACCCGGCTTACAAAATGCTGGCGGTCAATCAGGCGTTCAGTCATATCAGTGGCTATGCGGTTGCAGAGCTGACCGGGCGCCGGGTCGATGAGCTGGCCTGCAGCCGCGATGCCTGTCGTCATTTTCCAGCCATTCAGGCCTTGCTTGGCCTGCATGACAGCTGGCAAGGGGAGTTGGTTGAAACCCGCAAAAACGGCGAACTCTATCCTCAGTGGCTGCAACTCAAAGTGGTGCGCGACGGGGCCGGGAGTGTCAGTCATATCGTGGCCTTTATCAGCGACCTTTCAGCGCGCCGCATTTCTGAGGTGCGGGTGCGCCACCTGACCCATTTTGATGAGCTCACCGGTCTGGCCAATCGCCTTTTATTCAAGGAGCGTCTGGAGGAGGCCAGCCAGCGGGTGCGTCAAGGTTCACGCAACCTGGCGCTGCTGCACATCGATCTCGACCGTTTCAAGCTGCTCAACGACAGTCTTGGGCATGAACTGGCAGACCAGGTGCTGCAGCAAGTGGCAGAGCGCCTCACCAAGGCCTTGCCCGAGGCCGACACCATTGCGCGCCTGTCGGGCGATGAGTTTGCTGTCCTGTTCGATACCTATGCCAGCCTGACCAGCCTGGCGCGGGTGGCCACCCGCTTGTTGAGCAAACTCAGCCGCCCGTTGCTGATTGATGGCCATGAACTGGTGATCAGTGCGTCGATGGGGATCAGCCTGTTGCCCGACAGCGCCCGAGACATTGCGACCCTGGTCAATCAGGCAAGCCAGGCCATGCAGCAAGCCAAGCACGTGGGCGGCGGTACTTTTCAGTTTTTTAGTCACAGTCTGCAACACAGTACCCTTGAGCGTTTTCAGCTGGAAAACCAACTGCGTAAAGCCATCGCCGAAGGCCAGCTCAACGTTTTCTATCAACCCAAGCTGTGCCTGCGTACGGGACGTCTGCATGCGGCCGAAGCGTTGGTGCGTTGGGACCATCCCCAGTTGGGCAGCGTGCCACCGAGCGACTTTATTGCCCTGGCTGAAGAGACCGGCCTGATCGGTGCCATCGGCGAGTTTGTGCTGCGCGAAGCCTGTCGTCAGGCCTGTGAGTGGCAACGTGCGGGGCTGGCTGCGATACGGGTTTCGGTCAACCTTTCGGGGCATCAGTTGCGCCAGGGCAAGCTGGTCAGCCTGGTGCGTCAGGTGCTCGAAGAAACCGGGCTGGCGCCGCACTGCCTGGAGCTCGAATTGACTGAAAGCCAGCTGCTGGACAATGTTGAACACGTCATCACGACCTTCCAGCTGCTCCATGAGTTGGGGGTGAAGCTGGCGATCGATGACTTCGGCACCGGTTACTCATCCCTCAGCTACCTCAAGCGGTTTGCCGTGGATTACGTGAAGATCGATCAAGTATTTATTCGCGGTGTCGGACGCTGCAGCGAAGACGATGCCATTACCATTGCGATTATTGCCATGGCCCACAGCCTGGAGCTCAAGGTGGTGGCTGAAGGTGTTGAAGATGAGGTGCAACTTGGGTTTCTCAGGAGCCAGGGATGCGACGAGGTTCAGGGTTACTTGATCAGTCGTCCGGTAAACGCCACGGCTTTAGGCGATTTGCTGCGCACCGGTGTCGTTGTTATGTAGTGCCAAAAAGAGCTACATGGCGGGAAGTACTGGAGCAGGACGATGTATTGGTTGGGCAGAAAGCGATTTCTTGTAGTATAACTACAAGATTGCTACATCCCCGGCGCCCGCCGCTTACAGACCGAGTCCTGCCCTTTGAACCTGCTGCAACATATCGCCCAGTCACGCCACCTGTTACGTAAATCGGAACTCAAGGTCGCCGATCACGTGCTGCTTGATCCTGCGGCTGTAATGCACAGTTCCATGGCTGATCTGGCTCACAGCGTCGGCATCAGTGAGCCCACGATCGTGCGTTTTTGCCGCGCGATTGGCTGCTCCGGGTTTCAGGACCTGAAACTCAAGCTGGCCCAAAGCCTGGCCGCTGGCGCCAGCTTTGGTCAGTTCGCGATTCATGAAGACGACTCGGTTGCCGATTACAGCCTGAAAATTTTCGACACCACGCTGCACACCTTGATGGACGTGCGCGAAAAGCTCGACCCGGTAGCGTTGCAGCAAGCCGTGACGGCCATGTCCCAGGCGCAGCGGGTCGAGTTCTATGGTTTTGGTGCCTCTGGCGCTGTAGCGGCGGATGCCCAGCACAAGTTTTTCCGCCTGCTGCTGACCGCTGCTGCCTACTCTGACCCGCACATGCAGGCGATGTCGGCCGTAACCCTGAAGCCTACTGACGTGGCGATTTGCATCTCACAGTCCGGCCGCTCCAAAGACCTGCTGATCACTGCCAACCTGGTGCGCGAAAGTGGCGCCACCCTGATCACGTTGTGTCCAAGCCAAACGCCCCTGGCCGAGCTTTCGACCATCAACCTGGCGATCGATGTTCACGAAGACACCGAAATCTATACCCCGCTGACGTCGCGTATTGCCCACCTGGTGGTGATTGACGTGCTGGCGATGGGGGTTGCCATGGCCCGCGGTCCAAGCCTGGTCAACCACCTCAAAAGCGTTAAACGCAGCCTTCGCAGTCTGCGCCTGTCACCCAAGTCGCTAAAAAGCCACGACGATTAAGCGCCGTACAATCACTGCAGGAGCGAGCTTTTGATCTTTAAAAGATCGCGAGGCAAGCTCGCTCATGCAGATAAGGCACTTTGTCAGCCTTCATTTTCCTGTCATCCTCCTTTCGCCAAGTCGTCATAAACAAAGTCCATCGTGAAACTCCCGTACACGCCTTGGGAGACTCGAAATGGCCCAGCCTTACGAAGAACGCAACAGCGCCGTCAAAACCCGTCGTCAACAAGAAGACCAGCGGCGCATGGCCTTCCGTCGTGCGATTGAAGACCGTACGAATCAGCGTCAGTTGAGTATGGAAACTGCCGATTATCCCGACCTCAACTCGCTTAACTACTGGCAGGCTATTTCGGCAAGTGACCGTCGAAACGCTCAACCAGTGCGCTGATTTGCAGGCGTTCACTGCGAATAAAGTCCAGAAAAGCATGGGCCACCGGTGACAGGCGCTTGGCTTTGGCCTGCACCACGCACCAGCTGCGATACAGCGGCAACTCCTCGACCGGCAGCTCGCGCAGCAGTCCGGTCGCCAGCTCCAGGCTGACGGCGTGGCGCGTCAACAGCGCCACTCCCAGCCCGGCCACTGCGCATTCACGCTGGGATTCGTTCGATGCCACTTCCAGTGTGTGATTGAAGTGCACGCGCTTTTCCTTGAAATATTCTTCGCAGGCCATGCGCGTGCCCGATCCCTGCTCGCGCATCAGCAGGGTGTAAGGCTCCAGATCCTGTAAACGTAACGGGCCCAGAGCGCACAGCGGGTGGTCCGCCGGGACCACGGCAACAATCGGGTTATTCAAAAACGGCAAAAATTCCAGGCCCATGTCTTGCGGCACCATCGACATGATCACCAGGTCGTCGCGGTTGTCCGACAGCCTGCGCACGGCCTGTGCGCGATTGACCACGGTGAGCTGCAAATTGACTTCCGGATGCTGGCGCTTGAATGCGGCAAACAAGTGCGGGACGAAATACTTGGCGCTCGATTCAACCGCCAGTTTCAGCTGCCCCTGCAGTGACCCCAGCATGTCGGAGAGCTGCATATCGAGATTTTCCAGGCGCCCGAAAATATCTCGACTGGCCAGCTGAAGCGCTTCAGCGGCCTCGGTCATGTACAGCTTTTTACCGACGTAATCGAATAAAGGCTGCCCGATCAGCTCTTCCAGCTGCCGAATTTGCAGACTGACGGCGGGTTGAGTGAGAGACATTTCTTCAGCTGCACGGCTGTAAGAGCGCAGATCGCAGACTTCGTTAAAAACTTGAAGCTGCCTAAAAGTGATACGCATCAATGACTTACGCATTTTTTGTAAGTTATCCGGCTGAGCAAGTCATTCAACTATAAGTCTTTGCTTATGCATCACCCAAGAAATATTGATTTTTGTTTATCTCTGCGTGGGTCTAGTGTGAGCCCACAACGGTTCAGACACATTTGGACACGTGCCGACCTGGTCTAGCAGGTCGTTTGTTCCATAGGCTTTAGGAAAACTCCAAGTGATAAAAAAGATCCTGATCGCCAACCGCGGAGAAATTGCCGTCCGCATCGTGCGTGCATGCGCCGAGATGGGTATCCGCTCTGTTGCGGTCTATTCCGAAGCTGACCGGCATGCCTTGCACGTCAAGCGCGCCGATGAAGCGCACAGCATTGGCGAAGACCCGCTGGCCGGCTATCTCAACCCGCGCAAGCTGGTGAACCTGGCCGTTGAAACCGGTTGTGATGCCTTGCATCCCGGTTACGGTTTTCTGTCAGAAAATGCCGAACTGGCTGACATTTGCGCCGAGCGCGGAATCAAGTTCATTGGTCCGTCCGCTGAAGTCATTCGCCGCATGGGCGACAAGACCGAAGCGCGCCGCAGCATGATCAAGGCCGGTGTGCCGGTTACTCCGGGCACTGAAGGCAACGTTGCCGATATCCACGAAGCACTGATCGAAGGCGAGCGCATCGGTTACCCGGTGATGCTTAAAGCCACATCGGGTGGCGGCGGTCGCGGGATTCGTCGTTGCAACAGCCGCGAAGAGCTTGAACAGGCATTCCCCCGGGTTATCTCCGAAGCCACCAAAGCCTTTGGCTCGGCTGAAGTGTTTCTCGAAAAATGCATCGTTAACCCCAAGCACATCGAGGCGCAGATTCTCGGCGACAGTTTCGGCAACGTGGTGCATCTGTTCGAGCGTGATTGCTCGATCCAGCGCCGCAACCAGAAGCTGATTGAAATCGCCCCAAGCCCGCAGTTGACCCCGGAGCAGCGCGCCTACATCGGCGACCTGTCCGTGCGCGCAGCCAAGGCGGTGGGTTACGAGAACGCCGGTACCGTGGAGTTCCTGCTCGCCGAGGGCGAGGTGTACTTCATGGAGATGAATACCCGGGTGCAGGTCGAACACACCATCACCGAAGAAATCACCGGTATCGACATTGTTCGCGAACAAATTCGCATCGCCTCCGGCCTGGCCCTGTCGATCAAGCAGGAAGACATTCATCACCGCGGATTTGCCCTGCAATTCCGGATCAATGCCGAAGACCCGAAAAACAATTTCCTGCCCAGCTTCGGCAAGATCACCCGTTACTACGCGCCCGGCGGGCCTGGCGTGCGTACTGACACGGCGATCTATACCGGTTACACCATTCCCCCGTATTACGACTCCATGTGTCTGAAACTGGTGGTGTGGGCGCTGACCTGGGAAGAAGCGATGGACCGTGGTTTGCGCGCCCTCGACGATATGCGTCTGCAGGGGGTCAAAACCACCGCCGCCTATTACCAGGAAATTCTGCGTAACCCGGAATTCCGTAGTGGCCAGTTCAATACCAGCTTCGTAGAAAGCCACCCTGAACTGACCAACTATTCGATCAAGCGCAAACCCGAAGAGCTGGCCCTGGCCATCGCCGCCGCCATTGCCGCCCACGCAGGCCTGTGAGGAATATTTTCATGTCCAATAAGATCTTTGTAACTGACACCATCCTGCGTGATGCTCACCAGTCGCTGCTGGCCACCCGCATGCGCACTGAAGACATGCTGCCGATTTGCGACAAGCTCGACAAAGTCGGCTACTGGTCGCTGGAAGTCTGGGGCGGCGCCACCTTTGATGCCTGCGTACGCTTCCTTAAAGAAGACCCGTGGGAGCGTCTGCGCCAGTTGCGCGCAGCCTTGCCTAACACGCGCCTGCAAATGCTGTTGCGTGGCCAGAACCTGCTCGGCTACCGCCACTACAGCGATGATGTGGTCAAAGCCTTCGTTGCCAAGGCGGCGGTTAACGGCATCGACGTATTCCGTATCTTTGACGCCATGAATGACGTGCGCAACCTGCGCGTCGCCATCGAGGCGGTCAAGGCGGCTGGCAAGCATGCCCAGGGCACCATCGCCTACACCACCAGCCCGGTGCACACCACCGAGGCCTTTGTGGCCCAGGCCAAACAGATGGAAGCCATGGGTTGCGACTCGGTGGCGATCAAGGACATGGCCGGCCTGCTGACCCCGTACGCCACGGGCGAGCTGGTCAAAGCGCTGAAGGCTGAAATCGGCCTGCCGATCTTTATCCACTCCCATGACACTGCCGGTCTGGCCGCCATGTGCCAGCTCAAGGCCATCGAAAACGGTGCCAGTCATATCGACACCGCGATCTCCAGCTTCGCATGGGGCACCAGCCACCCGGGTACCGAGTCGATGGTTGCCGCCCTTAAAGGCAGCGAATACGACACTGGCCTCGACCTGGCGCTGCTGCAGGAAATCGGTCTGTACTTCTACGCCGTGCGCAAAAAATACCACCAGTTTGAAAGCGAATTCACCGCGGTCGACACCCGGGTTCAGGTCAATCAGGTGCCGGGCGGGATGATCTCCAACCTCGCCAACCAGCTCAAAGAGCAGGGCGCGCTGAACCGCATGAGCGAAGTGCTGGCCGAAATCCCGCGTGTGCGTGAAGACCTGGGCTTCCCGCCGCTGGTCACCCCGACCTCGCAGATCGTCGGCACCCAGGCGTTTTTCAACGTACTGGCCGGCGAGCGCTACAAAACCATCACCAACGAAGTGAAGCTCTACCTGCAGGGCGGCTACGGCAAAGCGCCGGGCGTGGTCAACGAGCAGTTGCGTCGTCAGGCCATCGGCAACGAAGAGCTGATCGACGTGCGTCCAGCGGACCTGCTCAAGCCGGAAATGGTCAAGTTGCGTGGCGAAATCGGCGCGCTGGCCAAGTCCGAAGAGGACGTGCTGACCTACGCCATGTTCCCGGATATCGGTCGCAAGTTCCTCGAGGAGCGTGCTGCTGGCACCCTGGCGCCGGAAGTGCTGCTGCCTATTCCTGAAGCGGGCGGCGTGAGCAGCGCCGGTGGCGAAGGCGTACCGACCGAGTTCGTGATCGACGTCCACGGTGAAAGCTATCGCGTCGACATCACCGGTGTGGGCGTCAAGGCTGAGGGCAAGCGCCACTTCTACCTGTCCATCGACGGCATGCCCGAAGAAGTGGTGTTCGAGCCGCTCAACCAGTTCGTCGGCGGTGCATCCAGCAAACGCAAGCAGGCCAGCGAGCCGGGGCACGTCAGCACTGCCATGCCGGGCAACATTGTCGATGTACTGGTCAAGGTGGGCGACACCGTCAAGGCTGGCCAATCGGTACTGATTACCGAAGCGATGAAAATGGAGACCGAAGTACAGGCCGCCATCGCTGGCAAGATCCTCCTCATCCATGTGATCAAAGGCGATCGCGTCAACCCGGGCGAAATCCTGATCGAAATCGAAGCCTGATACCGCCTTTGATCCAAACGCTTTAAACCTCGGGGGAGCATGTGCTCCCCTTTTTTTTGCCTGCAATTTGAGGTACGTACAGACCTGCAGGAACGAGATTGCTCGCGGGGTTTGTCAGCTCATCACCCATAAGGGCTGAATGGCGGGTGCAGAAATGACCCGGTTAAACCCCCGTAAAGTTTTAACCCCTTCCAGACACAAAAACGCCCGACAGTCCTTGTCGGGCGCATTGATCAAATTTTATACAGTTGCTGCCCTGCATTCTTCCAGAGACTTGATCTGGCCACTTTCTGGTTGGTTATCCAGTGCCAGCCATTTTTCAAAGCCTGCCGCTATAGCGGGCCATTCCGTACCGATAATGCTGTACCACGTGGTATCACGATTTTTGCCTTTGACCACCATATGCTGGCGGAAGACGCCTTCGTATGTGTACCCGAGTCGTACTGCAGTACGTTTCGATCTGGCGTTGTCATTGTTGCACTTCCACTCCAGACGTCGATTGCCCAGGGCGAAAGCCTCCTTCGCCAGCAAGTAGACCGCCTCGGTACTTTTCGGCGAGCGCTGCATCGGCGCGCCGAACGTGACGTGGCCGATCTCTATGCGTCCGTGTTCGGCAACAATGCACATCAGGCTGATGGTGCCCTGGGCCTGGCCACTGGCCTGATCGACGACGGTATAGAAGTGCGGGTCGCGGCTGGCCGCGTTGTTCTGCAGCCAGGCATCAAATGCCGGGCGTTCATTGAAAGGCCCGTACGGCAAGTAATCCCACAGCTTGGGATCGCCCTCGGGGCCTTGTAAGGCTAGCCATAATTCATCGCCATGACGGGCCGGGTCGAGCTTTTCCAGACGAATGAAGCGTCCTTCGAGTGTTCGCGTATCCGGGGTTCTGGCTGGCTGCCAATGTTGTAGATCTTCAGGCATTGCGCGTTCCTTTCATGACAAGGCTTTGCGAAATTGAATAAAGCCGGGGCGCTCGGCTATTCGCTCATAGAGCTGAATGGCGGTAGTGTTGGTCTCGTGGGTCAGCCAGTGCACCTTGGCGCACTGATTGTCTTTGGCGGTGGCGTATACATGCTCGATCAACAAGCGCCCGGCACCGGTGCCGCGCACCTGGGGGCTGACAAACAGGTCTTGAAGGTAGCAGGAGTTTCCAATGCTCCAGTTGGAGCGGTGATAAATGAACTGCACCATGCCTACAGCTTCGTTGCCCTTCCAGGCGAGCGCCAGGTGGGTCGGTTCGGCCGGGTCGAGAAAACGCTCCCAGGTCGACTGGCTGACTGCGGCGGGCAGTTCGGTTTTATAGAAACTCAAATACGCCTGCCAGAGCGGCAGCCATTGATCGTGATCGGCGGCGCTGGCGGGTTTGATCTGCAGTGGCTGAGCCATGTTGCTATTCCTTAGCAATTAATTGAGCGAGGGCGTGGTCTTGCGGGTTGTTGCTGGCCAGCAGTCCATTGCGCACACCGGTCTGGTCGGCGGCGCTGCGGTTCTGGCTGAGTTTGCGTTTACCGTTGAGGCGGGTGATCGGCAGGCTGAAACCCACAATCGCCTTGAGCATGCTGTCGATGTAATCCCGGGGGGCGTCGCTGACGGACCACGGCTCGGCGCGACCGGCTTCGTGCTTGTTGCTCAGGCGACTGACCAGGGCCAGCAGGCGCTCGGCATCATCGAACACCTGGGCCTGGCCGTAGGCGTGAACGGCAAGGTAGTTCCAGGTGGGTACGGATTTGCCGTCTTCAGCTTTGCTGGGGTAGAAGGACGGACTGACATAAGCCTGCTCCCCGGCAAAAATAACCAGCGCCTCGGCGCCTTGCGCAAGTGCCTGCCAATGCGGGTTGGCACGGGCAAGGTGGCCATACAGCGTGCCGTTGGGGCCTTCGTCCGGGTTCAGCAGCAGTGGTACATGGCTGGCGACCAGTCCCTGGCTGCCATGGGTCACAAGCACGGGCAACGGGGTGGCCTGCATCTGCTGATGCAAGAGGTGAATGTCACTTTCTGCGAAGGCGCGGGGCACGTACATAGAAATTTTCCTTGGCGAATGACTGCATCCTAGGCAGGCTATTGGCTCGTTGTAAGAGCCATTAATGGTCATTTTTATAGGTCCAATCCATGCCGGATTCAGCGCTGTCCATCGCCTTCAACCCTGCCGGTATCGAGCTTGATCCAAAAAAAGGCCTGACCCGCCAGCTCTATCAGGCATTGCGCCAGCGGGTACTGGATGGCCGCCTTGGCAGTGGCTCGCGGTTGCCGGCGAGTCGCGATCTGGCGCTGGCGCTCGGCATCTCCCGAAACAGCGTGGTGCGGGCCTATGACCAGTTGTATGCCGAGGGCTTTCTCGAGGGGCGAATCGGTGATGGCACTTATGTCGCGCAGTTGCCGGAAAAAGCCCTCCCGCGAAAAAAGTTGTCCACCAACTTGTCCACAGGGTTTTCAACAGGCTTATCCCCAGGGTTATCCACAAAAAAGACCGGTTTACCTGTAATTACGTCCAGTAAAGTTATCCACAGCACTGCTTTGGACAGGGTTGGCCAGCACTCGCTTGACCTTCCTCCGAGCGGAGTTCCGCGAGCTTTCCGGGTGGGGGTGCCAGCCTTTGACTTATTCCCTTTCGAGGTCTGGAGCAAGCTGCAGGCGGCTTTTTGGCGTAAGCCGGACTTGCAGCAGCTGTGTTATGGCAATCCGGCAGGGGATGAGCGGCTGCGTGAATTAATTGCCGTCTATTTGCGCACATCCCGTGGTTTATCGTGCTCGGCCGATCAAATTTTGATCACCAGTGGCGCGCAGCAAGGAATTAGCCTTTGTGCACAGCTGCTGGTTGAGCCTGGCGACGGGGTGGCGGTCGAGAATCCCGGCTACCGCGCAGCGGCCCATGCCTTTGCGATTGCAGGGGCAAAAATGCAGGGCATAGCGGTCGATCAGGAGGGTATGGATTGCTCGGCACTCAAGCAGTTGAATAACTGCCGGCTGGCCTATGTGACGCCGTCCCACCAGTACCCGACGGGTGTCACCATGAGTCTGGCCAGGCGCCTTGAGTTGCTGGACTGGGCCGAGCGCAACCAGGGCTGGATCATCGAAGACGACTACGACGGCGAGTACCGTTACTGCGGGGCCCCGCTGGCCCCGTTGGCGGCACTGGACCGTCAGGGGCGGGTGATCTATGTCGGCACCTTCGGCAAAGTGGTGTTCCCGGCCTTGCGTCTGGGGTACCTGGTCTTGCCCAAGGGTTTGATTGAGCCTTTCGCCCGGCGGCGCTCCCTGGATATGCGGCATTCGGAGGTCAGTACCCAGGCCGTGATGGCGGAATTCATGGCTGCCGGGCACTTTCAGCGGCATATCCGGCGCATGCGGCGTGCGGCCTTGAGCCGGCGTAATGCATTGTTGGCAGATTGGCCCCAGGGAATAGCAGGGATGGGGCCGGTGCCGAGCATTGCAGCGGGGCTGCATGTGACGGTGCCGGTCATAAGTTTCGAGCGCGAACAGCAATTGCTGGCTCAGGCCAAAGCGGCCGAGGTGGAGATCAACGGTTTGAGTGGCTACTGGCTGCAAGACTCGAGCGTGCCTGTGGATAAACGTGCAGGGCTGGTGCTGGGTTTTGCCGCGGTGCCTGAGGCCGATATCAAGGCAGCGCTGGCCCGCCTGGGCAAGGTCTGGGTGTAGGAGCGAGCTGTTGGTTGCTGCGCGGTAAAGCTCGCTCCTGAAGGTTCGGGGGCTTATCGGGCGCTTTCGAACCCCTCGAGCACATTGACCGCATTGATCCCGATTTCTTCTACCGCGTAGCCACCCTCCATCACGAACAGCGTCGGTTTGCCCAGGCGTGCAATACGTTCGCCCATGCGCAGATAGTCCGGGCTATCGAGTTTGAACTGGGAGATAGGGTCGTTCTTGAAGGTGTCCACGCCCAGAGAAACCACCAGCACATCAGCGTCGTAACCTTCGATTTCGCCACAGGCCAGTTCCAGCGCCGCGCTCCAGCGCTCCCATGCCGACCCGGCCGCCAGCGGATAGTTGAAGTTGAAGCCTGCACCCGGACCTTCGCCCAGTTCGTCTTCATAGCCCAAAAAGAACGGGAATTCGGCTTCGGGATGGCCGTGGATCGAAGTGAACAGCACGTCGTTGCGTTCATAGAAAATCGACTGCGTACCGTTGCCGTGGTGATAGTCCACGTCGAGGATCGCCACTTTTTTACCACCCTGGTCCAGGAAGGCCTGAGCGGCAATCGCGGCATTGTTGAGGTAGCAATAACCGCCCATCAAATCGCCTGCGGCGTGGTGCCCCGGTGGACGGCACAGGGCGAAAGCACTGGGGGCGCCGTTCTGGATGGCGGCCTGGGCGGTGAGTGCAACCTGGGCTGCGCTATAGGCTGCGCGCCAGGTGCCCGCTGTAATCGGGGCGCCGCCATCGAAACTGTAATAGCCTAGTTGGCCGTGCAAGCTGGCAGGCACTATGGCGCGCAGGGTGCGGGCAGGCCAGGTGTAGGGCATCAAGTCGCCGTCAAGACCCTGTTCGGCCCAGCGCGCCCAGGCGCCCTCGAAAAAATCCAGATATGCCGCGCTGTGCACACGCAGGATCGGATCGCGTCCGAAGTCTTGCGGGGCTTGCACCGGCCCCAGCTCACGGGTTTGAACGCGCTGCAGAATATGGTCGGCGCGGGAGGGCATTTCAAAGCAGGGCATCAGTTGCCCGTCTATCAATTCACAACGGCCATGATGCAGATGGTGATCGTCCGAGTAGATAGTCAGCATTTTTCTTGTTCTCCGTAGGCTAGAGCGTTGGCCTACAGTCTTGCGGCAGCGGTTGTTTCAGAGAACGGCAGGAGCGGCCAAAAGGGGATAAATATGGCCGAAATCATTGACCGAAATTCGCCCCCTCAACCACTGAAACCTGTAGCAGCGAGCTCTTCCATGTCGCGATCAAGAGCTCGCGAGCAAGCTCGCCCCTACGGTTTTATTACGCGCGGAACTGGCTGGGTGCGACACCGCTCCAGCGTACAAACGCGTGGCGAAAACTCGCGGTTTCGCTAAAGCCCAGGGTTTCGGCAATCCGATAAATCGGCCATTCGGTTTCGTGGAGCAACAGCTTGGCGCGCTCGAAGCGCAATTCGTCGAGCAGCCCCTGATAGCTGCATCCGGCGTCACGCAGGTGCCGGCGCAAAGTGCGTGGCGAGCAGGTCATCTGCTCGGCCAGGCCCTCCAGCCCCGGTGCTGCATGCAGTTGGCCCTGGCGGATGCGTGACAGCCAGGTCTGACGGCCGGTGAACTCCAGGTTTTGTTTGCGGCAGCGCACGGCCATCGCCTGGTGGGTGATGGCATCGGCCAGCGGCAGAGGGTGATCGAGCCAGTGTCTGGCAAAGGCAAAGCCGTTGTCCTGAGCCTCGAACGTGCGTGTGCAGTCGAAGGTGCTGTTATAGCTTGCGTGATAGTCCGGCTTGCTATGGGCGAAGCGGGCGGCCAGCAGGGGTAACGGCTGCCCCAGCAGGTCCTGGCAAATAACGGTCAATGACACCAGGCAAAGTTGTGCATTGAACACGGCCAGCTGCGGATTTTCGTGATAGTGGTCAGCGCAGAACCACACGTGTTCGCCTTCGACCCTGAGGCTGAGCTCGAAAAGTGTTCCCAGTAGCGCCGGATAGCGCAAGGCCAGGCGTAAAGCGTCACCTAAGGTGGCACTGGTGAGCATGGCATAGCCGAGCATGCCGTAGGACGACACATGCATGCGTCGCCCCAGCTCAAGGCCTATTTCGCGGCGCAAGGCCACGGCGTTGGCGCACACCTGCATTTCCTGGCTGGCGGTAATGCGCGTGTCGGCGCGGCTCAGATCGGCGGCCCGAATGCCGCTGCCGGCCAGCAATGCTTCGCAGGACAGGCCTTCGGCCTCGAAGGTGCTGAGTACCAGCGATACAGCGTTGAGGGTAGTGAGGTGGGAGTGCAGCATGTTGGCTTCCTGCATGAGGGTGCAGGAAGCGAGCAAGTTGTGTGCCGGGGTGTGAAATAGATCCCGATGTAGCTCTGTACCCTGACGCTGTAGGAGCTAGCTTGTCTCGCGATCTTTTGATTTTTTAAAGATCGCGAGGCAAGCTCGCTCCTATAGATGGAAGGGGAGCTGGTTACGCCAGCTCGCCGCACAGATCCAGCTCGACCAGCTGACGCACTTCTGCCAGGGGCAAATCGGCCCCCAGTAATGCGTGCAGTTTGCCGAACGCCGCTTCCCGGGTCATGCCGCCGCCCGAGAGCACGCCGGCTTCACGCAAGCGGCTGCCCGCTTCGTACACGTCCAGTTCCACGCCACCTTCATGGCATTGGGTAATGGCGACCACCACTATGCCGTTTTGCTGCGCCCGTTGCAGGCTGGCGAGGAAGGCCGGATTGTCGCTGGGGCCGGTGCCGCTGCCGAAGCACTCCAGCACCAGCGCCTCAATCCCGCTATTGAGCAGGGCATCCAGTTGCGCCGCGCCAATCCCCGGGACCAGTGGCAGTACGCCGACACTGGCTTCGTGCCGGGGCTGGCGATACATCAGCTCACCCGGCAAGGTATTGGCCTTGGGGGTACCGCCATTGCGCTTGAGCGCGACAAACGGGTTGCGTCCGAAGCTGCGCACTTTGGCGCAGCGTGTCGGTGCCAGCAACGCGCCGTGGAAGTACAGCTGCACGCCGTGGGGCTGGCCTTGCCCCAGTGCGCTCAATGCACCGCTGACGTTTTCCCAGGCATCGCTGTCGGGCACACCCGCAGGCAGCATGGAGCCGGTGAACACTACCGGCGCCGGCAACCCCAGCAGTTGAAAGCACATCGCCGCTGCGCTGTAGGCCAGGGTGTCGGTGCCATGCAGGACCAATACCGAATCGCAGTCATCCTGTTCAACGGCTTCGATGATCGCGGTGCGCAGGCGCAACCAGTAGGCGGGCGTCATGTTGGCGCTGTCGATCAGTGGGCTCATCTCGCGAAAGCGCCACTGCGGTACTTGCAGCTGTGGCTGGCTGGCGAGGTAATCAGCCATGCGCGCTTCAAAGCCCGATGCCGGGGCCAGGCCGTTGGCGCTGGCTTGCATGCCGATGGTGCCGCCGGTGTAGAGCACCATGACGCGCTGGGCTGGGTGATGGGTGGCTGCAGTCATTTATGAGTCTCCATAAGCAAAAACGCGGCGGTTCTGATTAGAACCGCCGCGTGAGTGTCAGCGTTTTGTTTCTTCGCTCGTGACGGCCGGTCGTGGCGGCCAGGCCTTGAGGTCCAGATCCAGATCCGGGAATTTACTGGAATCGAACACCGGTGTCTTGATCCCTGCGCGACGTTGGTCGTCGTAGTCCTTGAGCACGCGCATGCAGACCTTGAACAGCATCGCCAGGGCGACCAGGTTGACGAACGCCAGCATGGTCATGGCGATATCGGCGAAGGCGAAGACGGTTTGCAGGTTTTCAATCGAACCCCAAAAAATCAGCACCAGTACCAGCACGCGATAACCGATCAGTGCCTTGCGGCTCTCACCGACCAGGAAACGCAGGTTGTTTTCACCCAGATAGTAGTTGTAGAGCATCGAGGTGAAGACAAACAGCGCCAGGGCCACGCTGATAAACACACGGCCCCATTCGCCGACGACGGCCGCCAGGGAGTTCTGGGTCAGGGCGATGCCGTCCCCTTCGAAGCCCGGGGTGTAGAAGCCGGACAGCAGGATCAGCAGCGCGGTGCAGGTGCAGATCACAAAGGTGTCGAGGAATACGCTGAACGCCTGAACCACGCCCTGGGCGATAGGGTGCTCGACATCGGCCACGGCGGCTACGTTCGGAGCACTGCCCAGGCCGGCTTCGTTGGCAAATACGCCACGCTTGACGCCCATCACGATCGCGCTGCCGATCAGCCCGCCAAACACCGGATCGAGGCCGAAGGCGCTCTTGACGATGTGGCCCAGCATGGCCGGCACGTGGTCGAATTGCAGCACGATCACGTAGAGGGTGACTGCGATGTAGGCCAGGGTTTTGACCGGTACCAGCAGGTCGGCAACCGAAGCGATACGTTTGATGCCGCCGATAAACACCAGCCCCAGCAGGATGGCGATGGCCAGGCCGGAGTAGTTGACCTCAAAGCCGAAGGCGTCTTGCAGCGAGTGGGTTACGGCGTGGGCTTGCAGGCCCATAAAGGCAAAACCGAAGGTGATCAGCAGCAGCACGGCCATCAGCTTGCCCATCCAGATTTTGCCCAGGCCGTACTTCATGTAGAAGGACGGGCCGCCGCGCAGTTGGCCTTCAGCGTCGCGACGCTTGTACAGCTGGCCCAGGGAACATTCGATCAGACTGCTGGACATGCCGACCAGTGCGGTCACCCACATCCAGAACACGGCACCGGGGCCGCCCAAGGTCACGGCAATGCCGACGCCGGCGATGTTGCCCGCACCCACACGGCCCGCCAGGCTCAGCATCAATGCCTGAAACGAGCTAAGTTCGCCGGCGCTGCTGCGCAGGCTGTCTTTGAAGACCGAAAACATGTGCAGGAAGTAGCGAAACTGTACGAAACGCGAGCGGATCGTGAAGTAGCCACCGAGCCCGACCATGAGCACGATTAGCACTTTCCCTGAGAGGAAGTCATTGATGACTTCAAGCATGGATTATTCCTCGCTGTTTTTATCTGATGGCAACACGGCCGAATCAGGATCGCTCATTACGCCCGGCAAGACAGGGCATAAAAGTAGGCGATCAAGGGAATCCCGGCCATGTTGCTGCTTGGTTTACGATGCTGTTTCCGCACTGTCGGTGGCCGCTGTTGCAGGGCCCACGCACGGGAAGAGGGCCGGCACTATACCTAGGAGTGTTGGAAGCGTCTGCATAAGTGATTGATTTTTCATGTGCGAGTCGTCTGAAAAGGCCTTGAATCCTGTCGTGTTTGCCCTCTTTGTTTGTCCTTTGTGGGAGCCGGTTCCCACAAAATTTGCGCAAAAAAAAGGGCCTGCAGACGTATCTGCAAGCCCTCAAAAGGTGAGAGGTGTCTAGTCCCTCGACCTGGTGAGCGTTGAGTTCTGTCGCAAAGTGCCTGGGCTTCGGTGATGCGGCGTTAAAAACACCCTCGGCAACTTTGCATTCAGAACTTTGTTACATGCATCAGGCCTTGAGAGGCACCAGACGCGGAGCAATCATGTTTTCCGGGCGCAGGATGTCGTCGAGCATGGCGTCGTCGAGCAAGCCTTCTTCGCGCACCAGTTCCAGCACGCCGCGGCCGCTTTCGAGGGCGATACGGGCGATGCGGGTGGCGTTTTCATAGCCGATGTAAGGGTTCAGCGCAGTCACCAGACCAATCGAATGTTCGACCAGTTCACGGCAACGTGCTTCGTTGGCGGTGATGCCAACGATGCAATGTTCGCGCAGCATGTCCATGGCGCGTTGCAGCAGGCGGATCGAGTCGAAGATCTTGAACGCGATCAGCGGCTCCATCACGTTCAGTTGCAGTTGGCCGCCTTCAGCCGCGATGGTCAGTGCCAGGTCGTTACCGATGATCTGGAATGCCACCTGGTTGACGGCTTCCGGGATTACCGGATTGACCTTGCCTGGCATGATCGAGCTGCCCGGCTGACGCGCTGGCAAGTTGATTTCGTTGATGCCGGTGCGTGGGCCGCTGGACAGCAGGCGCAGGTCGTTGCAAATCTTCGACAGTTTGACCGCGGTACGCTTGAGCATGCCGGAGAACAGGACGAAGGCGCCCATGTCTGAAGTGGCTTCGATCAAGTCGGCAGCAGGTACCAGCGGCTGGCCGCTGATGGTCGCCAGACGGGTCACGGCCAGGTGCTGGTAGCGCGGGTCGGCGTTGATGCCGGTACCAATCGCAGTACCGCCCAGGTTCACTTCGGTCAGCAACTCTGGCGCCAGAGTTTTCAGGCGGGCCAGATCTTCACCCAGAGTGGTGGCAAATGCGCGGAACTCTTGACCCAAAGTCATGGGTACCGCGTCTTGCAGCTGGGTCCGGCCCATCTTCAATACGTGGTTGAACTCGACGCCCTTGGCTGCGAATGCCTGAATCAGGCTATCGAGGCTGGCCAGCAGTGCATCGTGACCCAACAGCAGGCCCAGACGGATAGCCGTCGGGTAAGCGTCGTTGGTCGACTGAGCCATGTTCACGTCGTTGTTCGGGTGCAGGTACTGGTACTCGCCCTTCTGATGGCCCATGGCCTCCAGCGCGATGTTGGCGATGACTTCGTTGGCATTCATGTTGGTTGAAGTGCCAGCGCCGCCTTGAATCATGTCGACCACGAATTCATCGTGGAAATCACCGCGCACCAGACGTGCACAGGCTTCGCTGATGGCTGCGTGTTTGGCGTCGCTCAGATGGCCCAGCTCGCGGTTCGCGTCAGCTGCGGCTTGCTTGACCATGGCCAGGGCCACGACCAGCTTCGGGTAGTGCGAGATCGGAACGCCGGAGAGACGGAAGTTGTTCACCGCTCGCAGGGTCTGGATGCCGTAATACGCTTGAGCGGGTACTTCGAGTACGCCAAGCAGGTCTTTTTCAGTGCGGAAAGATGCAGCGGAGGACATGATAGAAATCATCTCGATAAGGACCCGGTCTGAGCCGGAACGCTGCGAATGCTAGGCCTGCAGACAAAATTGGGCCAATGCCTTTAAACACTATCCTATGCATAAACGGCATAATGACGACGTGACGCGACGGCCGCGTCGAACGTGTGACCCAATTTGGTGCGCGTCCGGGAGGACTCGATGAATCTCGAAAGTAAATGGTTAGAGGACTTCAGTGCCCTGGCCGCCACTCGCAGTTTTTCCCAGGCGGCAGAGCGTCGCTTTGTGACTCAGCCGGCCTTCAGCCGACGTATTCGCAGCCTTGAAGCGGCGCTGGGGCTGACCCTGGTGAATCGTTCCCGCACCCCGGTGGAGTTGACCGCGGCCGGCCAGCTGTTTTTGGTCACGGCGCGCACCGTGGTCGAACAGCTCGGCGAAGTCTTGCGTCACTTGCATCACCTGGAAGGCGGGCAGGGCGAGGTCATGCAAGTGGCTGCGGCACACTCCCTGGCGCTGGGTTTTTTCCCGCGCTGGATCGCTCAGTTGCGTAACGAAGGGCTGAACATCGCGACACGTCTTGTTGCGACTAACGTCGGAGACGCGGTGCATGCTTTGCGTGAGGGCGGCTGCGATTTGATGCTGGCCTTTTACGATCCGGATGCGGCATTGCAGATGGACCCGGAAATTTTCCCGTCCTTGCACCTGGGTAATACCGAAATGTTGCCGGTGTGTGCTGCCGACGCTGACGGCAATCCGCTGTTTGATCTGGAAGGCGATGCCAGTGTGCCGTTGCTGGCCTACAGCGCCGGGGCATTTTTGGGCCGTTCGGTGAATTTGTTACTGCGCCAGCGCAGCCTGCGCTTCACCACTATTTATGAGACCGCCATGGCCGACAGCCTTAAAAGCATGGCGCTTGAAGGGCTGGGCATCGCCTGGGTGCCGCGGTTAAGCGTGCGGGCGGAGCTTGAGCGCGGTGAGTTGGTGATCTGTGGCGGGCCCCAATGGCACGTGCCGCTGGAAATTCGCTTGTACCGCTGCGCCCTGGTGCGCAAGGCCAACGTGCGCTTGCTGTGGCGCAAGCTGGAAAATCCTTCAGCACCAGCCCAGGCGCCGGTGTAGTCGCTGCCCGGAGGTTTTCTGGCCTGACCTTGAAGTCAATAAAACCGGGCGTCGAAGCAGATTTCAGGATCAAAGACAGATGGTCGGGGAATATGCGTTTTGTTTACCTTTTTGGGTATACTGCGCGGCCTTCGGCTGGCTTGACCGGCCTTAATTTCTATAACAAGCCACGTCGGTTTCCCCACGTGGCTTGTTGTTTTTTGACGCGCCTGCGGGCGCCCAAGAGAAGAGGCGCGACGATGAGTGCACTGGTAGGCGTGATCATGGGCTCCAAGTCCGATTGGTCCACCCTCAGCCACACCGCCGATATGCTGGAAAAACTCGGCATTCCTTACGAAGTTAAAGTGGTCTCTGCCCACCGCACTCCGGACTTGCTGTTCCAGTATGCCGAAGAGGCCGAAGGCCGCGGGATCGAGGTGATCATCGCAGGTGCCGGTGGCGCTGCTCACCTGCCAGGCATGTGTGCGGCCAAAACCCACTTGCCGGTACTGGGTGTACCGGTGCAGTCGGCGATGCTGTCGGGCGTTGATTCGCTGCTGTCGATCGTGCAAATGCCTGCAGGCATCCCGGTTGCCACCCTGGCCATCGGCAAGGCGGGTGCGATCAACGCAGCGCTATTGTCGGCCAGCATCCTGGGCGCCAAGCACCCGCAGTTCCATACCGTATTGAAAGCATTCCGTGCTGAGCAGACAGACAGCGTTCTGGACAATCCAGACCCGCGCGAAGCCTGAGGTTTTTGACGATGAAAATCGGTGTAATCGGTGGCGGCCAACTGG
This sequence comes from Pseudomonas sp. TMW22089, assembly GCF_022496645.1. NCBI lineage: Bacteria > Pseudomonadati > Pseudomonadota > Gammaproteobacteria > Pseudomonadales > Pseudomonadaceae > Pseudomonas > Pseudomonas sp. TMW22089. Next base: position 47,880 of record NZ_SCFG01000024.1, read on the forward strand.
GCCGCATGCTGGCCCTGGCGGGCACTCCGCTGGGCATGAACTTCGCTTTCCTTGATCCGGCGCCTGATGCCTGCGCAGCTGCGCTGGGTGAACACCTGCGTGCGGACTACAGCGACCCGGATCATTTGCGCCAACTGGCCGATGAAGTCGATCTGGTGACGTTTGAGTTCGAAAGCGTTCCTGCTGAAACCGTGGCCTTCCTGTCGCAATTCGTACCTGTTTATCCGAGTGCCGAAGCGCTGCGTATCGCCCGTGATCGCTGGTTCGAAAAAAGCATGTTCAAGGACCTGGGGATTCCGACGCCGGACTTTGCCGACATCCAGTCCCAGGCGGATCTGGATGCAGCGGTAGCCAGCATCGGGTTGCCGGCCGTGCTCAAGACCCGCACCCTGGGTTATGACGGCAAGGGCCAGAAAGTGCTGCGCACTGCGGCCGATGTCGAAGGTACCTTTGCCGAGCTGGGTAGCGTCGCCTGCCTGCTGGAAGGTTTTGTACCCTTCACTGGTGAAGTGTCGCTGATCGCCGTGCGCGGTCGTGATGGCGAGACCCGGTTCTACCCGCTGGTGCACAACACCCATGACCGCGGCATTCTCAAGCTGTCGGTTGCCAGCACCGATCACCCGTTGCAAGCGCTGGCCGAGGACTACTCGAGCCGTGTACTCAAGCAACTCGACTACGTCGGCGTGATGGCGTTCGAGTTCTTTGAAGTCGACGGTGGCCTCAAGGCCAATGAAATTGCCCCGCGAGTGCACAACTCCGGGCACTGGACCACTGAAGGCGCCGAGTGCAGCCAGTTCGAAAACCATTTGCGCGCCATTGCCGGTTTGCCGCTGGGTTCGACGGCCAAGGTCGGTGAGAGCGCAATGCTCAACTTCATTGGCAGCGTGCCGCCGGTAGAGCAGGTGATCGCGATTGCCGACTGCCATTTGCATCACTACGGCAAGGCCTTCAAGGTCGGCCGCAAAGTGGGTCATGCCAATCTGCGTTGTGCAGACCTGGCGACGCTCAAAGCGCAAATCCAGCGTGTTGAAGCGTTGATCGATCAAGCGTAAATCGTTAATTGGCGGGAACCATTCAGTGACCGCCACTCTCTGATGGCGTGATCCCAAAGTGCTGACTAGGCTTGGGTTTACGCCATCTACAGAGAGGAAGCGTCCATGGGCATCATCGGAACCATTTTTATCGGCTTGATCGTTGGCCTGCTGGCCCGTTTCCTGAAACCGGGCGACGACAGCATGGGCTGGATCATGACTATCCTGCTGGGTATCGGCGGTTCGCTGGCGGCAACATACGGCGGACAGGCACTGGGTATCTATAAGGCAGGCGAGGGTGCCGGCTTTATTGGTGCGGTGATCGGGGCGGTTATCCTGCTGGTGATCTACAACATGGTGTCGAAAAAGAGCTGATTGAATGGTCTGGCCCTCTCTGCGCTCGCCGCAGAGAAGGCTAGAATGCGCGGCGTCAGAAGCCCTCTTTGATTGAGACTGCCATGCGTCGTTTTGCTTTTATCTTTCTTTTACTGGGCTGTGGCCTGGTACACGCGGCGCAATTGCCCGAAACCGACTGGCTCGACCTGATGCCAAAGTCGGATCAAAAAGCCCTCGAACAAATGCCCGAAATCGACCATGACTCGCCCGAGGCCAATGGTACGTTTACTGCCAAGGGTGGTTTGAAGCAGAGCAAAGGCCTGCCGGGGGTCATGTATTCCAGTAAAACTGTGCCTGCCATGAACGGGAAAAATATCCGTTTGGGCGGCTATCCCGTGCCTTTGGAAACCGATGCCAAGGGGCGCAGTACCCTGTTTTTCCTGGTGCCGTACCCTGGCGCCTGCATCCACGTGCCGCCACCGCCGCCCAATCAGTTGGTGCTGGTGCGCTACCCCAAAGGCTTGAAGCTGGACGACATCTACACGCCATTGTGGGTGGTGGGCACGCTGAAGGTTGAGACAGTCAGTAATGATCTGGCGGATGCGGCCTATGCGCTGGATGCGAGCAAGGTGCGGGTGGTGGTTGAGGCGGATTTGTAAGGGATACGCAACTTAACTACGCGCAATCTGACTGTAGGAGCGAGCTTGCTCGCGAGCTGTTTAAAAAGCTCGCTCCTACAGGTTCAGGGTTTCAGGCGTTTGCTCGCAATACTGACACCCAGGGTATGGCTCGCACCCGGTTCCAGGGTGACCACGTCGTCCATCACGTTGGCGGTTTCGATGCAGAGCATGCGTTGCCAGCCATCATCGGCCATGTCGTCAAACTGTTCGGCCCGCTCGATCCACGGGTTCCAGATCACCGCCGTACGTGAGCCGCGGCTGGTGAGCTGAATGCTGCGGTGCCAGTCGTTATCGACAATGCTCAGCTGCTGCGGGGCGTCGAGGTAGATGCGGTCGGTTTCGCCGCTGAAGGTCAAATCGCCGGTCTGGCGGATCTGTTTCCAGTCTTGCAGCGTGTCGATATACGTCAGTGCGTCCAGCCCTTCGACATGCACCCTGCGTACATCGCTGACCGCAAAATAGCTGTGCAGCGCCTGGCTGATGGTGACCGGAATATCACTGCGGTTATGGCTGGTGAGACTGATGTGCAGCTGCGTGTCCAGGCGAATGCTCAGGGTCAGTGCGACATCGTGTGGCCACCCGGGCAGGCCGCCTTCGACGTGGGGCAGGCCCAGTTCGATGTGCAGTGCTTCACCGGCATCGTCGAACTCAAGGAGCTCCCATTCGCGGGTGCGCACCAGCCCATGGGCCGTTGCCGGCTCGTCTGACTGACGCATGGCTTTTACGCTTTGCGGGTTGCGTTCAAAATTGCCAAACCACGGCCAGCAGACCGGGACGCCGGTGCGGATGCCTTTGCCTGCCTTGTACTGGGCCTTGTCGTTAAGCCAGATGATCGGCGGCTCATCGCCTACCTGATAACTGAGCACCTGGGCGCCCTGTTTGGCGACCAATAGTTGGGCCTGACCATGCTGGAAGTGCCAGCACTCCAGTTCATCCAGGGTGACTGACTCAATGTGGTGCATGGCAGGCTCTCTATATCAGGGACTAGGACAGCAGTAGACAGGCAAAGCGCGGCGAGGTTTAACGGCGCGGCGGAACGGAGCGCGTGCGGCCGCTGCCATCGATGGCAACGAACACAAATACAGCTTCGGTGACTTTGCGCCATTCGCTGGACAGCGGGTCGTCGCTCCACACTTCGACCATCATCTGGATCGAGCTGCGGCCGATTTCCAGGGCCTGGGTGTAAAACGATAACTGGGCCCCGACTGCCACGGGCACCAGAAATGCCATGCGATCAATGGCAACTGTAGCCACACGGCCCCCGGCGACCTTGCTGGCCATTGCGGTGCCAGCGAGGTCCATTTGTGATACCAGCCAGCCGCCGAAAATATCGCCGAAACCGTTGGTTTCGCGCGGTAATGCGGTGATTTGCAAGGCCAGGTCACCTTGCGGGATTGGATCTTCTTGTTCGAGCTCTAGCATGCCTAAGGGCCTCTGACCCGTGATTCATCATGTGTATTGCGGGTGAATAAGCGTCATTAGAAAAACGATTCAGCCCGAACATACTACGTTCGTCACGTTCTTCATAAGCCGCACCAAGGGAAACTCTGTGGAATCAGCTGGTGAATGCCCTGCGAACGTTTCGCACAGCATTTTCAGAAGTCTCCAAATGTTTCTTACAGCCAACGAGTATATCGATCACTGGCTTGGCCGACGACCTTCGGATTCTGCTTTTTAAGCGAGGCGTGCGTCTAGCTCTGTGCTTTTGTAAACAATTTGTTATCTTTCAAAACCTGCCCAGCCCCTGCCGGCGTAGTTGCAGCTTTTTGCCGAGCCCAAATAAGAGAAGCAATACTCCATGATCACAGAGCCTTCCAGTGCTGCACCGCCGTCGCGGCCGTTAACCCGTAATGACTATAAAACCTTGTCGCTGTCTGCTTTGGGCGGTGCGCTGGAGTTTTACGATTTCATCATCTTTGTATTTTTTGCCACCGTGGTCGGCAAGCTGTTCTTCCCGGCGGACATGCCGGAGTGGCTGCGCCTGATGCAAACCTTCGGCATTTTTGCTGCGGGTTATCTGGCACGGCCGCTGGGTGGCATTGTCATGGCGCACTTCGGCGACCTGCTGGGGCGCAAGAAGATGTTCACTTTGAGCATCTTCATGATGGCGGTGCCGACCCTGATCATGGGCTTGCTGCCGACTTATGCACAGATCGGCATGTGGGCGCCGATTCTGTTGCTGCTGATGCGCGTGATTCAGGGCGCGGCGATTGGCGGTGAAGTGCCGGGTGCCTGGGTGTTTGTGGCCGAGCATGTTCCGCCGCGTCACGTGGGCTATGCCTGCGGCACCCTGACCTGCGGCCTGACGGCGGGCATTTTGCTCGGTTCGTTGATGGCCACTGCGATCAATACGATCTACACCCCGGCGGAAGTGGCCGATTACGCGTGGCGAATCCCTTTCCTCATGGGGGGTGTGTTCGGACTGTTTTCGGTGTATCTGCGGCGCTGGTTGCACGAAACCCCGGTGTTCGCCGAGTTGCAGCTGCGCAAGGCCCTGGCTGCAGAAGTGCCGCTCAAGACCGTGTTGCGTGATCATCGCGGCGCAATTGTGATTTCGATGCTGCTGACCTGGTTGCTGTCTGCCGGGATCATCGTGGTCATATTGATGACGCCGACCGTGCTGCAAACCGTGTACGGTTTTTCTGCCACCACCTCATTGCAAGCCAACAGTCTGGCCATCGTCTTTTTGAGCTTTGGCTGTATTGCTTCGGGGGCACTGGCTGACCGCTTTGGTGCCGGCAAAGTCTTCGTGCTGGGTTGCGCCGGACTGCTGATCACCTCGTGGACCTTCTACCACAGCCTGTTGCAGCACCCGGACTGGTTGTTTCCCCTGTACGCCTTGAGCGGATTGTTTGTAGGCACCATCGGCGCTGTGCCCTATGTGATGGTCAAAGCCTTTCCGGCGGTGGTGCGTTTCAGTGGCCTGTCTTTTTCCTACAACCTGGCCTACGCCATCTTTGGTGGCCTGACCCCGATGGCCGTAACCCTGCTGCTTAAAGAAAGCCCGATGGGCCCGGCGTACTACGTGGCAATCATCTGCACCATGGGCTTGCTGGTCGGTGCCTACCTGTGGAAAAAGGGCCGCTGATCGAGCCGGCCTCGTCGTCACACATAATTAGCCTCTCCAGAAAGGCCATCATTTGTAAACAATGATGGCCTTTCATCCAATTGTCACAATCGGTTCATAGAGTGGTCACATGGCCTGAAGATACTGGCCCCCGATTCATCTAACCCCGTTTGTTAGGAGTAAGGCATGAAACTGAAGCGTGTGATGGCGGCCCTGACTTTTGTTGCCGCTGGCGTTGCGACTGCCAATGCGGTTGCCGTTGGTGTTGACCCGGCTATTCAGCCCTACGTGAAGACCACCGGTGTGTCGGGGAATCTGTCCAGCGTTGGTTCCGATACCCTGGCGAACCTGATGACCCTGTGGGCTGAGGCTTACAAAAAAGAATACCCGAACGTGAACATCCAGATTCAGGCTGCCGGTTCTTCGACCGCGCCACCTGCGATTACTGAAGGCACCGCCAACCTGGGCCCGATGAGCCGCAAGATGAAGGACAACGAACTGGCTGCCTTCGAGCAGAAGTTCGGCTACAAGCCGACCGCCATCCCGGTGGCTGTTGATGCCCTGGCGGTATTTGTCCACAAGGACAACCCGATCAAGCACCTGACCATGGAGCAGGTTGACGCGATTTTCTCGTCGACCCGTTTGTGCGGCGCCAAAGCTGACGTTAAAACCTGGGGCGACCTGGGTGTGACCGGCGATCTGGCGAACAAGCCGGTTCAACTGTTTGGTCGTAACTCGGTATCCGGCACTTATGGCTACTTCAAGGAAGAAGCCCTGTGCAAAGGCGACTACAAGCCAAACGTGAACGAACAGCCGGGTTCCGCTTCGGTGGTTCAGTCCATCAGCAGCTCGCTGAACGGCGTGGGCTACTCGGGCATCGGTTACAAAACCGCCAGCGTGAAAACAGTGCCTCTGGCTAAAAAGGGCAGCACCGAGTTCATTGAAGACACCGAAGAAAACGCACTGAACGGCAAATACCCGTTGTCGCGTTTCCTCTACGTGTATGTGAACAAGGCACCGAACAAGCCGCTGAACCCGCTGGAAGCCGAGTTCATCAAGCTGGTGTTGTCCAAGCAGGGCCAGGAAGTGGTCGTGAAAGACGGCTATATCCCGCTGCCAGCCAAAGTCGCTGCCAAAGCACTGGCTGACCTGGGCTTGAAAGAAGGCGCATAAACGAGAGCTCTGTAGTCGCTGACGAAGGCTGCGGCAAGGTCCGAAGGACCTTCAAAAACGGGTCTGCTACGCAGCCCGTCGTAGCCTCCGGCAGCCGCTACAGGCGCTCCTGATTCACCTCATTTTTCGCTCCGCTGCCAGCACCACTGGGCGGCGGATTTTCTGCGTCACTGCTTTGTCATCTTTCTGTCATACAGGATCGCTAGGGTGTGCGCATGAATGATCTGGCCAATTCCCCAATGACTACAACATCCGCTCCCAAGCGCATTGATTTCAATACCCCTGAACTCAAGCGCAAGCGTCGCATCCGCGCGCTAAAAGACCACCTGACCCGCTGGTATGTATTTATCGGCGGTCTTGCCGTGCTCGGCGCGATCACCCTGATTTTCTTCTTCCTCGGCTATGTCGTGTTCCCGCTGTTTCAGGGCGCAGACCTCAATGCCAAGCAGGCGCTGACTCCGGTATGGATGCAGGATGCCGGCAAGCCGCTGATGATTTCCGTAGAGGAGCAGAATCAGGTCGGTATGCGTGTGTCCGACAAGGGCATGGTGCTGTTCTTTAACGCCAAAACGGGCGACGAGTTGTCGCGGGTCAACTTGCCGTTGCCTGCGGGCACACAAGTGACGTCGATCGGTGAAGACCAGCCGGGTAATCCGGTGGTGGTCCTGGGCCTGTCCAACGGTCAGGCCCTGGTGTTCCGTCACAGCTACCGTGTCAGCTACCCGGATAACAAAAAGACCATCACCCCGGCCATTGAATACCCCTATGGCGAAACGCCGATTGTGCTCGACCCCCAGGGCCGTGCGCTGGATCACGTGAACCTCAGCGTGAACGATTCGACGCTGGTGTTGGCGGGTTCGAGCGGTGCGCAGTTGAACGTGCTGTCGATGGTCAGCGAAGAAAACATGATGACCGGCGAGGTCACGAATTCCGAGACCCGCATCGACCTGCCGCAAATGACCGAACAGGTCAAAGCGCTCTACGTCGACCCGCGCCAGCAGTGGCTGTATGTGGTTAACGGGCGGGCGCAAGCCGATGTGTTCAGCCTGCGCGACAAGAGCCTCAACGGGCGCTACAAGCTGGCTGATGACGCCACGACCGAGATCACCGCCAGTACCCAGTTGGTGGGTGGTATCTCGCTGATCTTCGGCGACTCCAGGGGTGGGCTGAGCCAATGGTTCATGGCGCGCGATCCGGATGGCGAGCAACGCTTCAAGCACATCCGCAGTTTCCAGATGGGCACCTCGCCGATTGTCGAGATCACCGCCGAACAACGTCGCAAAGGCTTCCTGGCCCTGGACGCTGCTGGTGAAATCGGTGTGTTCCACAGCACCGCGCATCGCACCCTGCTGGTCGAAAAAATTGCTGAAGGCCCCGGCATCATGGCGTTGTCGCCACGGGCCAACCGCATCATCGTGGAAGAGGGCGGCAAGCTGCTGCCACTGACCCTGAAAAACCCGCACCCGGAAGTGTCCTGGAGCGCGTTGTGGAGCAAGGTCTGGTACGAGAACTACGACGAACCTAAATACGTTTGGCAGTCGACGGCTGCCAACACCGACTTCGAACCGAAAATGAGCCTTGCGCCATTGACCTTCGGTACGTTGAAGGCGGCGTTCTACGCCATGTTGCTGGCCGCTCCGCTGGCTGTTGCTGCCGCGATCTACACCGCTTACTTCATGGCCCCGAGCCTGCGGCGCAAGGTCAAGCCGGTGATCGAGCTGATGGAAGCGATGCCCACGGTAATCCTGGGCTTCTTCGCCGGTCTGTTCCTGGCGCCTTATGTCGAGGGCCATCTCCCGGGGATTTTCAGCCTGCTGATGCTGATGCCCATCGGCATCCTGGTGGCGGGTTTCACCTGGAGCCGCCTGCCTGAGTCGATCCGCCTGCGGGTGCCGGACGGCTGGGAAAGCATGATCCTGATCCCGGTGATTCTGTTTGTGGGCTGGCTGTCGCTGTATATGAGCCCGTATATGGAAGCCTGGTTCTTCGGCGGCGACATGCGCCTGTGGATCTCCCACGACCTGGGCATCACTTACGACCAGCGCAATGCTCTGGTGGTGGGTCTGGCGATGGGCTTTGCGGTCATCCCGAACATCTACTCGATTGCCGAAGACGCCGTGTTCAGCGTGCCGCGTGGCCTGACCCTGGGCTCGCTGGCGCTGGGTGCCACACCGTGGCAGACCATGACCCGGGTGGTCATCCTGACCGCCAGCCCGGGGATTTTCTCGGCGCTGATGATCGGCATGGGCCGTGCGGTAGGCGAGACCATGATTGTGTTGATGGCCACCGGCAACACCCCGGTCATGGAAATGAACCTGTTCGAAGGCCTGCGCACATTGGCGGCGAACGTAGCGGTGGAAATGCCGGAGTCGGAAGTGGGCGGCAGTCATTACCGCGTGCTGTTCCTCTCGGCGCTGGTACTGCTGCTGTTCACCTTCGTCATGAACACCCTCGCCGAGCTGATTCGTCAGCGTCTGCGCAAGAAATATTCGTCGCTTTAAGGAAGGTAGAAGTCTGTGAAACAGAACTCCCTCAAAGGTTGGTTCAAGAGCGGCGCTCCCGGCGTCTGGATCAGCGGTGGTGCGGTTTCCATCGCGGTCATCATGACCATCGGTTTGCTGTCGGTCATCGCGGTGCGTGGTCTGGGTCACTTCTGGCCGGCAGACCTGGTGCACGCGCAGTACGACGTACCGGGTAATGCCAATCACGTGCTGATCGGCGAAGTGGTGCAAAAGGAAGAAGTACCGCGCGAGCGTCTGAAAAGCGCCGGCCTGCCGGTGCCCGATCAAGGCCCAGAGTTCATGACGCGGGAGCTGATCAAGGTCGGTAACCGTGACCTGAACGGCAACGACTTCACTTGGGTGGTCGGCGAGTGGCTGACCAACCAGTCCACGCCGCCGGAGCTGATGGCCATCGAGCGCCGCGAATGGGGCAATTTTTACGGCTATCTGGTCAACGTGAAAGAAAACGGCAAAGTGATCGCCGAAGGTGCTGCGGCCTGGCCTGAACTGCAAGCCCGGGTCAAACGTATCAATGAACTGGCGGCACAACTCAGCCAGCTGGAAAAGAAAGACATCGGTGCGATCAACTACGGGCTGGAGCGTATCCGCCTGCATGGTCGCAAGCTGGAGCTGGACGGCAAGCTCACCCCGCAAGCGCAAGCTGACATGGAGTCGGAACGGGCCGAACTGAACGCCCGCTACAAAGCCATCGAAGAGCGTTTGGGGGACTTGCACGCGCAGTTCAATCGCGACAGCCTCACGGCCCGCGACGCCAACGGTAAAGAGCTGGAAATCAGCATCGGCAAGGTGGTCAAGGCCTACCAGCCGAACGCGATGAACAGCTGGCAGAAGCTGGGGATGTATTTCAGCAATATCTGGGAGTTCCTCACTCAGGACCCCCGTGAAGCCAACACTGAAGGCGGGATCTTCCCGGCAATTTTCGGCACCGTGATGATGACCCTGATCATGGCCGTGATCGTCACGCCGTTCGGGGTGCTGGCGGCGGTGTATCTGCGCGAATATGCCAAGCAAAACACCCTGACCCGGGTGATCCGCATTGCGGTCAACAACCTGGCCGGTGTCCCGGCCATTGTGTACGGCGTGTTTGGCCTGGGCTTCTTTGTGTATGTATTGGGCGGCTCGGTGGACCGGCTGTTCTTCGCCGAAGCACTGCCGGCGCCGACCTTTGGTACGCCGGGCCTGATGTGGGCCTCGCTGACCCTGGCGCTGCTGGCGGTGCCGGTGGTGATCGTGGCCACTGAAGAAGGGCTGGCGCGTATTCCGCGTACCGTTCGCGAAGGCTCGCTGGCGCTGGGTGCCACCAAATCCGAGACCTTGTGGAAGATCGTGCTGCCGATGGCCAGCCCGGCCATGATGACCGGCATGATCCTCGCGGTGGCCCGTGCGGCCGGTGAAGTGGCGCCGCTGATGCTGGTGGGCGTGGTCAAGCTGGCACCGTCGCTGCCGCTGGATGGCAACTACCCGTACCTGCACCTTGACCAGAAGATCATGCACCTGGGCTTCCATATTTATGACGTGGGCTTCCAGAGCCCCAACGTCGAAGCCGCACGCCCGCTGGTATACGCCACCGCGCTGCTGCTGGTACTGGTGATCGCAACGCTTAACTTGTCGGCGGTATGGATTCGTAACCACCTGCGCGAGAAGTACAAGGCGCTGGAAAGCTGATTGATACACGTAAGGGTCATGTGGGAGCTGGCTTGCCAGCGACGGTTCAGATGTACACCGCGTTGTCCGGATCGTCGGCAAGCCGGCTCCCACAATAATCATGTAAACCTCTGGCCCTGATAAGCGGCCAGAGGTAAGCGAAATGAATTTTTAGCGTATGGAGCAACCCATGCAGCATGAATCTCCCACCCACGGCATCAACATGTCAGCCCTGGGCCGCAGCAAACAGAGCCTGCGCCTGGCTGACGAAGCCGTCGCCATTGAAGTACCGGGCCTGAACCTTTACTACGGTGAAAAACAGGCGCTGTTCGACGTCAGCCTGAACATCCCCAAGCAACGGGTTACCGCGTTTATCGGCCCGTCGGGTTGCGGCAAGTCCACGTTGCTGCGCACCTTCAACCGGATGAACGATCTGGTGGACGGTTGCCGTGTCGAGGGCGAGATCAACCTGTACGGCAACAACATCTACCGCAAGGGCGAGGATGTGGCCGAGTTGCGTCGGCGCGTCGGCATGGTGTTCCAGAAACCCAACCCGTTCCCCAAGACCATCTACGAAAACGTGGTCTACGGTCTGCGGATCCAGGGCATCAACAAAAAGCGCGTGCTCGACGAAGCGGTAGAGTGGGCACTCAAGGGCGCGGCGCTGTGGGATGAGGTCAAGGACCGTCTGCACGAGTCGGCCCTGGGTCTGTCCGGCGGCCAGCAACAGCGTCTGGTGATTGCCCGTACCATCGCAGTTGAGCCTGAAGTACTGCTGCTCGATGAGCCGTGCTCGGCACTCGACCCGATCTCGACCCTGAAAGTCGAAGAGCTGATCTACGAGCTCAAGTCCAAGTTCACCATCGTGATCGTGACCCACAACATGCAGCAGGCAGCCCGGGTTTCGGACTACACCGCGTTCATGTACATGGGCAAGATGGTTGAGTACGGCGACACCGATACCTTGTTCACCAACCCGGCCAAGAAACAGACCGAAGACTACATCACCGGGCGCTATGGCTAGCAGCAGCTGCAGCCGTTGGCCTCAAGCGGCAAGTAAATGCAGTTTGGCGTAACGACACAATCAACTTGCAGCTTGAAGCTGGTCGCTTGAAGCTTTTGCGGAGCAAAACCATGATTTCAAAGGATGGCCTCACCCATCACATTTCCGCGCAGTTCAACGCGGAACTCGAAGACGTACGCAGTCACTTGCTGGCGATGGGCGGCCTGGTGGAGAAACAGGTCAACGATGCCGTCACGGCATTGATCGAGGCCGACTCCGGCCTGGCGCAACAGGTGCGCGAGATAGACGATCAGATCAATCAGATGGAGCGCAACATCGACGAAGAATGCCTGCGCATTCTGGCCCGTCGCCAGCCGGCAGCCTCTGACCTGCGCCTGATCATCAGTATCTCCAAGTCAGTGATCGACCTGGAGCGCATCGGTGACGAAGCGACCAAGATCGCTCGCCGTGCCATTCAGCTGTGTGAAGAAGGCGAGGCGCCCCGGGGTTATGTCGAAGTGCGGCACATCGGCGATCAGGTACGCAACATGGTGCGTGATGCACTGGATGCGTTCGCCCGCTTCGATGCCGACCTCGCACTGTCGGTAGCCCAGTACGACAAAATCATCGATCGCGAGTACAAGACCGCACTGCGCGAACTGGCCACTTACATGATGGAGGACCCGCGTTCGATCTCGCGTGTGTTGAGCATCATCTGGGTTCTGCGTTCGCTGGAGCGTATTGGCGACCATGCGCGCAATATCTCCGAGCTGGTGATTTATCTGGTGCGCGGCACGGACGTGCGGCACATGGGCCTCAAGCGCATGCGCGAAGAAGTTGAAGGCACAGGCGGTGATAAAGCTAATGTTGTGCAGTCTGCTGACGATAAATAAGACTGCCCGAGATAAAAAACGCCCGGCTCTAGCCGGGCGTTTTGGTTTTTGGCATTCATATTCAAGGCGCTCTGCGAACGTTAATGCCGTTGGGGTGCCTGTCGGTCTTGGCACATTGCTTTGAATGCGGGCAGGGTGGTCAGGATTTTAAAGGAGCAGTCGATGAGCAAGGTCAGTGTGCTGGTGGTGGATGACGCGTCGTTTATTCGCGATCTGGTTAAAAATTGCCTGCGTAACTATTTTCCGGGCATCAGGACCGAAGACGCAGTCAATGGCCGTAAAGCCCAGGCATTGCTGACCCGTGAGACTTTCGATCTGGTGCTGTGCGACTGGGAAATGCCGGAGATGTCCGGCCTTGAACTACTGACCTGGTGCCGTGAGCAGGATCATCTGAAAACCCTGCCGTTCATTATGGTGACCAGCCGCGGGGACAAGGAAAATGTGATTCAGGCGATTCAGGCCGGGGTCTCAGACTTTGTCAGCAAGCCCTTCACCAACGAGCAGTTGTTGACCAAGGTGAAGAAGGCTTTTGCCAAGGCGGGTTTGCTGGATGCCGTGATGAGCAGTGCACCTGCACGCTTGAGCAGCGCCTTCGGTAACGACTCGCTGAATGCACTGACCGGTGGCAAGGCCCAAGTAATCACCCCGGCTCCTGCTGCGGTTGCACGTCCGGTGGCGCCAGCAGCAAAACCTGCCGCTCAGGTGCCGGCTGGTCGGGGTCAAGGGCAGCTGCGCCTGGCCAGCGGCACCCAGGCGTGCGTGATCAAGGCCCTGAGCCTCAAGGAAGCGCTACTGGTGGTGCGTCGCGGTGAAGTGCTGCCTCAGGTATTGGCCAGTGCGGTACTGGACCTTGAGCAGGGCGAGAACGCCGAGGTTGCGCGCCTCAATGGCTATCTGCATGCCATCGTGGCTTACGAGCCCAGGCCGGACAGTGACTGGTTGCAACTGACGTTCCGCTTTGTCGATCAGGATGCCGAGAAGATGAACTACCTCTCGCGGCTGATCGCCCACGGCACCGTGCAGAAGCACTTTGTGCCGGGAGCCTGAGATACGCCGGGCAAGTCCTGCAGGAGCGAGCTGTTTTCAGCCAGGCTAAAGAGCTCGCTCCTGCAGGGGGGTAAGCAGAATCAGGGCAGTTGCAACCCGCCTGACGCTTTATGAATCGCCCGCAAGTGCTCGCCGATCTGTTTGACGTTGGCTTCGGTGGCAGCAATTTCCGCCGCCCGGGCCGGTTCAAGCAGGCCGCGCACTTCCTGGTCCAGGTCAGTGGTCAGGCGCAGCAGTTGCTGCTGGCGCTGGCTGCTTTCGGACTGGAGCACTTCCCACTCTTTGGCTTGCGGCAGGCCATAACCACTGCTGCCGAGCAACTCGGCCGGGCGGCTGAGAAAGCCGCTGGTGGCGAGAATCTGCTGCAGGGTTTTATTGGCTTTATCCATGCCGCCATCCTTGAGCCCGCGGGCGCCCAGGTACTTTTGCTTGACCTCGTCCTGGGCCAGCAGCAGTTGTCGACGAAAGCTGGCCTGCTCAAGCAATAACAGCGCAGCACTCGAGCGCAGGTCCGCCTTCTCGATCCACGGCCGGCGTTCGTCGGCATTCAGGGCCAGCCAGTCTTCAACCGTGGTCTGTTTGATTGGCAGGCGGGTTTTGAGCACGTCGAACATGGCTTGATAGCGGTCGCGGTAGGAGTCAAACCGGTAACCCAGGCGCAGGGCCTCTTTCGGATCCTCCAGCACGCTGGTGTCGGCCAGCCCGCGGCCCTCAAGCACTTCAAGCAGGCCATTGGGCACGATGCTGTCGAGCCCTTTGAGCTGGCTATTGTCGCTACCGCTGCGCAGCAGCTTCAGGGTTTCCACCGCGCAGTTGTTGGAGATGAAGTAATAGTTGCCGTCATAGCTCCAGTGCATCTCGGCAGCGTGCTCAACCACTTCTTCAATTTCGGGGCGGCTCAACTTGAGCGGCACCGAAGCCAGGCTGCGCAGTTCGGTCTTGGTGTATTCGTCGATAACCTGGGCCAGTGGCAACACAAACAAGCGTGACGGGTAAGCCCCGGTCAGGCCGTCCCAGCTTGAAAGCTGTACGTCATTGACGAATGCCCGGTAGGACAGAACCAGGTGTTCTTGCAGGTCGAGGCGACAGTCCGGGCCGCGCGGGCGTCCGGGGGCGCAGATCACCAGGCGCAGCATGCTGTGGCCCCAGCGGCTGGCCCACTCCTGGTTGGCCTCGGCCAGCAGGTAGTCGACGGCGTAGACCCGCTCCGGGTCGACGGTGCCCAGGGGCTGCAGGGCAAAGTCGTTACCGGCGTTGAGGAAGGCGAAGCCTTTGGGGCATTCGTCCCTGGCCGCCGGGGCCCAGCCGAAATGCGCCTTGTAGTAGCGGTAGAGGGCTGGGCGGCGACAGGCGTAGGCCGGGTCGAGGAGGAAGTACTCCATGTTGACCGCCACAAACTCTTTGGGGTTGGTGACTTCGTAAAGGTCCGGGCTGCGAACGATCTGGTGGTTGTCTTGCTCGCGCTCGCCACGGCGTCCGACATATTGCTGCCAGCCGGCCAGGTCGAGCAGCCGTGGATCATCGCTGAGGGTGAAGCGGCGTTCGGTCTGGCCGCGGCATTGATCGGGCAGGCCAATGATTCCGGAGCTGTTGCTTTGTCTGCTGCAGCGCAGGATCAGGCTGCGATCTGCGGCGGGCCAGAGTCGGGCGCGGTCGTAGATGTGGGTCAGTTCGTGCAGCACAGTGGCGAGCATTTCCCGGCGCACGGTGCCTTGGGGACGGTTGGTCTGCAGGGTGGCGGCAGAACCGTCGGTCAGCCCGGCCAGCAGCTTGCGATTGAGGTCCAGCTCTGACACCAGCGACGCCTGGCCGTAGGCATTGCTTGGCATGTCATCGGTCCAGCCCACCAGAATCTGTCGGTCCAGCTGCTCGATAAAACGCGGTGGCAGGCTCTGCATGGCCTCGTCCAGCAGAGCCTGGCTGGCCTGTTGTTCAGCCGGGCTCAGGCCTTCGGTCTTGAGTTGCAGATGCAGAGCGGCCTGGGCACTGCCCGCAAGCAGCAGGCCACAAACGAAGAACCAGCGCGTTAACCGCCTCACAGTGCGAGTATGGCTTCGGCGAGGACCTGGTCGCTGGCGGTACGGGCTTCTGGGACTCGCTCACGCAGGGTGCTGAAGGCTGATTCCAGCTGCACACCGCGAATGTCGCCCTGGCTGGCAACGAAAGTGGCGGCGTCATCCTGAGCCTCGCGCACGACTTTGGAGTCGCGGATCGAGGTGGTGGTGTCCGAGGTGAAGTCAATGGTGCGACCAAAGGCCCGCACAATGATGTTGCTGGTCTGGACCAGGGTCTGTGCCTGTGCCACGTCGGCGAGCAGCAAAAGACCCAGGGTCGCGACAATTAAAGGGCTACGCATGAAACATCTCCAGAAAATGCGGGTATTTATTGGACGAGAATTGCTTGTGCCAGTTCAAGGTCGCTGACACTCAATTCTGGATGACTCCGGCGCAGGCAGCGCAAGGCAGATTCCAGCTGCGCTCCTCGCAGTTGGCCGTCACTGGCAATGAAGACGCCAGCATCATCCTGGGCGGCACGTATCAGTTTGTGATCAAAGGGCGCGGACGTCACTTTACTGGTGACGTAACCACTGAGCACCACATTCTGGGTGGTCAGATCGAAGGCATGGGCTGTGTGTGTCCAGCAGAGTGCAAGCAGAGCTAAAGAGGAAAAGCGCATGGGTCTCGAGGCAGTTGGAATGAGACTCAAGGCTAGCGTAATGGCCGGGGCAGAGCCAGCGCGAGGCGGGGTTCTTCATGAAGCGGCGGGGCGCAGTGTTTCTTCTGCGGGCAAGCCTGCCCCACAGGGGGGCAGGCGTATCCGAAAATCAAATGGTCAGGATTGCCTGGGCCAGTTGAGCGTCGGTGGCCTGCAACTGTGGTGCTTGCTGGCGGATGGCCTCGAATGCGCTTTCCAGTTTCACACCGCGAATGGTTCCTTCGCTGGCTACAAAGCTGGCGGCGTCGTCACGTGCAGCACGCACGATCTTGTTGTCGCGGAACGAACCGGTGGCGTCGGACGTCAGGTCGGAAGTGGCCTTGAGGGTGCCCACGATGCTATCGGTGGTGACGATAAAGCTTGAGGCATTGGCGCTTGCAGCAAGGGTCAGCAAGGCAGCGGCGCTAAACAGACGAAGGGTGGGCATGGTGAGACTCCAAAACATGAGCTTATTAAAATAGACGCTTATGGCTCGAATAGTAGGCGCAGGGCAGCGCTGAGCAAAGGATGTTTTGCCGATTGGAGTACGCAAAGTGCTTTGGATCAAGTATTTGTGTAACTGTACCTGTCTGTTTTAATGTTTTTAGAAACTGTACCTGTGTGGCTATGGCCTCTTAAAAATGCGCCCCATAAACGACAAAACCCGTCAGCGGTAATCCGCGACGGGTTCTGTTTTTTCAATTCAGGGTGCTGGCGATAGACCGGTGGTCAGGGCCAGCGAGCGCTCATTAGCGCCAGAACGGCTTGCTCAGCTCTTCGTAACGCTGTGCTTCGCTAATCCCGGCATCAGCCAGAAGACGCGAGTCCAGGCGAGCCAGTTGATGGCGGCTGGAGATTCGGCGCTGCCACAACATCAAGTTGGCAAGAACGCGCAAAGGCATGGAAGCCTGGTTGTTTACTGTGTTGCTTTCGTTGAACAGATCGGAACTGAGTGTACGTTCCATGACGGCATCCTTCCGCTTGTGGCGGCATTGGCTAGTGGTTTAACTGATGCCAATGATCCTCTTCTGTGTCCATACACAGTAGATACAGTTCAACTGTATTGCGATGGGCCAGTTAACTGTTTAGGGGTGCTGTACGGCCATAAATGAGCACAACTGTACCTGTCAGCACCAATGTGGTGCGAAACGGACTGTTTTGGCAGGGGGGAGGCGGGGAGGGGCCATGAATTGACCGGTACAGTAGTACAGTTTTTGAAATTTACGCCAAAAAAAGCCGCTGGCAAATAGTGTTTTTTGTCAGCGGCTGTCTAGAACGGGAGTTACGGCAGCATTTTCCCGGTTTCTTCGAGGTTGATATGCCAGCTCAGGGCTTCACGCAGTATGTGCGGCGTGTGGCCGCCAATAGCGCAGGCTTTGTTGAAGTAATCGTTCAGCGCTTCGCGGAAGTCCGGGTGCACGCAGTTGTCGATGATGACCCGTGCGCGCTCGCGTGGGGCCAGGCCACGCAGGTCGGCCAGGCCCTGCTCGGTGACCAGGATATCGACGTCGTGCTCGGTGTGGTCGACGTGGCTGACCATGGGCACAACGCTGGAAATCGCTCCGGCTTTGGCAATCGACTTGGTAACGAAGATCGCCAGGTGTGCGTTGCGGGCGAAGTCACCCGAGCCGCCGATGCCGTTCATCATCCGCGTGCCGCAAACGTGGGTGGAGTTGACGTTGCCGTAGATGTCGAACTCGAGTGCGGTGTTGATTCCGATGATGCCCAGGCGGCGAACTACTTCCGGGTGATTGGAGATCTCTTGCGGGCGCAGGACCAGTTTGTCCTTGTAGCGCTCGAGGTTGCCGAACACGTCGGCATTGCGACGGCTGGACAGGGTGATCGAGCTGCCCGAAGCAAAGCTCATCTTGCCGGCGTCGATCAGATCGAAGGTCGAGTCCTGCAGTACTTCGGAGTACATGGTCAGGTCTTCGAACGGCGAGTCGATCAGCCCGCACATTACCGCATTGGCAATGTTGCCGATGCCTGCCTGCAGCGGACCAAGCTTGTTGGTCATGCGCCCTTCTTCAACTTCCTGCTTGAGGAAATTGATCAGGTGGAAGGCGATACCGTCGGTTTCGCTGTCCGGCTCGGACACGGTGGACGGAGAGTCCGGCTTGTTGGTGATCACGATGGCGACGATTTTTTCCGCCGGGATCGGGATCGCGGTGCTACCGATGCGGTCGTCGACTTTGACCAGCGGGATCGGTGTACGCGTCGGACGGTAGGTCGGAATGTAGATGTCGTGCAGACCTTCCAGATTCGGGTTGTGCGCCATGTTGATTTCGACAATCACCTGTTTGGCGAAAATCGCGAAGCTGGCGGAATTGCCTACGGAGGTCGTTGGAACGATATGACCTTGCTCGGTAATTGCGACGGCCTCGATAACGGCGATGTCCGGCAGGGTCAGTTGCTTGTTGCGCAATTGCTCGACGGTTTCGGACAAATGCTGGTCGATGAACATCACTTCGCCGGCGTTAATGGCCTTGCGCAGGGTGCTGTCGACCTGGAAAGGCATGCGCCGAGCCAGTACGCCGGCTTCAGTCAATTGCTTGTCGAGGTCGTTGCCCAGGCTGGCGCCGGTCATCAGGGTGATTTTCAACGGCGACAGCTTGGCGCGTTCGGCCAATGCCTGGGGGACGGCCTTGGCTTCGCCGGCACGGGTAAAACCGCTCATGCCGACGGTCATGCCGTCTTTGATAAGGTCGGCGGCTTCTGCGGCGCTCATGACCTTGTCGTGTAGGGAAGTTAGGCGAATACGTTCACGGTACATGGATTGTTATCTCGGGCAACGGAAGCAAGAGGCGCAGTCTATTCATTTTCAGAGCCTTTCGTCCCGCTACCATGGTCGAATGCCAGCGGCCGATTTAGAGCCTTTGGTCGGGTTCTTTATAAATAGAAAAACCCCGGCCAATTCAGCTCCGGGGTTCTCGGTGTTGCAGGGGCGGGGATGTTACTCGACCGCTTTAACCATATCTTCAATAACTTTCTTCGCGTCGCCGAAGACCATCATTGTTTTATCCAGATAAAACAATTCGTTATCCAGACCGGCATAGCCGCTGGCCATGGACCGTTTGTTAACGATGACGGTTTTGGCTTTATAGGCTTCGAGGATCGGCATGCCGGCAATCGGCGATTTAGGATCGTTCTTGGCCGCCGGGTTGACCACGTCGTTGGCGCCCAGTACCAGCACCACGTCGGCCTGGCCGAACTCGGAGTTGATGTCTTCCATCTCGAACACCTGGTCGTAAGGCACTTCTGCCTCGGCCAGCAGTACGTTCATGTGGCCGGGCATGCGGCCCGCTACCGGGTGAATGGCGTACTTCACGGTCACGCCGCGATGGGTCAGCTTCTCGGTCAGTTCTTTAAGTGCATGCTGGGCCCGTGCCACGGCCAGGCCATAGCCCGGAACGATGATCACGGTGTCGGCGTTCATCAGCAGGAACGTGGCGTCGTCAGCCGAGCCGGATTTCACCGGGCGCGCTTCTTTCGAGCCTGCCGGGCCTGCGGTATCGACTGCGCCACCGAAGCCGCCGAGGATCACGTTGAAGAACGAGCGGTTCATCGCCTTGCACATGATGTACGACAGGATCGCACCCGAAGAGCCGACCAGCGAGCCGGCAATGATCAGCATCGAGTTGTTCAGCGAGAAGCCGATGCCTGCCGCTGCCCAGCCGGAGTAGCTGTTAAGCATCGAGACCACGACCGGCATGTCGGCGCCGCCAATCGGGATGATGATCAGCACGCCCAGTACGAACGCCAATGCCAGCATCAGTGCGAAGGCATTGAGGTTGCCGGTCAGCATAAAGGTGATGCCCAGTGCCAGCGTGGCCAGGCCCAGTACCAGATTCAGTTTGTGTTGACCGTTGAACTGTACCGGTGCGCCCTGGAACAGGCGGAACTTGTATTTGCCCGAGAGCTTGCCGAAGGCGATGACCGAACCGGAGAAGGTAATGGCACCGATGGCCGCGCCGAGGAACAGTTCCAGACGGTTACCGGCAGGGATGGCGTCGCCCAGATGTTTGACGATGCCCAGCGATTGCGGCTCTACCACCGCAGCGATGGCAATGAAGACTGCCGCGAGGCCGATCATGCTGTGCATGAAAGCGACCAGCTCAGGCATTTTGGTCATTTCGACACGTTTGGCCATGATCGAGCCTGCGGTGCCGCCTACCAACAGGCCGACAATCACGTAGCCGATGCCTGCGGTCGCAATTTCGCTGCCCAGTTTGTAGATCAGGCCGACGGTGGTGATTACCGCCAGACCCATGCCAAGCATGCCGAAGAAGTTGCCGCGGCGTGAGGTGGTCGGGTGCGACAGGCCTTTCAGCGCCTGAATAAAGCAGATCGATGCAACCAGATAAAGAACAGTGACCAGGTTCATGCTCATGGCTTGCGCACCTCTTCTTTGGCTTTAGGTGCTTTCTTCTTGAACATTTCCAGCATGCGCCGGGTGACCAAAAATCCACCGAATACGTTTACGGCTGCCAGTGCGACCGCCAGGGTGCCCATGGTTTTACCCAGTGGCGTGACCGTCAGTGCGGCGGCAAGCATGGCGCCCACGATCACAATGGCGGAGATGGCGTTGGTGACGGCCATCAGGGGCGTGTGCAATGCAGGGGTTACGTTCCAGACCACGTGATAACCGACATATATAGCCAGCACGAAGATGATCAGGTTGTAGATACCGGGGGAGATGAGCTCTTCCATGTTTTTATCCTCAGCCGTTTTTGCGCACGACTTGACCGTCGCGGCACATCAGGCACGCGGCGACGATGTCGTCTTCAAGGTTGATCTGGAACTGCCCTTCAGGGGTGAAGACCAGCTTGAGGAAGTCCAGCAGGTTGCGGGCGTACAGCGCGGAGGCGTCTGCGGCAACCATGGCAGGCAGGTTGGTGTAGCCGACGATGGTGACCCCGTGCTCGACCACGACCTGGTCGGCAACGGTCAGCGGGCAGTTGCCGCCCTGGGCCGCTGCCAGATCGATGACCACAGAACCGGGCTTCATTTGCGCGACGGTTTCTGCACTCAGCAACACAGGTGCCTTGCGCCCCGGAATCAGTGCGGTGGTGATAACAATGTCGGCCTGCTTGGCGCGTTCGTGAACGGCCAGAGCCTGGCGCTGCATCCAGCTGGCAGGCATTGGTCGGGCATAACCGCCGACGCCGACGGCGCATTCGCGTTCTTCGTCGGTTTCGTAGGGTACGTCGACAAATTTGGCGCCCAGGGATTCGATCTGCTCTTTAACCGCAGGTCGTACATCCGACGCTTCGATGACGGCACCCAGGCGCTTGGCGGTGGCAATCGCCTGCAGACCCGCAACACCGGCACCCAGGATCAGCACCCGTGCAGCTTTAACGGTTCCGGCGGCAGTCATCAGCATCGGCATGAAGCGCGGATAGTGGTGAGCGGCGACCAGAACTGCCTTGTAACCGGCAATGTTGGCCTGGGATGACAGCACATCAAGACTTTGCGCACGGGATGTACGGGGGGCGGCTTCAAGAGAGAAGGCGGTGATCCCGCGTTCGGCCAGTTTGGCAATGGTTTCATTGCTGAACGGGTTGAGCATGCCAATCAGTACGGTGCCGCTACTGATCAGGGCCAGTTCGCTGTCGCTCGGGGCGACGACTTTCAGAATCAGCTCGGCGCTGAATGCATCTGTGGCGCTGCCAATAGTCGCGCCTGCAGCTTCATAGGCGCTGTCAATAACGCTGGCATTAACACCGGCGCCACTTTGAACAGTCACCTTATGGCCTTGGCCGATCAGCTTCTTGATGGTTTCGGGGGTTGCAGCAACCCGCGTTTCACCCGGTTGGGTTTCGAGAGGAACACCAATGTGCACGTCATATCTCCTGCGTGATCTTTTATAAGAAAGCCAGCGCACTACGAGTGGTGCATCTGGGGCGGCCGATCAGCACGACCCCGCCTGAATGCAGGTGGGGCGGGGCATTCTGCCGTCGATTTTTTTGGCCTTCAAGAACTTATGGAGGGTGACGGGATATTAACTACAAGTCATGCAGTGACCGAATGTCGCAAGGGTCAGCTGCAGCCCTTTGAATACATGGCTTGTAATGATTTGAGGGGGTTTTTGAGTTTTTTTCAGATTTCTTTTGGTTATCGCAGCATAACTTTCGGAAATACCCTGCAGGCCGCGTGGTTACTGCCTTGCAGGTTTGTCCAGTTAGACAAAAGTAACGAGTGTAAAATAGCGACATTTGCTTATATATGTAGTGCTTTTTTATGCATCACTACATAGTTTGTCCGGACGATGCGGGGAGTCAGGTAAGGCTGTAGATCGCGGCCTGCTTGATCAGCCAGTCGCGAAAGGCCTGCAGAGAGGCCGATTCAATTTTGCGCTCGGGGATCATTAAGTAGTAAGCCTTGGTGCTGGAAAGCGGGCGTTCATTGGCAATCACCAGGCGCTTCTCGGCCAGTTCGCGCTGAATCAGAAAAGGCGGGATCAGGGCGACCCCCATGTCGTGCATGGCGGCCTGGGCCAGCATCGAAAACAGCTCATAACGTGCGCCGGTCATGTCGCGTGGCACGTTCATGTCCTGTGCGTTAAACCACTGTCGCCAGGCGTAGGGGCGAGTGGTTTGTTGCAGCAGGGGCAGTTCTGCGAGGGTTTCTGCGCTCAGGTGTTGGGCTGCACCCAGTAAAGAAGGGCTGCATACCGGTACCGGGTTTTCACCCATCAGGCGGTAGGACGATGTGCCGGACCAGTCGGCATCACCGAAGTAGATGGCCGCGTCAAAATCGGTGTCGGCGAACAGGAAGGGGCGTGTTCGGTTGGTCAGGTTGACCGTGACGTCCGGGTGTTGTTGCTGAAAGTCCTTCAGACGGGGTAGCAGCCATTGAGTGCCGAAGGTAGGGACAAGGGCCAGTTCAATGGTGTTGGCGCCTTGTTGGCCCATGACGGACAGGGTGTCCCGTTCTACTGCATCCAGTTGAGTTGCAACCCGCCGACTGTAGGAAAGGCCGGCTTCGGTCAGCTTTACCCCGCGTTTGGAGCGTCTGAACAGTTCTACGCCAATGAACGATTCGAGGCTGGCTATCTGTCGGCAAATGGCCCCTTGGGTGAGAGATAGTTCTTGTGCGGCCTTGGTGAAGCTTTCGTGGCGCGCCGCTGCCTCAAAGCTGATCAGGGCTGTGGTGCTGGGGATTTTGCGGCGCATGTACGACATCCTCACTAAAGACGGCCATAAATGGCTTTTTCATTGGCTACAGAGTGAGAAATTATCATAACAGGGTGCGTAATCCTCGTTTGTCCTTCTATTAAGGGCGGCCTAGGATCGATCTACGACATTTGATCTATTTCACGAGGGTTCTCTGATGGCGGGTAAAGCAAGCTTCAACTGGATTGATCCACTGTTGCTGGATCAGCAACTGACTGAAGAGGAGCGCATGGTGCGCGACAGCGCTGAGCAATTTGCCCAGGACAAGCTGGCGCCGCGTGTTCTTGAAGCTTTCCGTAATGAGAAGACCGACCCGGCGATCTTTCGTGAGATGGGTGAGACAGGTTTGCTGGGGGCGATGATCCCTGAGCAGTACGGCGGCAGCGGTCTGAACTATGTCAGCTACGGTCTGATTGCCCGTGAAGTAGAGCGGGTCGACTCGGGTTATCGCTCAATGATGAGCGTGCAGTCGTCTCTGGTGATGGTTCCGATCAATGAGTTTGGTACTGAGGCGCAGAAGCAGAAGTATCTTCCCAAGCTGGCCTCGGGTGAATGGATTGGCTGCTTTGGTCTGACAGAGCCGAACCATGGTTCCGACCCGGGTGCGATGATTACCCGTGCTCGCTCTGTGGATGGCGGCTACAGCCTGACGGGCAGCAAGATGTGGATCACCAACAGCCCGATCGCGGATGTGTTTGTGGTTTGGGCCAAGGATGATGAAGGCGACATTCGTGGCTTTGTTCTGGAAAAAGGCTGGAAGGGTCTGAGCACGCCTGCGATTCACGGCAAGGTTGGTTTGCGTGCATCCATCACGGGCGAAATCGTTATGGATAACGTGTTTGTGCCTCAAGAGAATATCTTTCCGGATGTTCGCGGTCTGAAGGGGCCTTTTACTTGCCTCAACTCGGCGCGTTACGGGATCTCGTGGGGTGCATTGGGTGCTGCCGAGTTCTGCTGGCACACCGCGCGTCAGTACACCCTGGATCGCCATCAATTTGGGCGGCCTTTGGCAGCGACTCAGCTGATTCAGAAAAAGCTGGCTGACATGCAGACCGAGATTACCCTGGCGTTGCAAGGCTGCCTGCGTCTGGGGCGGATGAAGGATGAAGGCACTGCGGCGGTGGAGATTACATCGATCATGAAGCGCAACTCGTGCGGCAAGTCGCTGGATATCGCCCGTATGGCTCGCGACATGTTGGGCGGCAACGGTATTTCCGATGAGTTCGGCGTGGCGCGTCACCTGGTCAACCTGGAAGTAGTGAATACCTATGAAGGGACGCATGACGTGCATGCCTTGATTCTTGGGCGTGCGCAGACCGGTCTTCAGGCGTTCTATTAACAGGAGCTCGGCTCATGGGTGCTTTGTCGCATTTGCGGGTGCTGGATTTGTCGCGGGTTCTCGCCGGGCCGTGGGCGGGGCAGATACTTGCTGACCTCGGGGCTGAGGTCATCAAGGTCGAGCGCCCCGGCAATGGTGATGACACACGCGCCTGGGGGCCGCCGTTCCTGAAGGATGCGTATGGCGAGAGTACGGGGGAGGCAGCGTATTACCTGTCGGCCAATCGTAACAAGCAGTCAGTGACGATCGACTTCACCAAGCCGGAAGGTCAGCGACTGGTGCGAGAACTGGCTGCGAAGTCCGACATCTTGATCGAAAACTTCAAGGTTGGCGGGCTGGAGGCCTACGGGTTGGACTATGGGTCGCTCAAGGCGTTGAATCCAGAGTTGATCTACTGCTCGATTACCGGGTTTGGACAGACCGGGCCTTACGCCAAGCGGGCCGGGTATGACTTTATGATTCAGGGTCTGGGCGGCCTGATGAGTTTGACTGGTCGGCCTGAGGGCGACGAGGGGGCGGGGCCGGTAAAGGTTGGTGTGGCGCTGACGGATATATTGACTGGTCTTTACTCGACGGTGGCAATTCTGGCGGCCCTGGCCCATCGGCAGCAGGGTGGCCACGGTCAGCATATTGATATGGCGCTGCTGGATGTGCAGGTGGCTTGCCTGGCGAATCAGGCGATGAACTATCTGACTACAGGTGTCGCTGCGCAGCGTCTTGGCAATGCTCATCCGAATATCGTGCCGTATCAGGATTTTCCTACGGCCGATGGCGACTTCATCCTTACGGTGGGTAACGACAGTCAGTTTCGCAAGTTTGCTGAAGTGGCTGGTCGTCCCGAGTGGAGTGATGACCCGCGTTTTGCGAGTAACAAGCAGCGTGTCGCCAATCGCGCAGTGCTGGTGCCCCTTATAAGGCAGGCAACAGTTTTCAAGACTACGGCTGAGTGGGTGTCGCAGCTGGAGGCGGTTGGCGTGCCGTGTGGGCCAATCAATGATTTGGCGCAGGTCTTTGCAGATCCGCAGGTCCAGGCGCGTGGGCTGTCGATGCAGCTGCCCCATGCGCTGGCTGGCCTGGTGCCGCAGGTGGCGAGCCCGATCCGTTTATCCGAGACGCCGGTGGAGTACCGTAATGCGCCTCCTTTGTTGGGGGAGCATACGCAACAGGTCCTGGAGCGAGTGTTGGGGCTGGAGCATGGGCTGGTGGAAGCCCTGCGTGAGGCGGGTGTGCTGTAGCTATATATAGAGGGGTGCGTCAGCACCCCTCTATATATGCGTGGCGGGTATGATTTTGGGTTAATTGATAGAGTCACTCAATTAGCCCTTGACTCAGAATTCCAACGGCCTATAATTCGCCCACTTCCGGCGCAGTCGAAACGGAAAACTCCTTGAGTTTCAATGAGTTGGATGGTTCTTCGGCAGTGTCAGCTTCAAGTCATCGAAGCAGGAAATGAGGT
>NZ_SCFG01000025.1:0-53664 GCF_022496645.1 Pseudomonas sp. TMW22089
AGGTGCTCTTCCGCAAAAAATAGTGAACTGACAGGAGGAAAGGTCTGTTTTTCGATTAAGTCGGTGTTTTTTGAACCTCAGACAGCTAGACCGTTAAAAACGGCTGCTTACTTCAGACCTTCCTTAGATGGGAATTTAAAGAAAGCCTCTTGAATAACAGCTTGATTTTTCCTGACGAGCGCTTTTGGGGCACGTTCAATTTCATTGTGGCATTCAAGAAATTTTCTTGCCGTGTCGAGTTTTTGGGATTTTCTCTTTATCTCGAACTGGTCAAGGTCAGATAAAAGATGCTCTGTGTCAACAATACCTTTTGCATTGAGTATGTTTTGAAAAGCGATAATGCTGCCTTCATCTGTTTCTTTCTTGCTTGCGTTCTTAACTGTATTTTTTAACTTGCTTCTTAATTCAATCAGTTCAGACCTGTTGTCGTTTACGATAGTTGGTGCTTCTGCTTCGTCTGCAATTTTTGCAAGCAGTGCTTCTCTCTGTTCTTTCGGGTAGTCGTCAAGTTTTGTTGTGCCCGTTTCAGGAAGCCAGATTAGGTTAAGATGAGATTGCTCATCGAGCCATTCAAGTTTTTTCGGTTGGCTTGCTGGTATGCGCAGAGAGTGGCGCAGACTCTTAAACAACTGACGGCGACCGCCATGTCCATTAGTGGATACTTTCTTGATTTCATTCGTATAGTTCAATGTTTTGAATATCATTGACGTTATTTTTTTGCCATTCATTTTGTCCTCATATTGATATATTATATTGGCGCGCCTTGTTTTTGCTTCTGCAATTCCGGCAGGAACCCGTGCTTATTACCGGAAGCGAAGCGTCTTAACGTAGTTAAGTCTGGTAGTAAGCCCAACGGGTTAAAAGAGGCCACACATAAATATTAGCATTTGGATTAATGCTTTTTTGCTTTTGGCTGGATTTGTCCAGCCTGATTTTAATTCTTTTAAACGAAGCGCTGAAATACGCCTAATCTTGACTAGGCATATTGAGGAGTAGACAAAAAAACCTAGCCTTTATAACGACTCAACAAGACTATTAATATCATCTAAATGACTCTTAAAAAAATCAGAATACTTACTTCCAACAGGCAAAAAGACCACGATACTTTCCTTTGCACGAGTAAGCCCGGTATAAACTATCTCAGGCGTATCTTTTTCACTTACAAAAAGAACTATAAATGGCGACTCATACCCTTTAAAGCTATGGATAGTTGATAACTTTGTAACACCACTATTTAAATTAAATCCTATTTTCTTAGCATTACCCATGACCTTTGTAGATTCCTTATACTTTGGATGCTTTTTCATTTCCAAAGAGGGAAAAGTAGTGAGCGTTTTTTCTTTATGTCCTTCCCCATTTCTTATCAGGTAGTCAACCTCTTGAAGCACCCCCTCCCTAGACGAGATAATTGATATATCATTAGGGTGAATACTTGAACTCCTAGCCAAACCAACAATCACTTTGACTAAACTTTCGAGTTTCGACTCATCATAATAACCACAAGCATTTATCCCGAGCATTCCTAGCGATGGCTGATATGACTCATCTACATCCACCTCATAAGTTTCAGAAAGGAAACTGCTCTGGAAATAAGTAGCCAGTTTAAGAATATGACTATCTTCCTTAAACCTGAAACTTTTAGTTAACTTCTCCCACCTACCAAAGCCCTCTACAAGTTTTGACTTCCTGTCCGAATCAACTGCCCTCGAATAAATATTCTGTTTCTCATCGCCAAACAGAACCATTTCACCATCGCTTTCAAGGAAGTACTCCCTGATTATTTTTATCCACTCTGGCTTATAGTCTTGCACCTCATCTACCAGAATAGTTTTATACTTCCTAATATCCTCTACACTTCTAAAGACATTAACATTGGAAAAGTAATTGGTCTCCAACTGCTCCCAAGGGACCGACTTTGCGGGGTCCCCTTCAAAAAACTTTATGTCTATACCGTAATTATTGAAAGCCGATGTTAGAAACCCATGATAATGAGCAATCTCAAATCCCCCCCATGAAAACCCTTCCCTCACCTCACTAATCTTGCCTTTAATATACATTTGAAGTGTTATATTAAAAGTCAAAATCAGCACTGCATCCTCATGTCTTTTAAGAGCATTCACCGCTCTCTTCGCCAGAACAGTTGTTTTACCAGACCCAGCCACACCACAAATTTTAGCTCTTGCACCAGAGTCACTTTCGCTTAATCGGCTTTGGAGCTTTGTATAAGCTATCACTTTCCCTTCATTTTCATAGTGGTATGGTGGACATAGAAGTCGCACGAATTCGTTATAAATAGACTCTTCGAAACTAACACCCATAAGATTTTTGCTGAATGCTATTTTCCCTAAGTTATCCTTTGTGACCGACAACATTGTAGCGTCACGGAGCAACTTTTTCTTCTTTCCACCTAAGTAACTATCTCGTTTACAATAATCGAAATGAGATATATCTTTATTCTTAAACCGTTGCGTATTCTCTTGCATCTGTCGAAAAAGCAACTCAACACTATCTTGATAGAATCTGCCAACCCCTTTTTTGTCGGCGCAATGAAAATAAACATAAACACTCACAATATTATAGAAATTTTTGTCTCTCAGTCTCTTTTCAAGCAGCCCATTAACATGAATATCAAAAAAGTTCTTTTTATAGTTGAACACCTGTGCAAACGGCGACTTTAACTTCTGGTGATTGCTTTTTAAAATCCAATCATTATCGACTGTGACAGCGTACCTTGACAAATCCCAGTCTTTAACCTCGACAACTATCACCCCCAGGTCTTTATTAATCAACACTATGTCTGGTCTATCACCATTAAAACATGGCTGGACATATATATCCGTTTTGGAGTCAAACCGTTCACTAAGCGCTTCAATTAAGTACAACTCGCCGCTTGTGGGCGGCTGCCGTGATTTTTTTATTTTTTCTATACTTGGAATTATATTTGCCATTTACCTTTCCTTTTAAACAACAGACACCCTACCACAGCGTACTTTTATGTTGCCAACTTAAAAAATTCGGTATTATTGAATCACGTTTCAAGACAACAGCAATATACCTCTTACTTCTCTTTAACAGATGGGTACTACAATGACGAATATCTAACAACAAGAATCGAAAACGCTAACAACAATACGCCACCGCACACATAAATTACCCCCATATCAGGAGCGTTACGATGTGAAACATCACTAATCAAGAGCCTAATAAATGCTGTAAAACCGATATATAGCAAAAATCGCAGGGGCATATGATTTTTTTTGACGATTTGGCCGGTACTTTTTTAAGAAAAATATTTAAAGATTTTTACTGATATTAATTTCCGAAAAACTCAAAAATCAATATCGTATCCTTTCAATGGACTCATTAATATCCATCATTACGTGTTGATGTAACGAAATTAGCCCCCCTGTATTCCTTATCCTCAACCCACTTCCGGCATTGACAAACCCTACGACACCTGATATGAAATCATCATTTACCGAAAATATTTCAGATGCGCGCCTATAAACATCATCCTCACCGCACATAGCTGTAATCTTCTCACTTAATAACTTAGGCGAACTAGTAAGATAATCATTCGCAACAGAGCTTATAAATTCAGACAAAACTATATCACCCGACTGCATACCTAGTGTGAGTGCTTCAAAGTCAGCAATAGTAATATATACAACCTGTTCTAATGGTATAACCAACTCAACGCCGCACTGTTCCCTTACATAATCCGCAAGATTTTCACCAATAAAATTCTCTATATTTGCGGCTGTAAGAAACCCAAAGTCTCCGTGAGTGACCACCATAGCCTTAAAATCTTTATCAGCGTACTTACTAATACTTTTCAATCGAGCAGCACACATCTGACACTGCACAAGGGCTTTTAGAATATGGTCATGAGTAACTTTCTTCAACAGGGCCGGGTCTGAACTAACTTTAAGCCAATCAGCTTGCTCGACTGCCTTGCTTTCCACAAAAACAAAATCTGATTCTTCGACTGCAAAATCAGGAAACTTATTCCCTTTTAGAGGAATTAAAAACTCACGATATATATTTTTTAAGTCACTTTCCGAATGGACTACCTTCGAAGTTTTCGCGAGACATGCTCCAACATATCCCTCAATATCCTTTCCTAACTCCCCTTTCAAATCGGCACGCTTAATTATATCAACGAGCATATAGGGGAAGCTTGAAAAAATAAGGTCGCAGTTAAAAATGTAGACATGCGCACCGGAAACCAAGAACGGCTTCCTTTTCAAAGGCGTATCGTAGTAGTAATCCTCAAACGTACCATTACTTTTTTCTTTATACTGCTCGAAATACGCTGGTAAATCTTTATAGCGTATTCCAAAATACCCAAAAAAATTTATAATTTCGTCTATCTTTACTACTGCCTGCAACCTAAACAGCAGGTCAACCATATTCAACTCAAAGACCTGACCATCCTTCCTATCTCCCATCTGTAAAAAAATATGCAGCCAAATAATTGAAAAACTTGTAACTCCAAAACCCACAACATTACGACCTGCAACTTCATACTTCTCTTTACCGCCTAAAATCTTACACTGCCTAACCAAGCTCATTATACTTTTACCCTCCCCTCCTCCTATCCACATTTGCTGATTGATTAAGGGACGAAACGACATCAATATATTTTCGTAGTCAGGTTTGAACAAGTAATCCTGCAATCTAAAAAGCAAATTAATGACACGAACAAAATCCGCCTCATTCATTTTCAATTTACCGTTTTCTTGAGATGATATTTTTACAAGCAAGAACACTAGCCAAGGTGCGTTCTTTATATTTAAACCTTCATCACTTCCACTGCGCTTATTTGCGAGGTACTTCATCGAAATTTCAAAAACTGAAATCCTCGTGTACTTACTAATTGTATTAGTCACCAAAGCAAGCTGCTGCGAATACGCCAAATCGTCCTTACTCATAATAAAAATCCTTTTTAGGTCAACAGCTAGTTCTCTGAGCGCTCTTTAACAGATGGATATTTTGAAGATGAGAATCTAACCACAAGAATTGAAATTGACAGCAGAAGCACACCACCACAGACGTAAAGAATCCCCATGTCGGGGGCGTTGTGATGTGAAACGTCGCTAATCAAAAGCCTAATCAAAGCCGTAACGCCGATGTACAAAAGGAAGCGTAAAGGCATGTGATTTGTACGAAAATAAATGCCCGCCATAGCCAGCAGTTCAAGGAAAATGAAAAGCAGCAAAATGTCATCGACAGAGATTTTAGGCTGTTGCAGCATCACTATAAAGGTCGAAATCCCGGCGTAAACCGTCACAGCCCCGATGCCAAAAAGCGCAAGGTAATGGAATGTTTCTACGAAGAGATTGCCGATTGAGTCAGCCCCACCGTGAAGTTTCTTGCGCAGGCTTTCGGCCCATTTTACTTGTTCAGTCATCATTCCCACCACCATCAAAAAATTGAGCGATTCAGTCCAGTCACACGGCACGTCAGAGGCGGGTTATGCACACCACGCCCCAGCGTTTCCGTGGCTTTCAAGGGGTTTTCCATGGCAAAATAAATTGTTAGTAACGTAGACCCTCGTCTTGAAATAAATTCCGACCATGGCGCCCAGTTCGAGGTAGATGAACAGCAGCAGAATGTCATCGATGGAGATATTGCCCTTCTCCACCATCTGCAGAAATTCCATCACCGCCGCCCAGGCAGTGACTGCGCCAATGGCAAACAACGCCATATAGTGGAAGGTCTCGACGAACAGATTGCCCATCGATTCGGCCAGTTCATGAACCTGGCGACGTAGCTTTTCAGCTTTGTTAACTCTCACGATGCAGCTCCTTGAATCGACTCGAACGGATCATCCGCATGTACATGGCCCTTTCTGCATGCAGAAATAAGGCCAGGCATCCCCAGTGAGATGGTGGCGGCCGGCTATTAGACACCTCGGATGCCCGCTGCGCACACCAATTGCGGCTAGAGTAAAAAAGCCGCTATTCAAATCCCGGGGATTGGCTTATTCTTTTTGCTGTATATAAATACAGTAATCGCTAGATAATTTACGTGAAGGCATATGAGGTGGTAAATGGCCGTCGAAGTGGTATACCGCAGCAGCCGAGATCTGGAGCGTTTGTTCATGGATAAAGCCGAAGCTGACCGTCATGACAAAATGCTGGAACTTGCAGAGTTGCTGGCTGAAGTATTGCAAAAAGCCGTGCCGTCGCTGAGCGAGCAGCAGGTCGAAGAAGCCGGCATTTACATGGCGAAAAACCGCGATGTGTTTGCCAAGGCCTTCAAGAGCCAGCCGGACGCCCTGTCCGAGTTGCTGGTCGAAAGCGAGTAACAGCACCGAGCCCTCGCTTGACTCTCCCCCTGGGGGCAGACCCTATCCTGAAAGGCCGTCTTTCAGGTTGGTGTAATGATGAGCAAGCGAGTACTGGTAATTCTGGGACATCCCTCTACCGACAGTTTTTGTGCAGCCCTGGCCGACCGCTATGTCGAAACGGCCATTGGCGCCGGTCAGGATGTCCGCGTGTTGCATCTCGCAGCCCTGTGTTTCGATCCGGTGCTGCACGAGGGTTATAAACAGATCCAGCCGCTGGAGCCGGACTTGCTCAAGGCCCAGGCTGACATCACCTGGGCGGAGCATCTGGTACTGGTGTTTCCGGTCTGGTGGGGCGGGGTTCCGGCTTTGCTCAAAGGCTTTCTCGAGCGCATCCTGCTACCCGGCTTCGCCTTTAGCTACCGCAAGGGCAAAGCTTTTCCAGAGAAACTGTTGTCAGGACGCAGCGCCTGTCTGCTGGTGACCATGGACACCCCGCCCTGGTATTACAAATGGGTGTACTGCATGCCGGCATTGCATCAAATGCGCAGGACCACTCTGGCCTTTTGTGGCATAAAACCCCTCGTGACCCTGACATTCGGCCCGATTCTGGATTCAACCGCCAGGCAACGGGACATTTGGCTCGGGCAAATCCGCGAACTCGCTGCCAGGTAAGGCTCCAATATGCGGGCGGCCATTAAAAAGGACTTTTCATGTACATCGGCAAAGCCGCCCAACGATCGGGCACCACCATCAAAAGCATTCGTCACTATGAAGACATCGGCCTGTTGCCGCCGCCGCAGCGCCGTGGCAACTATCGCGTCTACAGCGAGCAGAGTGTCGAGCGGCTGATGTTCATAAAGTGCGCCCAGCAACTGGGCTTCAAACTGAAGGAAATGCTGGCGATTCTTGATGAGCACCACGGGCAGGCACTGCCATGGGATGTGGTGCGAAACGCTATCACCGACAAAAAACAGTCAGTGCTGGAGCAGATCCAGGCCCTGCACAACCAGCATGCCGGGCTGGTCGCATTCGAGACCCGTTTTTTGGCCGCTGATCAATCCTGTCAGGCAAGCAACCTGCTGGAGCAGCCGGTGGATGCTCGATTGCTGGCAATGGCCTGAAGGTCTGGCTGTTCGGCTTGATCAGCTTCCTGGGCAAGCCTGCGCCTACGATGAGGTCGCAGTGCTTTTGGGGTACAACAACCGCTGCGCCAGCTCATCGGAAACCCGTGCCGGTGAACGCTTCTCGGCCTGGGCGTGGGCGTAGATGCCCGTCAGGCGCTGGCTGATACGCAACAACTGCTGGTTAATGGCCTCGGGGGTCGCGCCTTCATGGGTCAGCGCCATGTAAATCAGACCACCCGAATTGATCACATAGTCAGGCGCATACAATATCCCCCGGCGTTCGAGCTGATCGGCAACTTGCAGGTTGGTCAGCTGGTTGTTCGCACAGCCGGCCACTGCCGAGCAACGCAGTTGCGCCACGCTGTGCCAGTTCAGCACGCCGCCCAGACCGCAGGGTGCAAGAATGTCACAGGGGGTGCTGAGCAAGGCTTCACAGGCAACCGGATGGGCGCCAAGCTGATCCATGGCCAGGCGAACTTTACCGGGATCGGTATCGCACACCAGCAACTCGGCACCCGCCGCATGCAGTTGCTCGGCCAGGGCGTAACCGACCTTGCCCAGCCCCTGCACGGCAACCCGCAATCCTTCCAGGTTGTCACTGCCCAGACGCGACGACGCAGTGCTGCGAATACCGGCAAACACCCCCATCGCCGTATGCGGTGACGGGTCGCCTGCCGCAGTGGTACTGGTTACGTGGCGGGTGCTCTGGGCAATACAATCCATATCGGCGGTAGAGGTGCCGCTGTCAATCGCGGTGATATAGCGTCCATCGAGTTGCTCGACACAGCGACCGAATGCTTCAAACAGCGCCGCGCGACTTTCGACATGGGCCGCCCGCATGACGACTGCCTTGGCGCCGCCCACCGCCAAACCGGCCAGCGCCGCTTTATAGCTCATGTCCTGGGCCAGGCGGATGGCATCGTTGACTGCACTTTCATCGTTGGGATACGCCAGATAACGGCAGCCACCCAGGGCGGGGCCCAGACGACTGCTATGAATGGCAATCACTGCCTTGAGCCCGGTGACAGGATCGACACTGAGGTGCAACGACTCCACATGAGCACTTTGCATGAGAGCAAACATTAACCAGCCCTCGAACGATAAAAGGTAAACGCCAGTATAGGTGGCGCCAGAAAAATCGTTGAAGTGCGCAGGAATAAGTCTGAGCTGTTTTCAGGGTTTCAGACATAACCTGCCGGGGCTACAGTTTGTGCGTCTGAACCCCGGCCCGGCCATTGTCTTGTGTGCCGCTAGGCGGGTGTATCCGGTTGCCGCGCGGGGTGTGCAGCGACAAACGCGGGGTGCTGCTCTGCCAATGCCGCAACCCGGGCGATCCGCGGGTATGGCACCAGCGATACCTTGAAGCGCTCAGCCGCATACAGCTGCGGGATCAGGTACACATCCGCCAGCCCGGGCTCCGGGCCGAAGCAATAGCCGCTATCGCCAATCAGTTGTTCAATGGCCGCCAGGCCCTGGCTGACCCAGTGACCTATCCATTGCATGACCTGCTCTTCGGTCTGCCCCGTCTGGCGCAGTTGATTGAGCACGCTGGCGTTGTGCAGCGGATGAATATCACAGGCCACCAGGGCTGCCACCGCACGTTCGCGGGCACGGGTGTCCAGATCTTCGGACAGCAACGCCACCTGCGGATACCGCTCCTCGAGGTATTCGATAATCGCCGGGGACTGGGTCAGCACCCTGCCCTCCTCCGTACGCAAGGCCGGTACCCGGCCTTGGGGATTGATCGCCAGATATGCCGGCTGGCGGTGCTCGCCGCCGCCAGCGGCAATCAGGTTGACCGGCACCGCCTGATAATCCAGACCTTTAAGCGCCAGCGCGATCCTCACCCGGTAGGACGAGGTCGAGCGGTAGTAGGTAAAGAGTTGCATGGCTCGCTCCTTTAGCGCGCAGCGACGACCTTGCCCCGGCATTCGCCAAAACCGATGGAGGCATACCCTTCACGGGTGCAACGGGCACGCAGGATGATTTCGTCGCCGTCCTCAAGGAACTTGCGAACCTCGCCCGACACCAGTTCGATCGGGTGTTTACCGCCCTCGGTGATTTCCAGCAGGCTGCCCAGTTGCGAGCGGTCAGGGCCCGACAGGGTGCCCGAACCGAACAGGTCGCCCGACTGCAGCTGGCAACCGTTGACACTGTGGTGAGCCACCAGCTGCGCGGCAGTCCAGTACATGTTCAGACTGTTGCTCAAGCCCAGTCGATGGGCCGGCAGATTTTGTTCACGCATCCCCTGGGTCAGCAGTAGCACTTCGAGCTCGATGTCCAACGCGCCCTGGCCCTGATCCTTGGGATCGAGCAAGTACGCCAGGGGCTGCGGGTCGCCTTCAGGGCGGGCCGGCTGCGCGCGGCGGAACGGCTCCAGCGCTTCGGCCGTCACCACCCACGGGGAAATGCTGGTGATGAAGCTTTTGGACAGGAACGGCCCCAGCGGCTGGTATTCCCAGGCCTGGATATCACGCGCCGACCAGTCGTTGAGCAGGCAGAAACCGGCAATGTGTTCGCCCGCTTCGCTGACCGGGATGGCATCCCCCAGGTCATTGCCCTGGCCAATCCAGATACCCAGTTCCAGTTCGTAATCCAGACGTGCACAGGGCCCAAAAGTCGGCTCGGCCTGACCGGCGGGCAAGGTTTGTCCTTTAGGACGACGCACCTCGGCACCCGATGCGCGAATGGTGGAAGCGCGGCCGTGGTAGCCGATTGGCACGTACTTATAGTTGGGCAGCAAAGGATTGTCAGGGCGAAACAGTTTGCCGACGTTTTTCGCGTGTTCGATGCCGACATAAAAATCGGTGTAGTCACCGATTTTGGCCGGCAGGTGTAATTGGCAATCCGCCGCCAGCGGTAGCAGTTTCGCACCCTGGGCTTCGATCTTGCCCCGCAGGGTGCTGCCCTCGCCCAGCAGCTCCAGCAAGCGTTCGCGCAGGGCTACCCGGGCACTGCGGCCCAACGCAAAATAGGTATTCAAGGCGCCGCCCAGCGAGGCTTCCACCGCGACCTTGGCCTGACCTTCAAACAAACCGGCAGCCAGCGCCGCCTCAAGATCAAAAATGTGCTCGCCGATGGCGATACCGCTACGGGGCGCCGAGCCATTAAGGCTGAAGATCCCCATGGGCAAGTTTTGCAACGGGAAATCACTGTGGCCGTTGGCGGAGGCGATCCAGCTGCGGGTAAATGTGGACTGGGTCATGTTTATCTCCGATTCGGGTTGAAGGTTGTGGGCAGCGAAGCCCAGCAAGCGTCGTAACTGGATTGCAACTGCGGGCATTCAAGGGCGAACCGGCTGGGGCGCAACACCTGGCTGGTCTCAAACATAAAGGCCATGGTGTTGTCGATTTTGCTCGGTTGCAGCTCTGCTGCAATGGCATTGGTACAGGTTTCGGCGTCCGGGCCATGGGCGCTCATGCAGCTGTGCAGCGAAGCACCGCCGGGCAGGAACCCCTCGGCCTTGGCGTCGTAACTGCCCTGGATCAGGCCCATGAACTCGTTCATCAGGTTGCGGTGGAACCATGGTGGCCGGAAGGTGTTTTCAGCCACCATCCAGCGCGGCGGGAAGATCACGAAGTCGAGGTTGGCCAGACCCGGCACGCTGGTGGGCGAGGTCAATACCGTGAAGATCGAGGGGTCGGGATGATCGAAGCTGACGGTGCCAATGGTGTTGAAGCGCCGCAGGTCATATTTGTACGGCACGTTATTGCCATGCCAGGCGACCACGTTGAGTGGCGAGTGATCCAGCTCGCAACCCCAGAGTTCACCGAGGAATTTTTGCACCAGAGGGGTCGGTTGCCCGTTATGTTCGTAGTGGGCCACCGGGGCCAGAAAATCCCTGGGATTGGCCAGGCCATTGCTGCCAATAGGGCCCAGATCCGGCAGGCGCAGCGGCGCACCATGGTTTTCGGCCACGTAGCCACGGGCTTGCGGGTCGAGCAGTTCAACACGGAACTTGAGGCCACGGGGGATCACGGCAATCTCCAGAGGCTCAAGCTCCAGCACCCCCAACTCGGTCGCAATCCGTAGACGGCCCTGCTCGGGTACCAGCAGCAATTCACCGTCGGCGTTGAAGAACACGCGCCGCATCGAGGTGTTTGCGCAGTAGCTGTAAATGCTGATACCCGCAGGTTTGTCCGCAGCGCCATTGGCCGCCATAGCCACCAGACCGTCAATGAAATCTGTGGCCTCATCCGGGATTGGCAGCGGGTTCCAGCGCAGGCGATTGGGGGTTACCGGGCCCAATCCGCCGCCGCCCAGTTGCCGCCCGAGCTTGACGAATGCCGGGTGGTTGGCTGATGGCTTGATCCGGTACATCCAGGTGCGGCGCGATTCGCTGCGTGCCATGGTGAACGCGGTACCCGACAACAACTCGGTGTACAGGCCGTAAGGGACTTGTTGCGGGGAGTTCTGGCCGACCGGCAACGCGCCGGGCAATGCTTCGCTGCTGAATTCATTGCCAAACCCGGATTGATACACGGGATCGGACAAAGACGAGTCGAGGTTCATGGCGCCTCCAGTGTGGAGAATACAGCTGACTGCGCCCGGCCCGAAAACAGCTTGCGCGTCGCTGCGTTATTTTTATCGTAATTCAATTACGCATAACGTAATTTGATTGGTATTAAGCGTCAAGCTATAAAGACGCCCATTCGTCCCGAGATCCCAGCAGCCCATGGAAAAGCCACGCAGCAGTAACGACAGCACTGGCAAACAGAAAGTGCGCTCCGCCGAAGTCGGCACTGACATCCTCAAGGCCCTGGCCGAGCTGTCACCTTCCACTTCCCTGTCGCGTCTGGCCGAGCACGTGCAAATGCCGGCGAGCAAGGTGCATCGCTACTTGCAGGCATTAATCGCCAGTGGTTTTGCCGAGCAGAATGCAGCCACCAATCATTACGGACTGGGGCGTGAGGCGTTACGTGTGGGGCTGGCCGCACTCAACAGCATGGATGTGCTGAAAGTCGCCGCCCTGCCCATGGCCGAACTGCGCGATGACTTGAATGAAACCTGCTTTCTGGCGGTGTGGGGCAATCAGGGGGCAACCGTGGTGCATATTGAAGCCGCGGTTCGCGCAGTCACGGTGGTGACCAAACTGGGTTCGGTGCTACCCCTGCTGAGTTCGTCCACGGGGCTGGTGTTCAATGCCTTTCTGCCTGACCGGGAAACCGCCACATTGCGCGAGCTGGAGTTGCAAACCGATAAAATTCATCCGCTGAAAAAACCTGAAACCTACGCCGCAACCGGTGTACAGATCCGTGAACGGGGATTGCATTTTGTCCATGGCTTGCTGATGCCCGGGGTCGATGCATTATCGGCACCGGTGTTTGATGCCACCGGTCATGTGGCTGGCGTACTGACCGTGGTCGGGCCGGCGTCGCTGTTCCATGCCGATGAAAACGGCCCCGCAGCCAAGCGGCTGCTGGAAGCGAGCACGGCCATCAGCTGGCGGATGGGTTATCAACCGGGTTAACAACGCCTGCCGCGGTATAACTGTGGCGCCTGGTTCGGCTTTCGACTATTGCCGAAGCGGTAACAGAGATTGTCGAAAAGCGGCCTTACTCCATAACAAGACAGCCATTATTCTTATCGAACTTTCCGGCACGGCTGCCGGTCACACGGATTGAGTCAACTCGACTCTCCCCCAGATTTACCCTGACGTTGATTTGTTGCTCCTTGATGAACGTCTTCGTTGGCCGCTGTCCTTCAGCGGCCTTTTTTATGCCCGGAATTTGCCGCGGTTCAAAGCAGCAGCATCAGCAATGGCGCCGCAAACAGGTTGAGGATCCCGGTGAGGACCATGACCAGCCCCGCCACTGACCCCTCTTCACTGCCGACCTCGCGGGCGCGGCTGACCCCCGCTCCGTGGGCCCCGATGCCGAACAGGGCACCCCGCGCCAGACTGCTGCGCAGCGGTAGCCACTTGAGCAGAATCCCCCCCAGCAGTGCGCCAAATACACCGGTAAACATTACGAACACCGCAGTCAGTTCGGGGACTCCGCCCAGGTGTTGGGCCAGGGGCATGGCGAACGGCGTGGTGATGGAACGGGGCACCAAAGACATGGTCAGCGATGTGTCGAGGGCCAGTGCCCTGGCCAGCCAGAATGAGCTGCCAATGGAGGCCACACTCCCCGCCAGCATCCCCAGCAACAAGGCGACCCAATGCCGCGCCAGCAACTTGCGCTGCTGCCAGATCGGCACGGCGAAGGCCACTGTCACCGGGCCCAATACCAGCATCAACCAATGGGTATCGCTTGAGTACTCGGCATAGGCGGTGTGTAGCGGTACGGCCACTGCGAGCAACAGGGCAGGCACCAGAATCAGCGGCGACAGCAGATAGCGCCCGGTGCGCCGGTACATCCAGCGGCTCAGACCGTAGGCCCCGAGGGTGAGGATCAGCCAGAACACAGGCATCCATTCAAACTTCATGGCGCAGTCTCCAGCGGCATACGGCTTCGACGGTAAAGGCGGTCACCACCATGACCAACAAGGTGCTGACCCCGATCACCAGCAATATCCGCCATCCGTCATCGCGTACCAGTGCGCCGTAGTCGAGCAGGCTCATCAGCGCCGGGATGAAGAACAGCAACATTTCGGCCATCAATACCCCGGCACCCAATTGCAGGGTCGCCGGGTTGATCAGCCCCAAGGCAAATGCCAGCAGCAGCAAGGCCATGCCAATCACCCCGCCGGGTATTGGCAGGTGCCACCACGCCGCGATCTGACAGCCGAGAAAATAAATGGCCAGCAATACCGCCACCTCACTGACCAGACGGGCAAAGCGTTTTACATCGAAGCGTTTCATATGGGTTCCAGTGCAGACTGGACTTCAGTTTAAAGACAGGCCTTCCATCCCTAAAACGAATTGTTAGACTGGAAGCTATTCCAAAA
The DNA here is from genome assembly GCF_022496645.1 of Pseudomonas sp. TMW22089. Taxonomy (NCBI): domain Bacteria; kingdom Pseudomonadati; phylum Pseudomonadota; class Gammaproteobacteria; order Pseudomonadales; family Pseudomonadaceae; genus Pseudomonas; species Pseudomonas sp. TMW22089. The sequence goes on from NZ_SCFG01000025.1 coordinate 14,308, forward strand.
CGGAATCACGCACATGGAATTCAAACAACTGCGCACATTCGTTGAAGTGGCGCGTCAGGGCGGGTTTACCCAGGCCGCCCATCTGCTGCATATCAGCCAGTCAGCGGTGAGTAAACAGGTGGCGCAACTTGAGCAGAACCTTGGCACGCCGCTGTTCGATCGCCTGGGTTCGCAGGTGCGCCTGACGGCGGCGGGAAATGTGGTGCTGCAGCGCGCAGAAGGCATGCTGCGCCTGCACAATGAGCTGCTCAGCGAGCTGGACGACTTGAGCCAGTTGACCCGGGGCGAGTTACGGGTAGGGCTGCCGCTACTGGGCAGTAATACCTTGTTCGCCAGCCTGTTTGCCGAGTACCGGCGGCGTTACCCCAATATTCAGGTGCAACTGCTCGAAGGCGGCAGCATGCATATTGAGCAGGCGGTGATGAGCGGAGAACTGGAGCTGGGCGGCAGTCTGACCCCGAAAAACCCGCTGTTCGGCTATCAACCGTTTTGCGATGAACCGCTGGATGCGCTGCTGCCGGAGGATCATCCGCTTGCACAGGACGGCAGCGTGCGTCTGGAGCAATTGGCCGATACACCGTTTTTGCTCTACCAGCGCAGCTTCATGCTCAACGAGCGTTTGCTGCAGGCGTGCCATCAATCGGGCTTCACACCCAAAGAAGGTGGCCGCAGCGGGCAATCGGATTTTTTAGTGGCGCTGGTGGCCGCCGGACAAGGTGTGGTGCTGCTGCCCAGCGTGGTGGCCCGGGCTCTGGTACGGCCGGGGGTCGTGCGTTTGAAGCTGATCGCGCCGCATTACCTGCGCTGGGATATCGCCTTTATCTGGCGCGACGGGGCTTATTTGTCGCGGGCAGCCCAAGCCTGGCTGGAGCTGCTGCGCGAGCGGCCGGTTATTGCGTCAGTGCCTTGATCAAGTCCTGCAGCCAGGGCTCGGCGTCTTCTTCCGGGGTAACGGTGACGCTGGAGTCCAGGCGCAGCATGGGCTGCACCTCGCGCAGCCCCAACTCTGCGAACAGCTCACGGATTTGCTCGCCGCCGCCGCAGAAAGTGTCGCCATAACTTTCATCACCAAGGGCGATCACGGCACCAGGCAAGCCACGCCAGGCGGCCGGCAGCAGATCACGGATCTCGCAGTACAACGGCATCAGGTTGTCGGGCAGCTCGCCCATGCCCGTGGTCGAGGTGACGGCCAAAAAGGCTTCAGGAGCGAAGGCCTGAATATCTGCCAGGCGGGCGCGAGGATTGAGCAAAACCTCAAAGCCGGCATCGGTCAGCAGTTGTCTGGCGTTGCGGGCGACTTCTTCTGCGGTGCCGTACACCGAGCCGGAAAGGATGGCGACTTTCATCAATCTGATCCTGTAACTGACTAAAAGTCCGGGATATTAGCAGGTGAGGCGCAGCTTTCGGTGATGGCACGTAGACTGCACCTGCGACCGGCTTAAAATGCCAGCACTTTGCCGCCCCTCCGGAGAACCCCACGATGATTACTTCCCGCTTGTTGCAACGCATGGTGGACGCGTCCCAGGACGGCATTGTGATTGCCGAACAGGAAGGCGAAGACAACATTCTGATTTACGTGAACAAGGCGTTTGAAACGCTCACCGGTTACAGCAGCGACGATATCTTGTATCAGGACTGTCGCTTTTTGCAGGCTGGTGACCGCGATCAAACCGGCCTGCAATTGATCCGCGATGCCATTGCCAGCGGCCAGCCGACTCGCCAGATACTGCGCAACTATCGCAAGGATGGTGCGCATTTCTGGAACGAGCTGTCGATCACCCCCGTGTTTAACGAGAACGATCAGCTCACCTACTTTATTGGCGTGCAAAAAGATGTCACGGCCCAGGTCAAAGCCCAACAGCGGGTTGCGCAACTGGAAGCCGAACTGGCCGGGGTAAAAGCCGAACTCCAGGCGCTCAAGGCGACGAACGGAGTTAACAAAACACAGATTTGAGGGTCTTAGTCTCACCTGCGCTGATTTGTAACGCTAATTTACGAGCCAGATAATGTCCCACGAGACCCTTCTGACTCAGGACGAGTTGGATTTTATCCAGACGATGCATCAGAACCCGCAGCTCAATCAGCGGGACGCTTCGTCGAGCCTCACGGTTAAAGGGGTCTCGCAAATACGTGATCTGCTCACCCGCCTGGCCGCCTATGAACAAGTCACGATCCAGGCGCAATTTGCCGACCAGCAAATGAGCTTTCCGTTAAGCCTGGTAGAAGACGAGTTCCATGCACAGCATTTGCAGCTGGGAGCGCCGAGCATTTTTGAAGACGGGCCCCTTGGCCGCCCGTGGCGCCTGACCCTGGAAGAACCGGTGGCACTGGAGAATATTCGGGCCAGACCCGGAAACCTGTGGGTCACCCAGGTATCGTTCAAGGGACTGCTGGTGGAGGTGCGCAACAACAGTCAGCCACCGCGTCAGTTTGCCCAATGGTTCAGCCCCGTGGGCTATGAACGGATCGCCGTACGCGGCACGCTGGAGCGCAAGACCGAATCAGGCCTGTATGCCTACCGGCTTGGCCAGCACGATAAAGGCCAGACCGAGCGTCTGCGCCAGTTCATCCTGCAACAGCATCGTCTGGCGCATCCGGCATTTCACAGCTCATAGCCCTCAGCGCCCCTTGAGTTCAGCATCCAGCTGCTGACTCACCCCAGCAGCCTGGCGCCCCAAACAGGCAACCGATGTTCCCTGCAGCGCCTCTTGCGCCGTGTGCACAGCCTCGCCCGCCAAAAACAGCGGACAGTTCAGGCTGGGCGCCAACCGCGTCAGCCGCCGATGGTGCGCGGCGCCCAGGGTACGCTGAGCAAACAGCACAACGGCCTGGGGCCTGATCTTCTCGCAAATCAGCGCAAGCTCGTCCAGTGGCTGCCCTGTCGCCAACACCCTGACCACCCTATCGTGGCGGCTCAGGAGCAAGCCGGCGACCAGCAGCTCCAGCTCATGACACAGCTCCGGCACTGCAACCATCACCACACACTGTGCGGCTTGTGCCGCCTGCATCTGCAGCCGGTGCTGTACCCGTGCGCGCAGGAACCCGTCCAGCATCAGCCATTCACTGGTGCGGCCGAACTCATCCCGCCCCCTGAGCAGTTGCTGCCACAGCGGCAGAAAAATATCCTGGAAAACGGTTTCCGCCGGGTAACCGGAATAAATCTGCCCGTACAGGCGTTCCAGCTCGGGCTCGTTGAATGCACTCAGCGCAGCCCCTGCACGGCATTGCCATTCACGGTGCTCATTGGCGACAGGCTGCAGGCGCTCATGTGCAGAGTCGTTGGCCAGTAACTGCGCGACTTTGCTGACGGCCACCCCGCGCTCCAGCCAGCCCATGACCCGGCGCACTGTCTCAATATCGGTCACGGAGTACAGACGATGCCCGCTTATGGTGCGCGTTGGCTGGATCAGACCGTAGCGCCGCTCCCAGGCGCGCAGGGTCACCGGGTTGATGCCTGTGAGCCGCGCGACTTCCCTGATCGGATACAAGCCTTGCTGTTCAGGGCAATCGGCAGATAACGCTACGGGCTCAAGTTCAGTAATCACGGGCATTGGAGGGCAAGGACCAAGAGGATATGCAGGGGATTCTACGCCTCATCGCGTCATCTGGTGCTCAAACAGGGGCCGGGATTTTCACGATGCTTTGCGGGATCAGACTTGTCAGCGATACAAACCGGCGCAAAAGAGCTCAGGAGGAACAATCCTTGCTTGTTTTCCAGAACACGGCCCACCACCCCGGTGCTGTGTTTTGTGGCTGCCCTACCCGGGCAGCATCAGCCTTCTGGAGATACACAATGTCTACCACTCCTGTCACCTTGCTGGTTGCACGCCGTGTCGCTGAAGGCCGCTATCAGGAATTGATCGCCTGGCTGCATGAGGGTGAGCAATTGGCCACAGACTTTCCCGGCTACCTGGGCTCCGGCGTTCTGGCCCCGCCTGCGGGCGATGACGAGTTTCAGATCATTTTTCGCTTTGCCGACGAAGCCACCCTCCACGCCTGGGAACACTCGGTCTCGCGCAAGGCCTGGTTGCTGCGTGGCAGTGACCTGTTTGCCCATCCTTCAGAGCGCCGCGTGAAGGGTATCGATGGCTGGTTCGGTGCCAGCGGTCAGCGCCCGCCCCGCTGGAAGCAAGCGGTGGCCATCTGGCTGGCTTTCTTTCCGGTGTCACTGCTGTTCAACTTTGTACTGGGCCCGGTGCTGGGCGAGCTGAGTTTGCTGCCACGCATATTTGTCAGCACCCTGGCCCTGACCCCGCTGATGGTGTTCTGGTTTATTCCACTCTCAACCCACTTGCTGGCCAACTGGCTTCACAGCCTTCCAAACAAGCCGCCGGCCGGCGCAATCGCATCCCATCGCAGCTAAACCCGGATTCGGGCTTGGCCGTTACGTCGCGGACGCTGGTATAGTTTTGCTACTACGCCGCGACAGTTTCCGGCCTTACCTCACCGAGTCCGTCATGCCCTCTCCTTCTGCACCGATTCTGATCACTGGCGCTGGCCAGCGCATTGGTTTGCATTGCGCCAGGCAACTGCTGGCGGACGGTCATGGGGTGATCATCACCTACCGCAGTGAAAAACCCGGCGTACAAGCCTTGCGCGAACTGGGCGCCACGACGCTGTTTGCCGACTTTTCAAACGAAGAAGGTATTCTCGATTTTATCCAGCGCCTGAAAAGCCACACTGACTCGCTGCGGGCCATCGTCCATAATGCCTCGGCCTGGCTTGTGGATACCGTCGACGACCAGACCGCTGCCTTCACGCAGATGTTCAGCGTGCACATGCTCGCACCCTACCTGATCAACCTGCACTGCACTGAACTGCTGGAGCGCTCGACTCCGGCGGACATTGTGCATATCAGCGACGATGTCACCCGCAAGGGCAGCAGCAAGCATATTGCCTATTGCGCGACCAAGGCCGGGCTCGACAGCCTGACCCTGTCATTCGCCGCTAAACTGGCGCCACGCATCAAAGTCAACGGCATTGCCCCGGCCTTGCTGATGTTCAACCCGGACGATGACGCGGCGTACCGCGCCAGCACCCTGGCCAAGTCGGCGCTGGGGTTTGAACCCGGCGCCGAGGTGATTTATCAGAGCCTGCGCTACCTGCTGGATAACCCGTATGTGACCGGCACCACCTTGACCGTCAATGGCGGCCGGCATCTCAAATAGCCGTCCCCGAGGAAGTACTTCATGAGCGCAACACTGCCTGAGCAATATCGCGAGATCCTCATCGGTCTCGGTGAAAACCCTGACCGCGAAGGCTTGCTCGACACCCCAGAACGCGCAGCAAAAGCCATGCAGTACCTGTGTCATGGTTACGAACAAAGCGTTGAAACCATCGTCAATGGCGCCCTGTTTGCCTCGGACAGCGATGAAATGGTGATCGTCTCCGACATCGAGCTGTATTCGCTGTGCGAGCATCATTTGCTGCCGTTCATTGGCAAGGCGCATGTGGCCTATATCCCGACCGGCAAAGTGCTGGGCCTGTCGAAAATTGCCCGCATCGTCGACATGTTCGCCCGCCGCCTGCAAATCCAGGAAAACCTGACCCGGGAAATCGCCGATGCCATTCAGGACATTACCCAGGCCGCCGGTGTTGCCGTGGTGATTGAAGCCCGGCACATGTGCATGATGATGCGCGGCGTAGAAAAACAGAACTCAACCATGAACACCTCGGTCATGCTCGGCGCATTTCGCGAATCCAGCACCCGCATGGAGTTCCTGCAATTGATAGGACGGAGCAAGTCTTAATGCCACAACTTCAGCCAGGAATGGCCCGCATCCGCGTCAAAGACCTGTGTCTGCGCACGTACATCGGGATCAACGAGGAAGAAATCCTCAACAAGCAGGATGTATTGATCAACCTCACCATCCTCTATGCCGCCCAGCAAGCCGTGCGTGACAACGATATCGATCACGCCCTCAATTACCGGACCATCACCAAAGCGGTGATCCAGCATGTCGAAGACAATCGCTTCGCCCTGCTTGAGCGTCTGACCCAGGAACTGCTGGATCTGGTCATGTCCAATGGCGCCGTTCTGTACGCCGAAGTCGAAGTCGACAAGCCGCACGCGTTGCGCTTCGCCGAATCGGTTTCAATTACGCTGGCGGCAAGCCGCCAGGCACCCACCCTTTAAATGTCGGTGAATCCCATGACGCCCCAAGAACGCCTTGAACTCGAAGCCGCCGCCTTTCGTCGCCTGGTTGCGCACCTGGACAGCCGCAAGGACGTGCAGAACATTGACCTGATGAACCTCTCGGGTTTTTGCCGTAATTGCCTGTCCAAGTGGTACAAGGCAGCGGCGGACGAGCGTCAGATCGACCTCAGCCTCGATGACGCCCGTGAAGTGGTGTACGGCATGCCTTATGCCGAGTGGAAATCCCAATACCAGAAAGAAGCCAGCGCCGAACAGGCTGCGGCCTTCGCTACAGGAAAAAAGCATGACTGATTTGAATACCCTGCGCGCCAGCCTCAACAGCGGCGAGCACCTGTTCGCCGATACCCTGGCGTTTATCGCAGCGCACTACGATTACCAGCCACAAGCCTTCACCAATGGCGGTGTAGAGAACGCGGCCGGGCAGAATGAGGGCTCGTGCAAAACACTGGGTCTGGCCCTGCTGGAAGGCCTGAGCGATAAAGAAGCACTGCTGGCTTTCGGCGAGCACTATCGCTCGGTGGTGGCGACTCCAGACGGCACGGACCACAGCAACATCCGCGGGTTGATCGCCCATGGCCTGGCCGGGGTTGAATTCACCGCCCCGCCGTTGACCCTGTAGGAGCGAGCTTGCTCGCGAGCTCTTCTTTGCTGCTCTGAAAATCTCGCGAGCAAGCTCGCTCCTACAATTTGCCGCACACAAAAAAACCGGCCGAAGCCGGTTTTTTTATGTCGCAAACTGTCAGAACTGCGCGTTCTGCAGGCCGTCCAGGTAGCGCTCGGCGTCCAGTGCAGCCATGCAGCCCGCACCTGCCGAAGTGATGGCCTGACGGTAGACGTGGTCAGCCACGTCGCCGGCCGCAAACACACCTTCGATGCTGGTGGCAGTAGCGTTGCCTTCACGGCCGCCCTGCACAACCATGTAGCCATCCTTGAGTTCCAGCTGGCCTTCAAACAACGAGGTGTTCGGCGTGTGGCCGATGGCAATGAAGACGCCGTCGACTTTCAACTCGTCAAAGCTGCCATCGTTGTTTTTCAGGCGCGCACCGGTCACACCCATGTTGTCACCCAGCACTTCGTCCAGGGTGGCGTTGAGCTTGAGCTCGATCTTGCCTTCAGCCACACGTGCGTGCAGCTTGTCGATCAGGATCTTCTCGGCGCGGAATGTTTCGCGACGGTGAACCAGAGTCACCTTGCTGGCGATGTTGGCCAGGTACAGCGCCTCTTCAACAGCGGTGTTGCCACCGCCAACCACAGCCACAGGCTTGTTGCGGTAGAAGAAACCGTCACAGGTGGCACAGGCGGAAACGCCTTTGCCCATGAACGCTTCTTCAGACGGCAGACCCAGGTAACGGGCGCTGGCGCCTGTTGCAATGATCAACGCATCGCAGGTGTAAACACCGCTGTCGCCGGTAAGGCTGAACGGTTTGTTTTTCAGATCAACGGCGTTGATATGATCAAACACGATCTCGGTTTCAAAACGCTCGGCGTGTTCGCGCATGCGTTCCATCAAGACCGGACCGGTCAGGCCATGAACATCCCCTGGCCAGTTATCGACTTCGGTGGTGGTGGTCAGTTGACCGCCAGCCTGCATGCCCGTGATCAGCAGTGGTTTGAGGTTGGCGCGGGCCGCGTAGACCGCGGCGCTGTAACCGGCAGGGCCGGAACCCAGAATAATCACACGCGAATGACGTACTTCAGACATGACTCACTCCTATGACCGCCCGTGTCGAAACCGGGTCGGAACGCCGATTGACCGGCTGGAATAAAAAGAAATCGCAAACCTGCTCAGGCAACGCCTGAAACACGCAGATCCTGAAAAATATAGGTGCAGCGTATAGAGGCCGCAGAGAGTAAGGAAATACGCAATAACAATCCAGCTCATAGCTGGTCTCTATGTAGTCAAATAGATGCCTGGACGTCTTTGTTACAGCAATTGTCGATTCTTACGCAAGACTTTCGCCCTACAGATAAAGCCGTTAAGGTCGCCCGGTTTTCCACTGCTCGGAGCACACTATGCCCGCACCCGTTCTCTCTGGCCCACAGTACTTGCGTGAAGGCCTCAAGTTGGTCCTCAGCCCTGGCCTGCGCCTGTTCGTGCTGTTGCCACTGCTGATCAATCTGGTGCTGTTCGTCGGGCTGATTTATTTCGCCGGGCACCAGTTCAGCCTGTGGGTCGATGCCCTGATGCCGTCGCTGCCCCACTGGCTCAGCTTCCTCAACTATTTATTGTGGCCGCTGTTCGTGGTGCTGGTGGCGTTGATGGTGTTTTTCACCTTCACCATGCTCGCCAATATCATTGCTGCCCCTTTCAACGGTTTTCTCTCGGAAAAAGTCGAAGCTGTGGTGCGCGGGGTGGATAACTCGCCGCCTTTTAGCTGGGGCGAACTGATCGCCATGGTGCCACGCACCCTGGCCCGTGAAATGCGCAAGCTGGGCTATTTTCTGCCGCGGGCGATTGCCCTGCTGATCCTGTCGTTTATTCCGGTGCTCAATTTGGTAGCCGCGCCCCTGTGGCTGATTTTCGGGGTCTGGATGATGGCCATCCAGTACATCGACTACCCGGCGGACAACCACAAGCTTGGGTGGAATGAGATGCTCGCCTGGCTGCGTGAAAAGCGCTGGCAGAGCCTGAGCTTTGGCGGGATCGTGTATCTGGTGCTGCTGATTCCGGTGGTCAACATTCTGATGATGCCGGCCGCTGTAGCAGGCGCGACCCTGTTCTGGGTGCGTGAGCGGGGCGACGAAGCACTGGCCAGAACCAGAGCCTGATCACTGCAGGGGCCTCGCAATGCTCTGACGCGAGGCACCTGCAGCTATTATTTTTGCCCGCGTCATAAATCCAACATGGCGCTGACATATTGTCGACATGGCTGTACCTGACACTGAGGTCATGACAACAGCCCTGCACATAGCCCTGATCACTGAAACCTTCCCGCCCGAAATCAATGGAGTGGCCAATACCCTCAGCCATTTGAGTGACGGCTTGCGTGCGCGCAATCATCTCGTGGAAATGGTGCGCCCGCGCCAGACCGAGGATGCCAACCAGCGCAGTACCCCGACGCTGATGCTGTGTCGGGGTTGGCCTTTGCCGGGATATCCGGGTCTGCAATGGGGCATGACGTCGACCCACAGGCTGACCAGACGCTGGCAGCAACAGCGCCCGGATGTGGTGTACATCGCGACTGAAGGGCCATTGGGATTGTGCGCATTGCGTGTTGCCCGACGCCTGGGCATCGCGGTGGTCAGCGGTTTTCACACCAACTTTCAACAGTACTTCAACCAATATGGTTTGACCTTCTTCAGCCGCGCCCTGACCCGCTATCTGCGCTGGTTCCATAACCGCTCCAGCCTGACCCTGGTGCCCAGTGCCAGCCAGCGCCTGGAACTGACGCGCAGACATTTCGAGCGGCTGGAGTTACTCGCCCGCGGCGTCGACAGTCAGCTGTTCAGTCCGTCCAGACGACAAATGTCTTTGCGCCAAAGTTGGGGCCTGAGGGAAAACGATATTGCGCTACTACATGTCGGGCGCCTGGCACCGGAAAAAAACCTCGGAGCCCTCAAACGTTGCCTTGATGCATTGCAAGCACGCTATCCGGCACGGCGCTTCAAGTTGATTGTGGTCGGTGACGGACAAAAGCGGGCTGCTCTCGAGGCATCGTTGCCCGAGGCGGTTTTTTGCGGGGTGCAGTGCGCAGAAGCCCTGGCCAACCATTACGCCAGCGCAGATGTGTTTTTATTTCCAAGCCTTTCCGAGACCTTTGGCAACGTGGTGCTTGAAGCCCAGGCCTCGGGGCTGGGGGTCGTGGCCTATGACGAGGCCGCTGCCGGCCAGCATATTCGCCATGGCTATAACGGCGTGCTGGCCATGCCGGGTGATGAGTATGCCTGGCTTGAAGCCGCCTGCTGGCTGCTCGAAGACCCGGAAACCCTGCGCACCATTCGTCTCAATGCCCGCCGGCATGCCAGCCGTCAAAGCTGGCAGGGCATCATCGAGCAGTTCGAAGGCCATTTGCTGCGGGCTGCCCGGGGCTGCACCGGCGCCGTCGAGGTGCCGGTTTAGGACAGGGCTTTTTCAATCGCCTGAATAACCGTCGCATCGTCCGGTGCGGTACGCGGTGAAAAGCGTTCGAGCACGCGGCCGTCCGGCCCCACCAGAAATTTCTCGAAGTTCCAGCTGATGTCACCCGGGAACTCTGCCCCTTCGCCGGCCAGCAAGCGATACAGCTGATGACGCTCCGGACCGTTTACGTCCAGCTTGGCGCTCAGTTCGAAAGTCACGCCATAGTTCAGGCTGCAAAATTCGCGGATTTGCTCTTCAGTGCCCGGTTCTTGCCCGGCGAACTGGTTGCAGGGCACGCCAAGCACCCTGAAGCCCCTGGCCTTGTACTGCTGATAAAGGTTTTCCAGCGCGGCATATTGCGGGGTCAATCCACATTTCGAGGCAACGTTCACCACCAGTACAACCTGGTCTTTGAAGGTTTCCAGGAGCAGCGGCTTGCCGTCCAGTGCGTGGAGATTAAGTTCGTGAAAAGCGCTCATGACAAACTCCTGAATTCCCGGGCCATGTATAAACAATCGCCTGAAGTGCCGATTGCCATATTCTTCAAAAAGCAAAAAGGCGCCCGTAGGCGCCTTTTTCTGGCTAGCTCGCAATTGAGCGTAGCAGCAGTGATCAGTGCTGATGACCGCCTTCACCGTGCACGTGACCGTGAGCAACTTCTTCTTCGCTCGCGTCACGTACTGCAACAACCTTGACCTTGAAGGTCAGGCGCTGGCCTGCCAACGGGTGGTTGCCGTCTACAGTTACGTCGTCACCGTCCAGATCACGGATAGTCACGATCTGCATCTGACCGTCCGGCGCGGAAGCGTGGAACTGCATGCCCACTTCCAGTGTGTCTACGCCTTCGAACATGCTGGCGCTCAAGGTGCTGACCAGTTCGGCAGAGTACTCGCCGTAAGCGTCTTCAGGTTCAACGGTCACTGTCAGTTCTTCACCAACGGCCTTGCCGTCAAGCGCCTTTTCCAGACCCGGAATGATGTTACCTGCGCCTTGCAGGTAAACCAGCGGTGCACCGCCGGCAGAGCTATCGATGACATCACCATCGTCGTTGGTCAGGGTATATTCGATGGAGACAGCCTTGTTGGCGGCGATCGTCATGGGGCGAGACCTTTTGCAAAAAAATAAGTGAGTTCGCAAGTCTAACCAAGCAATCGCCCGAAAGCGAATACAACAAAGACCAACGGATAACTTTGAAAACTTCAACGATCATTGGCTGGCGTCAAGATGAAGAGCAGCACTGGGTCGCAGTGTTGTCATGTGGCCATACCCAGCACCTTCGTCACCAGCCACCCTGGCAATCCAGGCCCTGGGTCCTTGACCCGCAGCAACGCCAGAAAAAAATAGGTCAGCCCTTTACCTGTGGCTGGTGTGCTCAAGACGCAGATAGCGCTAATCTTGGCAATTGATTCAGGCACCCGTCCCGCACATCGGACGCTGCCCTGCACTGCCACGTCAGGAAGCTCGCATGCAAACTTTCTTTATTGCCCCCACTGATTTCGGTGTGGGCCTGACATCTATTAGCCTCGGACTGGTTCGCACGCTGGAGCGCGCGGGGTTGAAAGTCGGCTTTTTCAAGCCGATTGCCCAGCCGCATCCGGGTGATATCGGCCCTGAGCGCTCGACCGAACTGATCGCCCGCACCCACGGTCTCAAGCCGCCAACCCCTTTGGGACTGGCCCATGTGGAACGCATGCTGGGTGACGGCCAACTGGATGAACTGCTCGAAGAAATCATCAGCCTTTATCAAGAAGCAGCCATTGGTAAAGATGTACTGATCGTTGAAGGCATGGTGCCCACCCGCACCGCCAGTTACGCCGCACGGGTCAACCTGCACCTGGCCAAGAGCCTGGATGCCGAGGTGATTCTGGTGTCGGCCCCGGAAAACGAAGTGCTGACCGAGCTCTCCGGCCGGGTTGAATTGCAGGCACAGTTGTTTGGTGGCCCCAAAGATCCGAAAGTGCTCGGCGTGATCCTCAACAAGGTGCGCACCGACGAAAGCATGGAAGTTTTTTCGGCGCGCCTCAAAGAGCACTCGCCGTTGCTGCGCAGTGGCGATTTCAGACTGCTGGGCTGCATTCCTTACCAACCCGAACTCAACGCGCCACGCACCCGCGACGTGGCCGACCTGCTGGGTGCCCAGGTGCTGAATGCCGGGGACTACGAAACCCGGCGCATGTCGAAAATCATTCTGTGCGCCCGCACCGTACTCAACACCTTGCAACTGCTCAAACCCGGGGTGCTGGTGGTTACCCCCGGCGATCGCGATGACATTATTCTGGCTGTCAGCCTGGCGGCCATGAATGGCGTGCCGCTGGCCGGTCTGCTGCTGACCAGCGACACCAAGCCCGACCCGCGCCTTATGGAACTGTGCCGTGGCGCGCTGCAGGCCGGGCTGCCGGTGCTGTCAGTGAGTACAGGGTCCTATGACACGGCGAACCAGCTCAACCAGCTGAACAAGGAAATCCCGATTGATGACCGCGAGCGCGCGCAAATCATCACCGATTTTGTTGCCGGCCATCTGGACGCCAACTGGCTGCATCAACGCTGCGGCACCCCGCGGGAAATGCGCCTGACCCCGGCGGTGTTCCGCTATCAACTGATCCAGCGGGCCCAGCAAGCCAACAAGCGCATCGTCCTGCCCGAGGGCAGCGAGCCATTGACCGTGCAGGCGGCTGCCATTTGCCATGCCCGCGGAATTGCCCGCTGCGTATTGCTGGCCAAACCTGAAGAGGTTCTGGCAGTGGCCAAGGCCCACGGTTTCGAGCTGCCTGAAGGGCTGGAGATTCTGGACCCGGACCTGATTCGCGGGCGTTACGTCGAACCGATGGTGGCGCTGCGTAAAACCAAAAGCATCAATGCGCCGATGGCCGAGCAACAGCTGGAGGACACCGTGGTGATCGGCACCATGATGCTGGCCCTGGACGAAGTGGACGGGCTGGTTTCCGGGGTTATTCACTCGACCGCCAACACCATCCGCCCGGCCCTGCAACTGATCAAGACGGCACCGGGCTGCACCCTGGTGTCATCGGTGTTCTTCATGCTGTTTCCCGAACAAGTGCTGGTATATGGCGACTGCGTGATGAACCCGCATCCGTCCGCCAGTGAACTGGCCGAAATTGCCTTGCAAAGCGCCGACTCGGCCGCCGCCTTCGGTATCACCCCGCGGGTGGCAATGATCAGCTACTCCAGCGGCGAATCGGCCAGTGGCGAAGAGGTCGAAAAAGTACGCGAAGCCACCCTGCTGGCCCATGAGGCCCAGCATTCATTGCTGATCGACGGGCCTCTGCAATATGACGCCGCTGCCAATGAAGCGGTCGCCAGACAACTGGCCCCCGACAGCAAAGTGGCGGGCCGGGCGACGGTCTTTGTGTTCCCTGACCTGAACACCGGCAACACCACGCACAAGGCGGTACAGCGCAGCGCCGATTGCGTCAGCCTTGGGCCTATGCTGCAAGGTCTGCGCAAACCGGTAAATGATCTGCCTCGCGGCGCGCAAGTCGACGACATTGTCTACACCATCGCCCTCACGGCGATTCAAGCCGCCAACCGACCTATGGATGTGTAAATGCTGGATTTCCTGCCTGCGCCGTTACGCGGCGTCATCGCTTCATTGCTACTGGCGATCAACACTATCCTGTGTTGCACGCCGCTGTTCGTAGTTGCCATTTTCAAGCTGTGCCTGCCATTCCCGGCAGCGCAGCGTGTGACCGACGAGTTGATGCGCCGGATCCACGAAGCCTGGGTCAGCAACAATTCGCGCTGGATGGATTTACTGCGCAAGACCCGCTGGCACATCGAAGGCCTTGAGGGGCTGGACTACCAGCACTCCTACCTGATCACCAGCAACCACCAGAGCTGGGTTGACATCATGGTGCTGCAGTACGTGCTCAACAAACGTATTCGTCCGCTCAAGTTCTTCCTCAAGCAGGAGCTGATCTGGGTCCCGGTGATCGGTCTGGCGTGGTGGGCTCTGGGCTTCCCGTTCATGAAGCGCTACACCAAGGCTTACCTGGACAAACACCCGGAGAAAAAAGGCGCGGACCTGGCCACCACCCGTAAAACCTGCGCCAAGTTTAAAAACCAGTCGGTAGCGATTTTCAATTTCGTTGAAGGCACACGCTTTACCGAGGCCAAACACGCGCAGCAGAACTCCCCGTTTCGCTACCTGCTCAAGCCCAAGGCCGGCGGCATTGCCTTTGTCCTGGATGCGATGGGCGAACAGCTGCAATCGATCATCAACGTGACGATCCACTACCCAGGCGGCAGACCGGGTTATTGGGATCTGCTGTGCGGCAACGTGCGGGAGGTGGTGGTGGATTTCGAAGAGCTGAGAATCCCGGCCGGGTTTATCGGTAAAAACTACGACCAGGACCCTGAGTACAAGCGGGCGTTTCAGAGCTGGATCAATACCTTGTGGGAAAACAAGGACCGGCTGCTGGACGAGTTGCATCGCAAATACCCCGGCGCCTGAGCTATCCCCTTGCTCGCGTGCCTGGAATAGATCGCGAGCAAGCTCGTTCCTGCAGAGGGGAAATACACGCGCATAAAAAAGCCCGCCACCGAGTACTCGGTGGCGGGCTTTTTCGTACGGCTTAGATAGCGCCGTGTTTGCGCAACAGTTCCAGTACCAGCTTCACACTTTCATCCAGCGACAGCGATTGCGTATTGACCACCAGATCGGCATTCAACGGCACGTCATACGGGAAAGATTCTCCCGGGATGTTATCGCCACCGGCTGCATACAGCCCTTGCGGGTCACGCTCGGCACATACGGCCGGAGATGCCTGCACATAGACGGTCAGCAGGCGATCATCACCGATCAGTGCCTTGGACTCTTCACGGCCCAGGGCATCCGGAGCCACGAACGCGGCCAGGGTCAACAAACCGGCTTCATTGAACTGACGCGCCACATGGGCAGCACGACGCCAGTTCTCGGTACGCCCGGCACGATCCTGGGGCAAGCCCTTGTTCAGGTCGTGGCGCAGGTTCTGGCCATCCAGTACGAACACTGCACGCCCCATATCGAACAGCTTGCGCTCAACGGCGTAGGCCAGGGTGCTTTTGCCCGCCCCGGAGAGACCGCTGAACAGCACGGTGGCCGGTTGCTGGCCAAAACGCTGGGCCCGCTCCTCGGTGGTCACATGGGCCAGTTCACCATGATGGGTCGCGCTGCCATGGCTCTGCGGCTGGGCGACAATCATGCCCGCGCCGACGGTGCCGTTGGTCAGGCGATCGATAATAATGAATGAGCCCGTGGTGCGGTTGCTGGCATAGCCATCCAGCGCAATCGGTGCATCGAGGCTGATCCTGACCTTACCGATCTCGTTCAGCTGCAAGGCACTGGCCGGGCCTTCTTCCAGGGTGTTTACATCGACCTTGTTGACGATGCTGGCGATCGAACCCGGCACATAGCTGGTGGCACGCTTGATGTCGTATTTCTTGCCCGGCAACATCGGCTCTTCAGCCATCCACACCAGCATGGCCTCAAAGTTGTCGGTCACCAGCGGCTGGTTGTCGGCATGCACCAACAGGTCGCCACGGGAGATGTCGATCTCGTCTTCCATGGTCAGCGTCACCGCCTGACCCGGACCGGCGTGTTCCAGTTCACCTTCAAAGGTGACGATGGATTTGACCCGGCTGCTCTTGCCCGACGGCAGCACCACAATTTCGTCGCCCTTGCGCACGATGCCGCTGGCCAGCGTACCGGCAAAGCCACGGAAGTTCAGGTTGGGACGGTTCACGTACTGCACCGGGAAGCGCAGGTCGGTGAGGTTGCGATCGGCCGCCACTTCAACGGTTTCAAGAATTTCCATCAGCGACTGGCCGGTGTACCACGGCGAGCGCTCGCTTTTGTTCACCACGTTGTCGCCCTTGAGGGCAGACATCGGCACAAAGTGCATGCTGGTGGGCTTCATCTGCAAGCCTTCGGCGAACTTCAGATAATCGGCCTTGATCGACTCGAAAACACCCTGATCGAAGTCCTTGAGGTCCATCTTGTTGATGGCCACCACGATGTGTTTGATGCCCAGCAACGAAGCGATGAAGCTGTGGCGACGGGTCTGGGTCTGCACGCCGTAACGGGCATCCACCAGAATGATCGCCAGGTCACAGGTCGAAGCACCGGTGGCCATGTTGCGGGTGTACTGCTCATGGCCCGGGGTGTCGGCAATGATGAATTTACGCTTGGCGGTCGAGAAATAACGGTACGCCACGTCAATGGTGATGCCCTGCTCGCGCTCGGCTTGCAGACCGTCCACCAGCAGCGCCAGGTCGATGTCGTCACCGGTGGTGCCGCTCTTTTTCGAGTCACGGGTGATGGCTTCCAGGTGATCTTCGTAGATCATCTTGGAGTCGTGCAGCAGGCGCCCGATGAGGGTGCTCTTGCCGTCGTCGACGTTGCCGCAGGTCAGAAAGCGCAACATCTCTTTGCGCTCGTGCTGGCCCAGGTAGGCGAGGATGTCCTCGCTGATCAAATCAGATACATGCGACATGACAACCCCTTAGAAATAACCCTGACGTTTTTTATCTTCCATCGAGCCGGCACCATCGTGATCGATGACTCGGCCCTGGCGCTCGGAAGTTCGGGTCAGGAGCATTTCCTGGATGATGTCGGTCAGGGTTTCAGCCTCGGACTCCACCGCGCCGGTCAGCGGGTAGCAGCCAAGCGTACGGAAACGGACCTTTTTCTTGACGATGCGAGCCTTGTCTTCGTCAGACAGGTGCTCAAGGATGCGCTCGTCGTCGATCATGATCAGGGTGCCGTTCTTCTCGATCACATCGCGTTCGGCCGCGAAGTACAGGGGCACAATAGGAATGCCTTCGAGATAGATGTACTGCCAGATATCGAGTTCGGTCCAGTTCGACAACGGGAACACGCGAATCGATTCGCCCTTGTTGACGTTGCCGTTGTAAACGTTCCACAACTCGGGGCGCTGGTTTTTCGGATCCCAGCGGTGCTTGCTGTCGCGGAAAGAGTACACGCGCTCTTTGGCACGGGACTTTTCTTCGTCGCGGCGCGCGCCACCAAAGGCGGCATCAAAACCGTATTTGTCCAGCGCCTGCTTGAGACCCTCGGTCTTCATGATATCGGTGTGCTTGGCGCTGCCGTGGGTGAAGGGGTTGATCCCTTGCGCCACGCCGTCCGGGTTGACGTGAGTGATCAGGTCCAGGCCCAGCTCGGCAACCATCTTGTCGCGAAAGCGGTACATCTCCTGGAATTTCCACTGGGTGTCGACATGCATCACCGGAAACGGCAGCTTGCCAGGGAAAAACGCCTTGCGTGCAAGGTGCAACATCACGGCAGAATCTTTACCGATCGAGTACAGCATTACCGGGTTATCGAACTCGGCTGCCACCTCGCGGATGATGTGGATGCTTTCCGCCTCCAGCTGTTTCAGGTGCGTCAGTTTGTCGACCATGGCTACTCACGAAAGCTATCTTATGAACGGCCTGCGGGCCGTGTTCGAGGGGAGAATCCTAGCACAGCGCTCTCTTCTATTGAGGGCGCCAACTAGATCGAAACGGTCTAAGAATAGATCGACGAGTTTGCCTCTTTACCTCTGTTGGAGCGAGCCTGCCTCGCGATGTTTTGATCTTGAAAGCTCGCGGCCAATCGAGTGCCGACCGGCTGCTCCCCAGAGGGCATAAGGGTTAAATCGGGTTCGGACAGTCGATGAACAAATGTTCAAGGGCAAAGCGGCGGGCCAGGTAGTCACCCAGGGCTTGCACACCATAACGCTCGGTGGCGTGATGGCCGGCAGCAATGAAACTGATGTCGTTTTCCCGGGCACTGTGGAAAGTTTGCTCCGACGCTTCGCCGCTCAGGTACAGATCAACCCCGGCCAGTACCGCCTGATCGATGTAACCCTGACCGCCACCGGTACACCAGCCTACGCGGCGAATCATTGCACTGCCTTCAATCAGCAACGGCTCACGACCCAGGGCTTCTTGCACGCGGCGGGCAAAATCACGGGCCGTCACCGGCTCGGCCAAAGAACCCACCAACCCCACCACTTTGGCGTTGTTCGGGTCCAGCGGCCCTTCAACAGTGATGTCCAGCTGCCGCGCCAGTTGCACGTTATTGCCAACTTCGGGGTGCAGGTCGAGGGGCAGGTGATACGCCAGCAGGCTGATATCGTGTTTGAGCAAGGTTTTGAGGCGGCGCTGCTTCATCCCGGTGATGCAGGGGTCTTCGCCCTTCCAGAAGTAACCGTGGTGCACCAGCACCAGATCGGCCTGGGCCTCGACTGCCGCATCCAGCAACGCCTGGCTGGCGGTCACGCCGCTGACGATTCGCAACACCTGTGGCCGGCCCTCGACCTGCAGCCCGTTGGGGCAGTAATCGCTGATTGCAGCGCAGTTCAGGTAACGATTTGCTTCTTCTACCAGTGTGCTCAGGGCAACAGCCATAAAAGACTCCTAAATATAGCGTTCAGAGGCGTTCGGCCCTCGTATAATGGCCGCCATTATGGGCCGTCAAGATGGCTCTGCAACCTTCAGGACTGAGTTCAATGTTTAAGGCTTTGCGTTATTCCGGCTGGCCACTACTGGCGGGCGTGCTTGTCGCCATGCTGATTATTCAGCGCTACCCGCAGTGGGTCGGGTTGCCGAGCCAGGACGTCAATCTGCAGCAGGCCCCGCAAACCACTTACGTGCAGCAGGGCCCGGTCACCTATGCCGACGCCGTGACCCGCGCGGCGCCCGCTGTGGCCAACCTGTACACCACCAAGGTGGTGAACAAAAACGCCAAGCCCCTGTTCGAAGATCCGCAGTTCCGGCACTTCTTCGGCAATAACGCGCCCAAGCAAAAACGCATGGAGTCCAGCCTGGGTTCGGCGGTCATCATGAGCCCCGAGGGCTATTTGCTGACCAACAACCACGTGGTAACGGGCGCCGACCAGATTGTGGTGGCACTCAAGGACGGCCGCGAAACATTGGCCCGGGTGATTGGCAGCGATCCGGAAACAGACCTGGCGGTTCTCAAGATCGATTTGAAAAACCTGCCGGCGATCACCATCGGCCGCTCGGACACCCTGCGCATTGGTGACATCGCCCTGGCGATCGGTAACCCGTTCGGGGTCGGCCAGACCACTACCATGGGCATCATCAGTGCCACCGGCCGCAATCAGTTGGGGCTGAACAACTATGAAGACTTCATTCAGACGGACGCCGCGATCAACCCCGGCAACTCCGGTGGCGCACTGGTGGATGCCAATGGCAACCTGACCGGCATCAACACTGCAATCTTCTCCAAGTCCGGCGGTTCACAAGGCATAGGCTTTGCGATCCCGATCAACCTGGCGATGGAAGTCATGAAGTCGATCATCGAACACGGGCAAGTGATTCGGGGCTGGCTGGGGATTGAGGTGCAGCCGTTGACTGCTGAGCTGGCCGAGTCCTTTGGCCTGGCCGGACGCACGGGGATTGTGGTGGCGGGGATTTTCCGTGACGGCCCGGCGCAGAAAGCCGGCCTGCAACTGGGCGATGTGATCTTGAGCATTGACGGTGCACCGGCCAGCGACGGCCGCCGCTCAATGAATCAAGTGGCGCGCATCAAGCCTTCGGACAAGGTGTCGATAGTCGTCATGCGCAATGGCAAAGAGATCAAGCTCACCGCCGAGGTTGGCCTGCGTCCACCGCAAGAGCAGCCGCCGCAGCAAGAGGAATAACCTGCAGGAGCGAGCCTGCCCGCGATCTTTTAAAAGCTCGCGAGCAGGAGAGCAGGTTTACAGGTCGGACAAGCCTTCAATCAACGCCGCATTCTGCTCCGGCGTGCCGATAGTGATGCGCAAGAACTGGGCGATGCGCAGTTGCTTGAAGTGACGCACTATCACCCCCTGCTCCCGCAATTTTGCCGCCAGCGCGGCCGCATCATGCTCCGGGTGACGGGCGAAGATGAAGTTCGCCGCCGATGGCAGCACCTCGAACCCCAGCGCCTGTAGCTGCCCGACCACTTGCTCGCGACTGTCGATCACGACTTTGCAGGTGTGCTCGAAATACTCACGGTCTTCGAACGCCGCCGCCGCACCGGCAATCGCCATGCGATCCAGCGGGTAGGAGTTGAAGCTGTTTTTGATCCGCTCCAGCGCCTCGATCAGGTCGGGATGCCCCACCGCCAGCCCTACACGCAAACCGGCCAGCGAGCGGGACTTGGACAGGGTTTGCGTCACCAGCAGGTTCGGGTAGCGGTCGACCAGGCTGATGGCCGTCTCGCCGCCAAAGTCGATATAGGCCTCATCCACGACCACCACGGAATCCGGGCTGGCCTTGAGTATTTGCTCAATGGCATCCAGCGCCAGCAGGCAGCCGGTCGGAGCATTGGGGTTGGGGAAGATGATGCCGCCATTGGGCCTGGCGTAATCCGCAGGCTGGATCTGGAACTGTTGATCCAGCGGTACCGCGTCGAACTCTATGCCATACAGGCCGCAGTAAACCGGATAGAAGCTGTAGCTGATGTCCGGGAACAACAGCGGCTTGTCGTGCTGAAACAAACCGTTGAAAACATGGGCCAGCACTTCGTCAGAGCCGTTACCCACAAACACCTGGCCGGTCTGCACGCCGTAATACTCGGCAACCGCCTGTTTGAGCAGGTCACTGTTCGGGTCCGGGTACAGGCGCAGGTTGTCGTTTATCTGCGCCTGCATCGCTGTCAGCGCTTTTGGCGAAGGGCCGTAGGGGTTTTCATTGGTGTTGAGCTTGACCAGTCTGGCCAGCTTAGGTTGTTCGCCCGGCACGTAAGGCACCAGTTCTTTAACGAACGGACTCCAGAATTTACTCATGCTTATTGCCCCTGTTCGCTGTCAGCAATGATCCGGTATTCGGCACTACGGGCGTGGCCGGTCAGTGATTCTCCACGGGCGAGAATCGAGGCCGTCTTGCCCAGATCGGAAGCGCCCTGCTCGGAGCAGAAGATGATCGAGGAGCGCTTCTGGAAGTCATACACACCCAGGGGCGAAGAGAAACGCGCGGTACCGGACGTAGGCAATACGTGGTTGGGACCGGCGCAATAGTCGCCCAGCGCCTCGGACGTGTGACGGCCCATAAAGATCGCACCGGCGTGGCGGATCTGCGGCAGCCAGGCTTGCGGGTCGGCAACCGACAACTCAAGGTGCTCCGGGGCGATGCGGTTGGCTACGTCTATGGCTTGCTGCATGTCATTGACCAGAATCAGCGCACCACGACCATTGATCGAAGTGTTGATGATCTCGGCCCGCTCCATGGTTGGCAGCAGTTTGGCGATGCTGGCCGCCACCTTGTCGAGGAACTCGGCGTCGGGGCTGACCAGAATCGCTTGCGCATCTTCGTCATGCTCGGCCTGGGAGAACAGGTCCATGGCGATCCAGTCCGGATCCGTCTGGCCATCGCACACCACCAGGATCTCCGAAGGGCCGGCGATCATGTCGATGCCGACCTGACCGAACACGTGGCGCTTGGCAGTGGCAACGTAGATGTTGCCGGGGCCGACCACCTTGTCGACTTTTGGCACGCTTTCGGTGCCGTAGGCCAATGCCGCAACCGCCTGGGCGCCGCCGATGGTGAACACCCGGTCGACACCGGCGATACAGGCAGCTGCCAGTACCAGTTCATTGAGTTCGCCACGGGGCGTCGGCACGACCATCACCACTTCGGTGACGCCTGCCACCTTGGCCGGAATCGCGTTCATCAATACCGACGACGGGTATGACGCCTTGCCGCCCGGTACGTACAGGCCGGCACGATCCAGTGGCGTGACTTTCTGGCCCAGCACCGTGCCGTCGGCTTCGGTGTAGCTCCAGGATTCCTGCTTCTGTTTTTCGTGGTAGCTGCGAACCCGTTGCGCGGCTTTTTCCAGCGCTTCACGCTGAGGGGCCGTGATGCGGGTCAGTGCCAGCTCAAGGCGTTCGCGGGGCAGAATCAAGTCCGCCATCGACTTGACGCTCAGCCCGTCAAAACGCTGGGTGAACTCAACCAGTGCGGCGTCGCCGCGTTCGCGTACGGCTTTGATGATGTCGAGCACACGCTGGTTGACCGAGTCGTCAGACACACTTTCCCAGCTCAGCAGATGATCCAGATGCTGCGCGAAGTCCGGGTCAGCAGCGTTGAGTCGGCGAATTGCAGTGGGAGCGGTCATAGCGAGGGCCTCGGAAATTGGCGAATGCTTAGAGTTTATGGTTTTGCACAGCACAGGCACCGCAAGACTACCAAGCCATCCGCGCGGGTACCTGAGATTTCTGGCTTTTACACGGATGGATGGGCGCGACTTCAGGGTACAGATCCCGGGCCGCGCAGGTGAGTCAGCCGCGGTGTCGCGACTCCACTGCTTTGCGCAGGGTGTCGATCAGGGCTTGAATACGGGCGTGCTGCATCTTCATCGAAGCCTTGTTGACCACCAGACGGGAGCTGATGGCGGCAATGAATTCCTGGGGTTCCAGGCCATTGGCACGCAAGGTGTTACCGGTATCGACCACGTCGATGATCTTGTCGGCCAGGCCAATCAGCGGGGCCAGCTCCATCGAGCCATAGAGCTTGATGATGTCGACCTGACGGCCTTGTTCGGCGTAGTAACGCTTGGCGACATTGACGAACTTGGTTGCTACGCGCAGCCGGCCTTTGGGCTCGGCAGCCCCGATGGCACCGGCAGTCATCAGTTTGCACTGGGCAATCTGCAGGTCCAGCGGCTCGTAGAGGCCCTGGCCACCGTACTCCATCAACACGTCTTTACCGGCCACACCGAGGTCGGCCGCGCCATGCTCTACATAGGTCGGCACGTCAGTGGCGCGGACGATCAGCAGGCGGACGTCGGGCTGGGAGGTCGGGATGATCAGCTTGCGGCTTTTGTCCGGATTCTCGGTCGGCACAATACCCGCTTCAGCCAGAAGCGGCAGGGTGTCGTCAAGGATACGGCCCTTGGACAGTGCAATGGTCAACATGGGAAACGTAAGTCCTTATCAGGGTACTTATGTCCGGACACAAGCGGTGCCGGACATGCATCGAGCCTGATAATCAGGCTCGACTTGAACGATTCGAGGCCGGGTAAGGTAACGCTTGCAAGCCGTTACGTCACCTGGCGGCTGGACACCATCCCTGTGCCCATGATGCCAAATACCAGAAACTAGCCCGGAACGCGGCGGATTTTGGCACCCAGCATTTGCAGTTTTTCTTCGATGCACTCGTAGCCGCGGTCTATGTGGTAGATGCGATCGATCAGAGTGTCACCTTCGGCGACCAGCGCCGAGATCACCAGGCTGGCCGAAGCCCGCAGGTCGGTCGCCATGACTGGCGCGCCTTTGAGGGTTTCGGTACCGGTGACAATGGCCGTGTTGCCTTCGACCTGGATCTTGGCGCCCATGCGATGCAGTTCATACACGTGCATGAAGCGGTTTTCGAAGATGGTCTCGATCACTGCACCCGTGCCTTCGGCAATGGCGTTAAGCGAAATGAACTGCGCCTGCATGTCGGTCGGGAACGCCGGGTACGGTGCAGTACGCACGTTCACCGCTTTCGGGCGCTTGCCGTGCATGTTCAGCTCGATCCAGTCTTCACCGGTGGTGATCTCGGCGCCAGCTTCCTTGAGCTTTTCAAGAACCGCTTCGAGGATGGTCGGATCAGTGTCCTTGACCTTGACCCGGCCACCGGTCACTGCAGCAGCCACCAGGTAAGTACCGGTTTCGATACGGTCCGGCATTACTTTGTAAGTGGTCGGGTGCAGCTTCTCAACGCCATCAATGGTGATGGTGTCGGTACCTGCACCGCTGACCTTGGCGCCCATGGCGTTCAGGAAGTTGGCCAGGTCGACGACTTCAGGCTCGCGGGCAGAGTTCTGCAGAACGCTGCGGCCCTTGGCCAGTGCGGCGGCCATCATGATGTTCTCGGTACCGGTTACGCTGACGGTATCGAAGAAGAAGTTGGCACCGCGCAAGCCGCCTTCTGGCGCCTTGGCTTTGATGTAACCGCCTTCGACATCGATTTCTGCGCCCATGGCTTCAAGGCCACGGATGTGCAGGTCGACCGGACGTGAACCGATTGCGCAACCGCCTGGCAACGCAACTTCAGCGTAGCCAAAACGGGCAACCATCGGGCCCAGTACCAGGATCGACGCACGCATGGTTTTAACCAGTTCGTACGGAGCCACCAGGGTTTTGATGGTATTCGGGTTGATTTCGACGCTGAGTTTTTCATCGATCACAGGCTCGATGCCCATGCGACCGAACAACTCGATCATGGTGGTGATGTCGTGCAAGTGCGGCAAGTTGGCAACGGTAACCGGGCCATCGCACAGCAGGGTTGCAGCAAGAATTGGCAGAGCGGAGTTTTTCGCCCCGGAAATGCGGATTTCGCCATCAAGACGAGCACCACCGGTAATAATCAATTTATCCATAACAATCTCGACGCCAATGGGCTCAGGGGGCTCAGGTGCGCTCGGCCCAGGCCGCGCTGCTGAAGAATTTCATAGTGACCGCGTGGATACTGCCATCAGCAATCCAAGGGTTCAAATGGGCATAGATGCTTTGTTGACGCTTAACCGGGCTCAAGGCCACCAGTTCGTCACTAATCACGTTCAGCTGAAAGTTGCAGCCTTCGCCCTCAACTTCTACCTGGGTTCCAGGCAGCTTTCCTTCAAGAAAGCTCTTCACTTCTACGGCCTGCATGCTCAACCTCAATCGGCGCCTGATGCGCGCGGGTCGGCCATCATACAAAAAAGCCCCGCGCCTGCGAACCCCACTTAACAGGACTCTGACGGGGGGCTTTTCTATAAATGGCTATTAATGATGTGCCAGCAACTCGGTCAAGCCCGAGACCTGGGCGATTTCGCGCATGTCTTCGGGCATTGCCTTGATGCTCAATGGCTTGTTCAGGGCTTGTGCATCACGGATGTAACAGAGCAGCAGCGACAAACCGACGCTGCTGGATTTGGTGACCGCCGAGCAATCCACCACCAGGGTCTTGGCCAGAGCCTTTTTGATCAGGGCCTGACCTTCCTTGCGCAAGCGAGGGCCGGTCTGATAGTCGAGTACGCCGCTGAGGCGCAACTCGCTTTCGCCGGCCAGGGTCACTGCCGCCTCACTCATTGGCCGGCAGCCTTGGGAGCCGCTTGATCGGTAACTTGCTTGGCCTTGGCAACTTCGCCCGCCCAGTTATCGATGGTCTTGTCCAGATTGTTGCCATTGCGCTGCATGGCGTCGGCGAACTGGTCACGGAACAGCTTGCCAATATTGATACCGTTGATGATCACGTTACGGACTTTCCACTCGCCGTTAACCTTGTTAAGGGTGTAGGACAGCGGGTAAATCGCGCCCTTGTCGCCCTTCACCGTCATGTCGACGCTGGTGCGATCGCCACTTTCATCCTTGGCCGGCGACACGGTAATGCCTTCGTTCTTGAACTCGAGCAAGGCATTGCCATAGAACTGCATCAGGCTGCGCTTGAAGTTTTCCTGGAAGCGCTGCATTTGCGCCGGGGTGGCGTTACGCGAGTACTTCACGGTCATGATGCTTTTGGAAATACCGTCGACGTCCACCACAGGCCCGACAATGCCGTTAAGGGCATCGTAGAACTTGCTCGGGTTGGTCTTGTACAGCTCTTTATTGGCGGACAGGTCTGCCAGCAAGCGGTTGGTGGTATCTGAAACGATGTCGTGGGCAGACTGCCCCGGAGCAGCATTTGCCACCAAAGGAAGGGCTGCTGCCAGAATTACCAGCAGGCCACGGCGCAAGAGAGAAATCATCTAAAAGCTCCTTATTTGGCTTCTTTGCTAACGGTGTTGAGCAGGAATTTCCCGATCAGATCTTCAAGGACCAACGATGATTGCGTGTCATGGATGGTGCCACCATCTTTGAGCACAGCGTCTTCGCCGCCGACGCTGATACCGATGTATTTCTCCCCCAGCAAGCCAGCTGTGAGGATAGACGCTGTCGAATCGGTCGGCAGGTTATCCACGCTCTTTTCGAGCTGCAGGGTGACCCGGGCAGTGAAGTTGTCCCGGTCCAGATCAATTGCCGTGACCTTGCCGATGGTCACGCCCGCCATGGTGACTTTGGCGCGCACGGTAAGACCGGCAATATTGTCGAAGTAGGCGTAGAGCTTGTAGGTGTCGGTGCTGGCGGTCGGGGACAGTCCACTGACTCGCAGGGCAAGCAACAACAAAGCCAGGATGCCAGCCAGCAAAAACAGGCCGACACCGATTTCCATGGTGCGGTTTTGCATCAGAAATCTCCAAACATCAAGGCAGTCAAAATAAAGTCCAGCCCGAGGACTGCCAACGAGGCATACACCACGGTCTTGGTAGTGGCACGGCTGATCCCCTCTGAAGTGGGCTCACAGTCATAACCTTGGAACACGGCAATCCAGGTCACCACAAAGGCAAAAACGATGCTTTTGATGATCCCGTTAAGTACGTCACCACTGAAGGTTACGCTGTTTTGCATATTGGCCCAGTATGAGCCGTCGTAGACGCCCAGCCAGTCAACCGCGACCCACGAACCACCCCAGATCCCGACCACGCTGAAGATCATCGCCAGTATCGGCAGGGAAATGAACCCGGCCCACAAGCGCGGGGCAATGATGTATTTAAGCGGGTCGACCCCGATCATTTCCAGGCTGGACAGTTGTTCGCTGGATTTCATGTTGCCAATCTCGGCGGTCAGGGCAGAGCCCGCACGCCCGGCAAACAACAGCGCAGTGACCACCGGCCCGAGTTCACGCAGAAGCGTCAGGGCAACCATCTGCCCGACCGCCTGCTCGGAGCCGTAGCTGGACAGGATACTGAAGCCTTGCAGCGCCAGGACCATGCCGATGAACACACCGGACACCACGATAATCACCAGCGACATGACGCCCACGGAGTGCAGCTGCTTGAGCAACAGTCCGAACCCGCCACCAATGCCGCCACGCCCCAGCAAAGAATGAAAGAGGAATATCCCCGAACGGCCCAGTACCGAGACGATATCGATACCGGCCCGGCCGAATAGTCCGACACGATCCATAATTGAATGCTTGCGCATCAGCGCTTCCCCAGAAGATCGGTTCGGTAGTCCGACGCCGGAAAGTGAAACGGAACAGGACCATCCGGGTCGCCGTTCATGAACTGACGAATACGCGGGTTATCGGCGTTCATCAACTCTTCGGGCGTACCCTGCCCCAGTACCTGACCATCGCCGACTACATACAGATAGTCAGCGATACTCGCTGTTTCAGCCAGGTCGTGAGAAACCACGATGCTGGTGATGCCCAAGGCATCATTGAGCAGACGAATCAGGCGAACCAGAACCCCCATTGCGATGGGGTCCTGTCCGACAAAAGGTTCGTCATACATCAGGATCTGCGGGTCCAGGGCAATCGCACGCGCCAGGGCAACCCGGCGCTTCATGCCGCCAGACAACTCGTCGGGCATCAGATCAATGGCTCCGCGCAGTCCCACCGCCTGCAATTTAAGCAGCACGATGTCGCGAATCATTTCTTCCGGCAACTGGGTGTGAACCCGTAGCGGGAAGGCCACATTCTCGAATACGTCCAGGTCGGTGAACAACGCCCCGCTTTGAAACAACACCCCCATGTGCTTACGGGCATCGAACAGATCACTGCGCGACAACGTCGGCAGGTTCTGACCGTTGACCCACACCTCACCGCTGCTGGGACGCAGTTGCATTCCCATCAAACGTAAAAGGGTGGTCTTGCCGCAGCCGGAAGGCCCCATGATTCCCGTGACTTTGCCACGCGGAATCAGAATATCGACATTATTGAAGATGCTGCGCGTACCGCGCTTGAAGGACACTCCCTTCAGCTCGACCGCGTAGGCGTTATCGGCGCTCATCTAAACTCCTTGCGATGCAGCCTCTGCCTCTCACCCGGACACTTTGCCCCTTTATCGGGAGGCGCGTTCCCTGAGCGGGCCGAACTGGCGGCGAACTATAGCACTGCTGATAGTGACCGCCCAAGGCCGAAGGAGTGCCGTATCAGGTTCCAGACAGCGAAATAAATTCGATTCAGCTGTAATCCCGGCAGTAGTTCGTAGCGCAGACAACAAAGCACGACGATCTAGCGTGAGGGAATTGCGCATTACCGCTATAATCTTTGCCTTTTCTCAGGCTATCTGACTTCAAACATGAGCCAATCCAGCGACCTGATCCAATCTGCTCAGCGTACCATCCGCCTCGAACTGCAAGCCGTAGAAGGTTTGCTGGCTCATATCGACGCAGACTTCGTACGCGCTTGCGAGATGATTTTGGCCAGCAAGGGCCGGGTAGTCGTGGTCGGCATGGGCAAGTCCGGGCATATCGGCAACAAAATTGCTGCGACTCTGGCCAGCACCGGTACCACCGCTTTTTTCGTCCATCCGGCCGAAGCCAGCCATGGCGACATGGGCATGATTACCCGAGATGACATTATTCTCGCGCTGTCCAACTCGGGGTCGACTGCAGAGATCGTCACCCTGCTGCCCCTGATCAAGCGTTTGGGTATCCAGTTGATCTGCATCACCGGCAACCCCGAGTCGCCACTGGCCAAAGCCGCCGATGTCAGCCTGGACGCCCGCGTGGCTCAGGAGGCCTGCCCGTTGAACCTGGCACCGACCTCCTCGACTACTGCCGCGCTGGTGCTGGGTGATGCTCTGGCCATAGCCTTGCTCGAAGCCCGTGGCTTTACCGCTGAGGACTTTGCCTTTTCGCATCCCGGTGGAGCCCTGGGCCGCCGCCTGCTGCTGAAAGTCGAAAACGTCATGCACTCGGGCGCAGACTTGCCGCAGGTTGTCCGCGGCACGCTGCTCAAGGATGCATTGATGGAAATGACGCACAAAGGTCTCGGCATGACCGTGGTTATAGAAGAAGATGGTCGCCTGGCCGGAATCTTCACTGACGGTGACTTGCGCAGAACCCTGGATCGCGAAATCGATATCCGCAACGCAAGCATTGATGCAGTCATGACCCCCCATGGCAAAACCGCACGGGCCGACATGCTCGCCGCCGAAGCCTTGAAAATCATGGAAGACCACAAAATCAACGCACTGGTTGTAGTCGACAAGGAAGACCGGCCGGTTGGTGCCTTGAACATGCACGACTTGCTACGCGCAGGAGTGATGTAATGACCCTTGAACTACTCAAGCGCGGCAAAGACATAAAACTTGCCATTTTCGACGTTGACGGGGTTTTGACCGACGGCCGCCTGTACTTCCTTGAAGACGGCAGCGAGTTCAAGACCTTCAACACGCTGGACGGTCTGGGTATCAAGATGCTGATGGCCGCCGGGGTTCAGACCGCGATTATCAGCGGCCGTAAAACCCCGGTGGTTGAACGTCGCGCACAAAACCTGGGGATCGCGCACCTGTATCAGGGGCGCGAAGACAAGTTGGTGGTATTGGACGAGCTTCTTGGCCAACTCAACCTAAGCTATGAACAGGTCGCCTATTTGGGCGATGATCTGCCTGATTTACCGGTTATCCGCCGAGTTGGTCTGGGCATGGCAGTTGCCAATGCTGCCAGCTTTGTTCGCGAGCACGCCCATGGCGTCACTCAGGCACGAGGCGGAGAAGGTGCCGCACGCGAATTCTGCGAGTTGATTTTGCGCGCTCAAGGCCGTCTAGACGCGGCCCACGCAGCCTACCTATAGAGTTTTCCATGCTGAGCAAAAAGATCCGTAACATCCTGTTATTCACGGTCATTGCTGCGTTGTTCGCATCAGTTGGCTACTGGAATATCAGCCCCGAACGTTTTCTCGACACCCCTAAAGCGGCCGTCGATGAAAGCGCTATCGACTATTACGCGCTTAATGCGCGCAGCCTGCAGTTCTTGCCGGACGGCAAACTGCAGTATGAAATGACATCCGACAAAATCGAGCATGTGCTGTCATCGGAAGTCACCCTGATGACCAAGCCCGACCTGCAAATGTACCGCGGCACGGCCTTCCCGTGGCACGTACAGAGCGAGCGCGGAGAAGTTAATCCGGACGGCACCGAGGTCGAGCTGATCGACTCGGTACGTGTGGCCCGCACAGATGAAAAAAATCGCACTACGGTTATTACCAGTTCCCGCATGACTGTATTCCCCCAGAAGCAATATGCGCAGACCGAGCGAGACGTTAGAATCGACGGCGCTGGCGGCGTAACAACTGGCAAGGGCATGAAAGCATATTTGAAAGACGGCAGGATGGACCTGCTGTCCAACGTAAGAGGACAGTATGAGTCTCGTTAAATCCCTCCCTTTATTGCTCAGCCTGAGCGCAGCACTGGGAAGCGTGAGCGCCTGGGCTCTGCCGAACGATAACGAACAGCCAATCCGCATCCAGGCCAATGAAGCCCAGCTGGATGACAAACAAGGCGTCGCGACCTACAAGGGCGATGTAATCATCACCCAGGGCTCGATGAAAATCACCGGCAACACCGTCACTATTACCCGCAATGCTGCGGGTGAAATTGATATCGTGACCTCAGTCGGCAACCTGGCCTATTTCGAGCAGCTGCAAAAAGCAACCGACTCCAAGCCGGTTCAGGCCTATGCCGTAACCATTCAGTACCATGCGCCGCAAAACCGCATTGTGCTGATCGACAAGGCCAAGGTCATCAACGACGGCAACACCACCGAAGGCGAGAAGATCGTCTATGACACGGTGAAACAGGTCGCAAACGCCGGACGCGCCAATGGCTCCACAGTCACCGCACCACGCCCGCGCATCGACATGGTGATCCAGCCGAAGAAGAAAACCGACCAGCAGAAGGCCCAGTAATGGCAACCCTCAAAGCCCAGCATTTGGCTAAAAGCTACAAGAGTCGCCAGGTGGTACGTGATGTCAGCCTGTCAATCGACAGCGGGCAAATCGTGGGTTTGCTCGGCCCTAACGGTGCAGGCAAGACCACATGCTTCTACATGATTGTCGGCCTGGTCCAGGCTGACCAGGGACGCGTACTGATCGACGACCTGGATGTCAGCCACCAGCCGATGCACGGCCGCGCACGCGCCGGCATCGGTTACCTGCCCCAGGAAGCCTCGATCTTTCGCAAGCTTTCGGTCGCCGATAACATCATGGCGATCCTCGAAACGCGCAAAGAACTCGACAAGGCCGGTCGTCGCAAGGAACTCGAAAGCCTGCTGCAGGAGTTCCACATCAGCCACATCCGCGACAGCCTCGGCATGAGCCTGTCCGGTGGTGAGCGACGCAGGGTCGAAATCGCCCGGGCACTGGCAACCGCCCCGAAATTCATCCTGCTCGACGAACCCTTTGCCGGCGTTGACCCGATATCTGTGGGCGACATCAAGCAAATCATTCATCACCTCAAGGCCAAGGGCATTGGCGTACTGATCACCGATCACAACGTCCGTGAAACCCTCGACATCTGCGAAACCGCCTACATCGTCAACGATGGGCAGTTGATAGCCGAAGGTGATGCTGAAACCATTCTGGCCAATGAATTGGTCAGAGAAGTGTATCTGGGCCACGAGTTCCGCCTGTAAGGCCAGATGCATCGCGAATTCCCGGGCGCCAAGGACAGCAAAAAGTCGTCACGACTTTTATTACCTTGGCGCTCTAGGCAAACGCACCGGTTTCAGGCATATAATTTGCTTATGTTTGGCGCTCACGCGCCTTGGTAGTGGATGGCGCCATGCGCGCCGGCGAATAAGGTCTTAAGCCCCAGCCATGAAACCATCGCTAGTCCTGAGAATGGGCCAGCAGCTGACGATGACACCGCAGCTGCAACAGGCCATCCGCCTGCTCCAATTGTCGACCCTGGACCTGCAACAGGAGATCCAGGAGGCTCTGGAATCCAATCCGATGCTCGAGCGCCAGGAAGACGGCGACGACTTCGACAATTCAGATCCTTTAGCCGACAACATTGAGCAAAAACCCAACAGCGACATCCAGGAACCTTCCTATCAAGAGTCCGCGCCTACTGTGGACAACCTGGAAGAAGGCGACTGGAGCGAACGCATTCCCAATGAGCTACCCGTCGACACAGCCTGGGAAGACGTTTATCAAACCAGCGCCAGCAGCCTGCCCAGCAACGATGATGACGAATGGGACTTCACCACCCGCACCTCGGCCGGTGAGAGCCTGCAAAGTCACCTGTTGTGGCAACTGAACCTGGCACCGATGTCCGACACCGACCGACTGATCGGCGTCACCCTCATCGACTGCATCAACAACCAGGGCTATCTCGACGAAACTCTCGAAGAGATCCTTGAGGCGTTCGATCCCGAGCTGGACATTGAACTCGATGAAATCGAAGCCGTTCTGCACCGTATCCAGCAATTCGAACCGGCCGGCATTGGTGCGCGCAACCTGAGCGAGTGCCTGCTGCTGCAATTGCGCCAGCTACCGGCCAACACGCCCTGGTTGAACGAAGCCAAGCGCCTGGTAACCGATTACATCGACCTGCTGGGCGCCCGCGACTACAGCCAGCTCATGCGCCGCATGAAGCTCAAAGAAGACGAACTGCGCCAGGTCATCGAACGGGTACAGAGCCTTAATCCACGTCCGGGGTCGCAGATCGAATCCGGCGAAGCCGAATACGTCGTGCCTGACGTGATCGTTCGTAAAGACAACGAACGCTGGCTGGTCGAGCTTAACCAGGAGTCGGTACCGCGCCTGCGGGTCAACCCGCAATACGCAGGATTCGTTCGTCGTGCCGACACCAGCGCCGACAACACCTTCATGCGCAATCAGCTGCAAGAAGCGCGCTGGTTCATCAAAAGCCTGCAGAGCCGCAACGAAACCCTGATGAAAGTGGCGACCCAGATCGTGGAGCATCAGCGCGGTTTTCTGGAGTATGGCGACGAGGCAATGAAACCTTTGGTACTGCATGACATTGCAGAAGCCGTCGGCATGCACGAATCAACCATTTCCCGGGTCACCACCCAGAAATTCATGCATACCCCGCGGGGCATTTATGAATTGAAGTACTTTTTTTCCAGTCACGTCAGCACCTCCGAAGGTGGTGAATGCTCGTCCACTGCGATACGCGCCATCATCAAAAAACTGGTGGCGGCTGAAAATCAGAAAAAGCCGTTGAGTGACAGCAAGATCGCTGGTTTACTGGAGGCACAAGGTATTCAGGTGGCCCGTCGCACCGTCGCCAAGTACCGCGAGTCCTTAGGGATAGCGCCTTCGAGCGAACGCAAGCGTTTGATGTAAGCCACGGGCCACAGCGTTTCAGTGGCAGGCTGGTCGGCCTGCCACTTTATGCAATGGCAACAGAAGGAGAAACTGCATGCAAGTCAACATCAGTGGACAACATCTGGAAGTCACCCAAGCGCTCCGCGACTCGATCAACGAAAAATTCGCACGGCTGGAACGTCACTTCGACAAGATCACCAATGTGCAGGTGATTCTCTCTGTTGAAAAACTAAAACAGAAAATCGAGGCCACCCTCAATATTCACGGTGGCGAAGTTGTCGCCAATGCCGTCGATCCAGACATGTATGCGGCCATTGACAGCCTCTACGACAAGCTTGATCGCCAACTGAAAAAGCATAAGGAAAAGACCCAAAGCCTGCTCCAGGGCGCCACGGGTCGTTAATACTCCATAACCATGATTCGACTTGAAAATATCCTGACCCCCGGCCGTTCCTTGGTGAACGCGCCGGGCGGCAGTAAAAAGCGCGCACTCGAACAAATTGCCACCCTGATCAGCCGCGAAGTGCCGGGGCTGGAAATGCAAGATGTCTTCGAGAGCCTTATTGCCCGTGAAAAACTGGGATCCACCGGTTTTGGTAACGGCATCGCCATCCCCCATTGCCGCCTCAAGGGCTGCGAGTCGCCTGTCAGTGCCTTGCTACATCTTGACGCTCCCATAGATTTCGACGCCATCGATGGCGCGCCGGTCGACCTGTTGTTCGTTTTGCTGGTGCCAGAAGCTGCTACCGACGCACACCTGGAACTGCTGCGGCAGATCGCCAGCATGCTCGACCGCAAAGATGTGCGTGAACGATTACGCAGCGCACCCAGTAACGAAGCGCTGTATCAGGTTGTTCTGGACGTACAGAACGGTTAATTATCATGCGCCTAGTCATTGTCAGCGGACGCTCCGGCTCCGGTAAAAGCACCGCCCTCGCCGTCCTCGAAGATAACGGTTTCTATTGCATCGACAACCTGCCCGCCGGCTTGCTGCCAGAGCTGGCGGAACGTGCACTGATTCATACTGAACTGGCGCAGCCGCTGGTGGCGGTATCGATCGATGCGCGAAACCTGCCAAGCCATTTGTCACGCTTTCCGCAATTGCTTGAAGAAGTGCGCAACCGGCATATCCAGTGCGATGTTCTGTACCTCGACGCCGATGAAGAAACCTTGCTCAAGCGCTTCTCGGAAACCCGTCGGCGGCATCCACTGAGCAGCGCGAGCCGTTCACTGGCCGAGGCCATTCGTGATGAGAGCCAGTTGCTCGGGCCCATTGCCGACCTTGCCGACCTGACGATCAACACCACCAATCTGAACCTGTATCAGCTGCGCGACACCATCAAGCTGCGCCTGCTGAACAAGCCTGAACCCGGCACCGCCTTTCTGGTTGAGTCGTTTGGCTTCAAGCGCGGCATGCCGGTCGATGCCGACCTGGTATTTGACGTGCGTTGCTTGCCCAACCCCTACTGGAAGCCCGAACTGCGCGAGCTGTCAGGGCTGGATCAGCCCGTTGCGGATTACCTGGCAGCGCAGCCTGATGTCGAAGAGATGTTCCAGGACATCTCCAGCTACCTGCTCAAATGGCTACCCCGCTTCGCCGCCAGCAACCGCGCCTATGTCACCATAGGGATCGGCTGCACTGGCGGTCATCACCGCTCGGTGTATCTGACCGAGCGACTCGGCAAATGCCTGCAACAAACTCTGAAGAATGTCCAGGTTCGCCACCGCGACCTTACTTGAAAGGATCAACCCCGCGATGCCTGCACTGGAAATTGAAATCATCAACAAGCTGGGCTTGCACGCTCGGGCATCCGCCAAGTTCGTAGGCATAGCCGGACAGTTTCCATGCCAGGTAAGAGCAGGACGTACCGCAGAATCCATGGTCGATGGTAAAAGCATCATGGCCATGATGATGCTGGCCGCTGGCAAGGGCACAAAGATCCACCTCAAGACCGAGGGCGAACAAGAGCAGGAAGCACTGGATGCACTGGTCAAACTCATCAACAACTACTTTGACGAGGGCGAATAGCCAATTGCAGGAGCGCCGCTAGACGCTCCCCCGGCAGTTTGCAGCGTTTACCCCAACGCCGTATCCATCACCATCATCAAGCAGAACCCGACGCATAACCCCAGGCTTGCAAGCTTCTCGTGACCATTGCGCCGCGACTCGGGGATCACTTCTTGCGTCACCACCAGCAACATGGCCCCGGCTGCCAGCGCCAGGCCCAGTGGCAACAACACCTCGGCCAAATTCACCAGCCAGGCACAGAGCAGCGCAAATACCGGTTCGACCAGACCGGAAGCGGCGCCAATCAGGAATGCCTTGACCCGCGACATCCCGGCACCCGCCAACACTAATGCGATCACCAGACCTTCCGGCACATCCTGCAGGGCGATGCCCATCGCCAGGCTATCGGCATCCGGCATGCCTCCCCCTGCCGACACCCCGACCGCCATTCCTTCAGGAATGTTGTGCGCCACAATCGCAATGACAAACAACCAGATACGTGGCGCAATCAGCGGCTCGCCAGGCCGGTTGAGGAACATCTCCGGCCCCGCTCCGCTGACCTTGCGATCGAGCAAAAACAGACAGAACGCTCCCAGCAGGATGCCCGCACTGACCAGCCCGCTCGACGCCCATGATGACAACCCCAGGCTTTGGGCCGACGCAATGCCGGGCACAACCAGCGAGAAAGCCGTGGCTGCCAGCATCACCCCGGCCCCGAAGCCCAACAAGGTATCGCTCACCGCCACCGGCATTTTGCGGATGACCAGTACCGGTACTGCGCCTAAAGCGGTGCCCAGCGCGCAGAGCGATCCGCCCTGCAACGCCCGCAACATTCTTGGCACAAGGTCCAGCCAGAGCAGTCCCTTGGCCACCAACAAGGCCGTGCCCGCCAACAGCAAGAGCATGCCGAGGGCATAACGGAACATCCGCACCCCGCCGACTGCCAATATTTGCGTGCCCATAATCGGCCCGAATCCTTTTAAGTAGGCTCAGGCAATCGCTGCTTGATACCGGCGCGCCACTTCTGGCCAATTGATCACGTTGTAAAACGCATTGATGTATTCCGGACGGCGATTCTGATAGCGCAGGTAGTAAGCGTGCTCCCATACGTCGAGTCCCAGAATCGGGGTGTTGCCATTCATCAGCGGGCTGTCCTGGTTGCCGCTGCTTTCCACCACCAGGGTCTTTTGCGGGGTCACGCTCAACCATGCCCAACCGCTGCCAAAACGGGTCAGGGTGGCCTTGGTGAAGTTCTCCTTGAACAGTTCCAGGCCACCCAGTTGCTGATCAATCGCCTTGGCCAGCGCACCGTCCGGATTACCGCCGCCCTGCGGGCTCATGACTTGCCAGAACAGCGAGTGATTGGCATGTCCGCCACCCTGGTTGATGACTGCGGCCCGCAGCTTTTCCGGCAGTTGCTGAACTCCGGCGAGCAATTTTTCAACCGGCCACTGCGCCCATTCAGTCCCTTCCACTGCGGCATTCAGGTTGTTGATATAGGTCTGGTGATGCTTGGTGTAGTGAATCTCCATGGTTTGCGCATCGATATGCGGCTCAAGTGCGTCGTAGGCATAAGGCAAGGCAGGCAAGGTAAAAGTCATATCAATGTGCTCCTGGATGATGGCCGCTGACTGTTGAAAACCCGTGACCGGACTGCGCCACGGGTCTTTTGAGCAACAGATTGGAACGCGGGTATTCGCCGTGATCGCTGATGAAGTTCAAAAGCTCGACATAGGTTTTGCTGCTCTGACGCAGCGCTGCTTCTCGCAATGCCGGCCCCAGACGCGGGTTCTGCATGGTGTGCAACAAGCGCTGGTGAATGGCGCAGAGGTACTCGACGCTCTCCTCTGGCTGATTGAGGCGCAGATGCAGATCTGCCAGGTTGTGGTGCGAAATAACGCAGGCCGCCACCGCCTCATCGGCATCACTCCAGCGCTCGAGCAGTACCTGGGCCAGCGCAAGCGCTTGCAGATAATGCTCGCGGGCATCGACCAGCTCGCCCTCAGCGAAACAGCGATTGGCTCTTGCGATCGTGCGTTTCCAGTGCTCCATGTGAACCTCCAGGCGAGGGGTTAAACGCCGCCGGCTGTCAGCTTCTCGGGATCGAGCAAGACTTCAAGCTGGCTGCGTGGCAGATCTGTGTATTCAAGGGCAACGTCTATCACCGGGCGCCCCTGTTGATAGGCGGTCTTGGCTATTTCAGCGGCCTTTTGATAGCCAATGATCGGATTCAGCGCCGTCACCAGAATCGGGTTGCGCGACAGCGCTTCCTTTAGCTTGGCGTCATTAACCTTGAAGCTGGCGATCGCCTTGTCCGCCAGCAAACGGCTGGAATTGGCCAGCAGTTCGATGCTGCCCAGCAGGTTGCGGGCAATCACCGGCAACATCACATTCAGTTCGAAATTGCCGGACTGACCGGCGATGGTGATCACCGTGTCATTGCCGATCACCTGGGCCGCAACCATGGCCGTGGCTTCAGGAATCACCGGGTTGACCTTGCCCGGCATGATCGAAGAGCCCGGCTGCAAGGCTTCAAGCTCGATCTCGCCCAGGCCGGCCAGCGGGCCGGAGTTCATCCAGCGCAGGTCGTTGGCGATTTTCATCAGCGATACGGCCGTAGCCTTGAGCTGGCCCGAGACGGATACGGCGGTATCCTGCGAACCGATCAGGGCGAACAGGTCTTTACCCGGAGTGAATTGCACATGGGTCAGTGCGCTGAGCTGCTGACTGAACAGCCCGGCGAATTGCGCATGCGCGTTGACCCCGGTGCCCACAGCAGTGCCACCCTGGGCCAGCGATTGCAGGGCCGGCTGCAGGTCGTGCAAGTGCCCGATATTGGCCCGCAGCTGCTGCGCCCAGCCATTGAGAACCTGGCTCATGCGCACCGGCATGGCGTCCATCAGGTGCGTGCGGCCGGTTTTGACGTAAACGTGGACCTGTTCAGCCTTATGCTCAATCACCTGCACCAGATGGGACAGCGCCGGCAGCAGCTCCTCATGCAGGCCCAGCGCGGCGCTGACGTGAATGGTGGTGGGGATGATGTCGTTGCTGCTTTGCCCGCAGTTGACGTGATCATTGGCATTGACCGCCTCTCCCAGTACCCGGGAGGCCAGCGTGGCAATCACTTCGTTGGCATTCATGTTGGAGCTGGTGCCCGAGCCGGTCTGGAAAATATCCACCGGGAAGTGCTCCATGAAATCGCCGGCCAAAAGAATCTGCGTGGCCTCGACTATGGCGTTGCCCTGCGCTTCGCTGATCTGCTTGAGTTCTACGTTGGCCTTGGCCGCGGCAGCCTTGGCCAGGATCAGTGCGCGAATGAATTGCGCGGGCATGCGCTGATGACTGATCGGGAAGTTATTCACCGCACGCTGGGTTTGGGCGCCATACAGCGCAGCCTCAGGCACGTGCAATTCACCCATGCTGTCACGTTCGATACGGGTATTACTCATCGGGAAATCCTTGCAACAGTTCTGTTAGAGAAATGGAGGGCTCGAGCTCGCAGGTTGCCAATCGCCAGGCAAAGCTTTGCCAGTGCTTGAGACGGCAGGCACACAGGGCTTGAGTTTCGATATCGCGCAGCGGACGCCAGGCGTGGTCCAGACACAGGGTGCGCCACTGCCAGGGCAGCGCAGTGTCGCTTGCGGTGTCCAGCAGCAGCCGGAAGCTGGTCACGGCAATCGTCCAGGGCGACGTTGACGTGCAGCAGGCCAGATAGCGGCCCTCGGCCAGGTAGTGCTCAATCAGGCGCGGTTCATCAGGCGCCAGCCCGCAACGGATCTGGCGGCTCATCCAGCGCCAGCTTTCCAGATAAGGCCCTTCATGCAAGGCAGAACTCATGACCCAGGCTCACTCGATAATGAGATTCATTATTAAGCGATATTGATTATCAACACAAGCCTGCTAAAGGCTGTGCCGCGCAATCTTGTGCATGTCTAGTCCTGAAATAGGTTTACACCTGTTTCACCCCAACGCCCGATGCATTGCATCGGGCGTTTTGTATTTCAAAGACTGGTGCGGACGCTCGCTGTTGTAGATCGATATCGACTCACTCACCAT
>NZ_SCFG01000026.1:0-52171 GCF_022496645.1 Pseudomonas sp. TMW22089
CTTTTCGGTCACTTGTTTGACCGCCTGGATTTTGAATTCTTCGGGATATCGCTGGTTGCTCATGGCACCTCCTAATGGGCCTCATTTTAAGGCTTGGAGGTGTCTACGAAACTAGGGGCGATTCACTGTTCCCTCCTGCGTGTGCAATTCTTGTCTCAATGCTTGTTAGATTTTTTAAGTATGTCGATAAAGGCATGAGCGTTGGTGACATTGGGAGAACAAACAGAGAAGCGAAAATCCATTCTTACATGGATAAATTCAAATACCTGATGGCGTTCGTATTTTTGATTGCGACATATCAAACAGCCAAAATGAATTTTTTCGGCGTGGATATTTACAGTTTTGCACCAGAGATTAAGTTTTGGTTTAACGACTCGTACAGCTCTAATGCCTATAATTTGGCTAAAAATGTATTCATGGGTAAAGATTTAGATGCGTATTTCACTGTCCTGTACTCATTTGCAGCAGCGTATTTTGTTGTTGGTGCAGTGGGCTATTACGCTATGAAGGTACATGCTGATTTAATCCACAAGGCTTTTTACTACAAGTCAATTCGCCTAGCACATTAATTCTAGCCACTTAAATCAGTGGCTTTTTTTTGCCTGCGATTTGAGAAAGCCAATCCCGCTGAAGCGGGGGAAGGGGTGTTAGTGAGGTTTGGATTCAGCGAGTTTCTTTATCGTGTCTCGGCAGATAGAAGTGCAGAAAAAATCAAGGTAAAGATTAATCGGTTGTTTGTTTTGAATTGGTTTAACTACTGGTACAGGGTTCGTTTGTGCGTTTTTCATGATTAATAATTTGGTTATACCCGAATTATACCAAATTAAAAATTAAATCAAGTCCTTAGTGGCAATTAATTTCAAATATATTACTTTATTCTTACTTGTTTCTGATTAAGTTATTACCTACGTCTTACGAACGTCTGACGTAAATGGGATGGGTTTAGGCGAGCTGTGTTGAATTTCGGTGGGTAAACACTCGCGATTTCTTCTGGATTTCAAGACAAAGCGCCATTTTTTGGTTCTAATAGCGGGTCAAACGTGCCCATGAAGGATTCAGAGCGACATGAAGGACTCATACGAACTCATCACAGACCTTAATAGAAGCCGCTTACGAGCCTTGCTCGATGAAAAGAAAGTGCTTATGTCTGTTCTGTACAGTGATGCACTGATATACAGCATTGAACACTTCATCAAGCATGGCAATAGCACGGTGCTTAGCCCGATGGTGGATGTGTTCACTAATCGAGACTACAAGCTGTTTGTTGCGGCTTGGATTTGTGAACGCCTAGGCTTCAAAAGCAAGATGGGGGAGAAGGGTGCTGTCTTCACGCGAAGCGGTACTGCACCTAACGAACGTATGAGCTTTAAAGTCAGTCTCGAAGAATTTGCTGGCAACAAATTCAAACTGAAAATCCCTGTCAAGCCAGTGGTTGCAGTCAAAAAGAAAAGCCCTAAACGGGTGGATATGCTGGATACATGGGCACGCTTGCCGGGGAGCTATGGAAGCGGCAAGAGGTGAGAATTTCCACACGGCCAGAATAATAGCAG
Organism: Pseudomonas sp. TMW22089; assembly: GCF_022496645.1. Lineage (NCBI taxonomy): Bacteria > Pseudomonadati > Pseudomonadota > Gammaproteobacteria > Pseudomonadales > Pseudomonadaceae > Pseudomonas > Pseudomonas sp. TMW22089. The sequence goes on from NZ_SCFG01000026.1 coordinate 1,551, forward strand.
GCACAAAAAAAGCCCTTCAAGGGCTGCTTTGATTCACGGTTGGTTTAAACGAGAAGGGTACATAACTCTGAGAATTTGCTTTGTGAATTTTCTTTCGTTACTTCTTGCTCGTTGAAAATCCCCAAATCTAATTTGAAAGTGATAGATTCCGCAAGGTCGGACTTGCTGTAATTTGAAGACTTGCCTGTTGCTTCGTTTTTCAAAATGACAAATGTGTCATTTACGTCTTGTACTGAAATATTGTTGAATGGTTTTATGTCGTTTTTGAAATTGCCTAAGTCATTTAAGAATTGATTAGCGATTTTTGAATTTGTATTTATCATTTTTAGCTCCGGTTTTTGGTTATTTAGAAAGGTTTTCTCTTCCTATACACAAATTATACCATTCTGAAAACTGCCAATTTGCAGTTAAGCAATTTATTTCTGACTTATTTCTTTTTTAAGTAAGAAATAATTATGACGTAGGTGGGACGAACGTCAGACGTAACGTTTACCGGGGTTTCGTTGGTCATATGAATGTCAGACGTACATAGGACGTTCAAAATTCAGGCAACAAAAAGCCTCGGTTAAGAGGCTGAGGGTTTGAATCTGTTGCTTTAAGTTCTTGCCAACTCTTTGTCAGCAAGGTTCTTGAAAATTCTGTCTTCGTAATCCAAACGTTCTTCCAAGTCGATGAATATCTTTTTGAGGTCAGGGTTATCCAAAGCCAACAAACGCAAGCGGTTGAGGATTTCAATGTCTGCTCCAAGGGCTGCGAATAGAGATGTTTCGTAGCGGTCAGTGTCGAAAATCCCGGCTACCAGCTCTACTGAGCGCGCTGCATGGCTTGTGTAAGAAAGGGTCTTTCTCACGTTCTTGTTGCCACGCTTAACAGCGTTGAGGTCGATGAGAGCCGCCTCTGACTTGGTTCTTATAACTGCTGGGGCCAGTTCCACAACCACGGCTTCTGGCTGGGTTTCTTGTGTTTGTGTGTTCTCTGCTCTTTTTGCTTCTGCGCGTGCTTTAACTGCTTTTATATCGAATGTCATAATAATTCTCCTGTTTTAGTTTGTGATTGTGATTGTTTCAGAAGCCTTAACAGCTTCTGGTTCTTCGTCGAATGCTGAAAGGATTGCATCGACTACTAGATTGAATTCAGCCTGAGCAAGCTTTGCTGATTCGGTTGTAGCGTTGTAGATGGATTGACCTTTGTTGAACTGATTCGGGTAAACCGAGCGGAAAATCAAAGGTGCATTGAGCGGCATTTGATGCTCGCCAAAGAATTCTCCAAACTTTTTAATGTCCGCTATCATCTGGCTATTACGGTCGATTTCTTTCAGGGCTTTACGCTCTGCATTACGTGCGAGCCTTGCAGCCGTAGTGGATGTATCAGTGAGCGTGAGGTTTGCGCTGACTTCTTTCGCATTTGCCTTGATGCGTGCTGGTTCGAACGCTAGAAGTGAACGTACTTTGGTGTTGAATTTTCCGCCAAGACTTACAGCGTCGTACTTCAAATCTTCGATGATGCTGGATACAGTTACAGCCGTTACAGCGTTTTGGTTATCACCTTTATAAGGAGTGATAACGAGGTTACTGAAACTGATTAAGCGCTTGATTTCTTTGATTGGGTTATTTTTTGAGTCAAGAACCTTAGCTGGTACGTCAACAATGATGTAGTCGAAATTAGCGTATTCACGCTTGATAACGTCGAACTGAGCGTCTAATTCGTGAAGGCTGCGTGCAATCACAACAGGACGGTTCTCAATGGCGAATTCGTCATATTCGATTTGGTCTAGCAATGTCTGAGAAACTGCGCGGCCTTTTGCTTGAAGAGCATTTACCTTCGCTTTGTTTTTAGCGATACGATTTTCTGTTTCTTCTTTGTGCTGCTCGAAAAACATCTGGATTGTCGGTACGCCATCTGTGTCTACGATTAAAACGCGCATTCCTTGGAAAACCAAAGCGTGAGTGAGATTCGCTATGGCTGTGGATTTACAAATGCTTTTGTGGCTAATCCAAGCAAGAATTTTTGCAGCTTGCAACGCTGGTATTAGAGGTTTTGTTTCGAAATTTACTGATTGGTTCATTGTGTTTTCTCTATTAATAATTTGGTTATGTTTAAAGTTATATCATTTATTTTTCTAATTTCTTACGTTAGTGAGAAAAAAGTTTAAAATAAATCAGAAATATTTATTACCTACGTCTTATTTGCGTCCTATTCACGTCTGACGTGCGTAAGAACTGAAACGGATCATGGATTAATTCATCGCTTTAGTAAAAGAATAGATCTGTGATTTTTAGACTGAAGGGATATCAAAACCTAATGATTTTGATTTTTTGGATATCAGAAAAGGCTTTTTACTTTAGTCAATAAAAAAGCACCATCAGGTGCAGTTTTAAGGTTTGAGAGTTTTTCGCTTAGGTTTTACATCAGAATCATTTGAAGATAGTGAATCAGAGCGAATCGCTGGGTAGGCTTGAAGAAGCTTGTTTGAAAGCCCGCGCTCTGCTAATGCTAAATAGTTGTTGTCGTACCCGTTCGAAACGCCATTTGCCTGCGCCTGCTTGTTGGCTTCGTGAACGATTCTGCTGAATTTCTTCATTTCATCGTAGAAAACAGGCGCTTCATTTCTTATAGCAACAGCAATCTGCAAAGCGTTCAGGTGAGCCTGTGCATACTGGTCTTTACCCTTTTCTGTCTTTTCAAAGATTGAGTGTGAGTAGCCTTCTGAGAAATATTCTTTCTGTAAAGCCGGGGCTTTCATTGCGTCGATGACTGAATCAGCGTTGACTGACTTCATGGACTGAATAAAGGAGCGAGGGAAAATGCACGAATCACTATCGTTTGGATTGATTAAAGCGTGCAATGCATTATTGATGTGTTGAATTTCTGATTGTTGATTTTTCATGTGGTTGAAGGTTGTTTTTATAATAATAGCATTTGCTGATTGCGTGCCTTTCTAGCTAGAGCTATTTTGATGGCTCATTGAAATCATTGAGTAAGCCACATGAAACGGATTTTGAGCGGTTTGGTGCTGATTGGCTGTGCTATGGGCGCTATGAGTGCGGGTGCTGATGAACGCTTCAAATTTGAGGCTTATCCGGCCTCTGCCGTGTCTACGAAGACCGTGAGCAAGATTGACTGGAAGTCGAACCCTGACCTTGCAGGCTACTGGAAGTCCAAAGAGGCTGTTGAGCGTGCTGTGGGCCAAAAGGCTAATTTTGCTGGGCACTTCGTCGTCACTTCGTTTGGCTGCGGGACTGGCTGCCAATCTACGGCATTTATCGATGTGAACAACGGCAAGGTCTACAAGGCTCCGATGCAGTTCCCTACCGACAAAACTGAACTGCCGAAAGTCAGTGGCGGGAAGGCTCATCAGGCTTCGAGCAACATGATTTTCATGTCCAGCCTCGACTACAAAGGCACTGACATGGTTCAGAGCGACGGGGTTGTTGTCTTCGATGAGAAGTCGAACAAATTTCAGACCGTAGCGAAATCCAAGCCTTACAAGCTCGAGATGGAATGATTTGAGGTGGTGTGGCTTCTGTGAGGGGCAATGCCTTGTAGAAGCCACTCCGCTGCGCGGGAAGGGTAGTGCGTGAGAGGTGATGAGCCGTCGCTTGTGAAAAAGCGGAATAAGGCTATTTAAGCTTCTCCAATTAAGTGCTCCCTGATAGCGGAATTTCTTCTTCGCTGCACGAACAACCTTACTGATTTGACCCTATCTGCGAAATTGCACCCCACTTGACCACCCGTTTGCATTCGACCTGACCACCGATTTGCATTCAACTTGACCAGTCATTTGCAACGGATTTCACCAACACGCTTCCTGCCTACAGGGGGCAAGTCGCCGCCCTCCAGCCTGTCTGCACTGGCAGAAACCGGCCAGAAGCTGACGTCGGTTAAGCGAGATTTTTGTGCGGCCGCACCACATGGATGCACCATTACCTATAGATATTCTTCTTGAATATGTTGGCAATGCGCAAGCCAACCTCTGAGCTAAAACTCATCTTCAGAAAGCGAGTAGGTCGCTGCGTTCCCATTCGCTACTTTATAGAGGGTGAGTGTGATCACGGCGTATTCAGTACCGCGATACGTGGTCTTTTCAGTTAATTGCATGGATTCCGATCGAGATAATCCACCGGAATTGAGATCTCGATATCGAACGTCATAGCGGCCCGACGTGAGGCTTTTCATCGTGAATTGACTGTGCGCTGGGATGAATACCTGCCGTGCCGGTCTAGCCACGGTCCCTTGTAGCGCCACGAGCTTCAAAAAGACATCCGAACTGTTTCGCCCATTGTCGATTGTGATTTCTGAATGACCGGATGTGTGGGTTTGAGGCTCGCCAGCCAGATAACCTGCGTTTTTCGGCCATGGCCTGCCATTCGGAGTTGTTTTAGGCCTGACATAGGCCGGCCTGGCGACTGCCTTCGTTGAAACTGCGGTAGGGCTATTCTGAGCTGTTTTTCCGTTAGGGACGGTTGGTAATTGTGCAGCTACAGGCTGAGCTGAGTAGGGCATTGGTCCTCGCGGCGGGGTGTAATTAGATGCTGGTGCATTGATCACAGCAACGGCAATCCCTAAGCCTACAGCGACGACTGCACCCAAATGGATGAAGAAGCGCTTATGGATCAGCCCCCAGCTGCTTTTTAGCTGCTTGGCCTCGGTGTGGCCTCCTAGCTCCCGCATAAAAAATTCAAGGTTTCCGGTTAGGCTCTCTATCTCTTTTACTGATGCCCCTCCAGAGCTCGATTCGCTTGGTATTTTTTTGCAGTACTTCATCGCGCTTTTAGCAAGTGACTGCGCCAAGTCGGGCCGACCAGTCGCGTAGAAATAGTAAGCCTGGTAGCCCAGCATCCGGGCATTCTCAAGAGGTGGGTGTGTGCCTCCGAACATGTTCGTCACTAGCGCCTGTAGCGTATAGATCGGCCCCCACGGAAAGCCCCACCAACCCAGCAGCCAGGTGATTGCAGACGCTTTCAACGACTGCTTCTGAGCACAGTCACTACAGTAGACACCAGCTATAGGCTTCCGCAGAGTAACCAAAAGGAAGCTTTTCACGGAGCGGAAAACCACTACCCTAGGCTGGGCTGACACCTTCGCGCAGATCGTACAGATTACAGGGTCCGGGATCGCAGGCGCTGTTGGTTTGGCGCGTGTATTTTCGGGCTCCCCTCTATCGTATTCGGCTCTCAATTCCGCGTTTGAGAGCACTGCGTAAGCCTCATTCAAGAATTGAAATAGCTTAGTGGTGTCTTTCGCGGGGTTACGGTCAGGGTGCAGGTCCATCGCACGCCTGCGATATGCTGCCTTGATCTGTTCATCAGTGGCGGCGGGGCTCACGCCCAGGACTGCATAGAAACCATTAGGGTCGGTTTTGTCGCATTGCATGAAAAGATCCTTGTCATGCCAGCTGGCTAGCAGGTACATGTGGCTAAGATCGAATGGGCGCCCTCAATCGCAAACTAGTGGTTTGAGAACACTGGAGTAACGATCCGAAAAATGCCGATTCGCGGGCATCCCCTATGATAGCCAATTGCTATTTGAGCAGTCCATTTTAAACGCTAGGGGCCATGCCTGTGTCGAGGCGTGTATCGACATAAGGTGCACTCTGGAGCTTCTAGGTGAGTACAGGTTTAGCCACGAGACATATGGACTCCAATGGCGTATTCGCTCGTATTGTTATTGATGTCTAATCCAACCTGGCTGCGGGAAGCACTTTTAGCATTTCGCGGCCCGTGGATTGATCGCTGGCAAGCCAAAACTGGCCGCTGCGAGTGTCCGATCTGGGTCGACTGCTGCCGCTCATGGGTAGGAAGCCTGCCGGTCAAATCCGATGCAAATCAGTGGTCAAGTCGAATGCAAACAGGTGGTCAAGTGAATGCAATTACGCACCTATCCAACCATCGTGTCCGATAGCCCTATGGTGGTTTTTTGGTGTGTAGGAGTGGAGTCCCATAGTCTGATTTTCAGTTGTTACTGTGTTCCATTCCATTCAGTAAATCCCACGCTTGAATCGTGATCAACGGATTGGTCAAATTTTAGGCAATAAAAAACCCAGCGATTAGGCTGGGTTTCTTGATTTGGAAGTTACAAAAACACTTCCAAATTTTACTTCCAAAAACATTTCCTTCAAAACCGCTAAGTGCTTGATTTTAAAGGAAAAAGATGGTGCCCCGAGGGAGACTCGAACTCCCACTTCTTGCGAAAACGGATTTTGAATCCGCCGCGTCTACCAATTCCGCCATCAGGGCTCAATGGCGGCGAAGTATAGAGATGAGGTTTAGGTCGGTCAACAACTTATTGGTCTATTTTTACTAAGTCCGTTAAACTTCCCGGCCCTGCTAGACGAAACCTATCATGCGCGTTGCTGACTTTACTTTCGAGCTCCCTGATTCACTCATCGCACGCCATCCTTTGGCGGAGCGCCGCAACAGTCGCCTGCTGACCCTGGATGGGGAGAGCGGGGCACTGGCACATCGTCAATTCACTGATTTGCTTGAGCATTTACGCCCGGGCGATCTGATGGTGTTTAACAATACCCGGGTAATTCCTGCTCGCTTGTTCGGCCAGAAGGCCTCGGGCGGCAAGCTGGAAATTCTGGTTGAACGGGTGCTCGACAGTCATCGGGTACTGGCGCATGTGCGCTCCAGCAAGTCGCCGAAACCAGGGTCGAAAATCCTGATTGATGGCGGCGGCGAAGCCGAGATGCTGGCGCGCCATGATGCGTTGTTCGAGCTGGGCTTTGCCGAGGAGGTTTTGCCTCTGCTGGACCGCGTCGGGCATATGCCGTTGCCACCTTATATCGACCGTCCGGATGAAGGTTCGGACCGCGAGCGCTATCAGACGGTGTACGCCGAGCGCCTCGGTGCGGTCGCGGCACCGACGGCGGGGCTGCACTTCGATGAGCCGTTGATGCAGGCGATTGCCGCCAAGGGCGTCGAGACTGCGTTCGTGACCCTGCACGTAGGTGCCGGTACGTTCCAGCCGGTGCGGGTCGAGCGTCTTGAAGATCACCATATGCACACTGAATGGCTGGAAGTCGGCCAGGATGTGGTGGATGCCGTGGCGGCGTGCCGTGCACGGGGCGGGCGGGTGATTGCGGTAGGTACGACCAGCGTCCGTTCGCTGGAGAGTGCTGCCCGCGATGGCGTGCTCAAGCCGTTCAGTGGCGATACCGATATCTTTATCTTCCCGGGCCGGCCGTTCCATGTGGTCGATGCCCTGGTTACCAATTTCCATTTGCCTGAATCCACGCTGCTGATGCTGGTTTCGGCGTTCGCCGGTTATCCCGAAACCATGGCGGCCTATAAGGCTGCGGTTGAGCATGGGTACCGCTTCTTTAGTTACGGTGATGCAATGTTCATCACCCGCAATCCTGCGCCGACGGCTCCTGCCCCGGCCCCTGAGGATCAAGCATGAGCAACTGTCGTATGTCTTTCGAGCTGCTTGCCACTGATGGCAAGGCTCGTCGCGGTCGTCTGACCTTTCCCCGCGGTGTGGTCGAGACCCCGGCCTTCATGCCGGTCGGTACCTACGGCACGGTCAAGGGGATGCTGCCGCGCGATATCGTCGATACCGGCGCGCAGATGATTCTGGGCAACACCTTTCACCTGTGGTTGCGTCCTGGCACTGAAGTGATCAAGAAGCACGGCGACCTGCACGATTTCATGAAGTGGCAAGGTCCGATCCTGACCGATTCGGGTGGTTTCCAGGTGTTCAGCCTGGGCGCCATGCGCAAGATCAAGGAAGAGGGCGTGACCTTTGCTTCGCCGGTTGATGGCGCCAAGGTGTTCATGGGGCCGGAAGAGTCGATGCAGGTCCAGCGCGATCTGGGCTCCGACGTGGTGATGATTTTTGACGAGTGCACGCCGTACCCGGCCGATGAAGACGTGGCGCGTGTTTCCATGGAGCTGTCGTTGCGCTGGGCCCAGCGTTCCAAGATTGCCCATGGTGACAACACGGCGGCCTTGTTCGGCATCGTTCAGGGCGGCATGCACCAGAACCTGCGCGAGCGTTCGCTCGAAGGCCTGAACAAGATCGGTTTTGATGGCCTGGCCATCGGCGGTCTGTCGGTGGGCGAGCCCAAGCACGAAATGATCAAGGTGCTGGATTACCTGCCCGGGATGATGCCTGCTGACAAACCTCGTTACCTTATGGGAGTTGGCAAGCCGGAAGATCTGGTTGAGGGTGTGCGCCGCGGTGTGGACATGTTCGATTGCGTGATGCCAACCCGCAATGCCCGCAACGGGCATCTGTTTATTGATACCGGTGTAATCAAGATCCGTAACGCGTTTCATCGCCATGATGATTCGCCGCTGGATCCGACCTGTGACTGCTATACGTGCCAGAACTTCTCCCGCGCTTATCTGCATCATCTGGACAAGTGCGGCGAAATGCTGGGGAGCATGCTCAATACCATCCATAATTTGCGGCACTATCAGGTGCTCATGGCTGGTTTGCGCGAGTCTATTCAACAGGGTACATTGGCCACCTTTGTCGACGCCTTCTATGCCAAGCGCGGGCTGCCTGTGCCGCCCTTGGACTGAGTTTCGGACCTTTAAGAAACAACATTGCAACTGGAGTGCTTAATGAGCTTTTTCATCTCTTCCGCTTTCGCGGACGCTGCTGCACCTGCCGCTGCTGGCCCTATGGGTGGCGGTTTTGAATGGATTTTCCTGGTCGGCTTCCTGGTCATCTTCTATCTGATGATCTGGCGTCCACAGGCCAAGCGCGCCAAAGAGCAGAAAGCCCTGTTGGGTAACCTGCAAAAAGGTGACGAGATCGTAACTACTGGCGGCATCGCCGGCAAAATCGTCAAAGTTTCCGATGCGTTCGTTGTGATTGAAGTGTCGGACACTGTTGAACTGAAAATTCAGAAAGGCTCTGTTGCAGCCACGTTGCCTAAAGGCACGCTGAAAGCGATCTAAAGTTTCAACTTTTAACAATCGACGGGGCGCGCAAGGCGCCCCGCGTTTTAAGCGGGCGGCGTGATTGATGCTGAACAAATACCCTCTGTGGAAATACATTCTGATCCTGGCTGTGCTGGCGATCGGTTTTATTTATTCCGCTCCCAATCTGTACCCTGATGACCCGGCAATTCAGATTTCGGGTGCGAGCACGGCTTTGCAGGTCAGCCAGGCTGATCTGGATCGTGCAAGCAAGGCACTGACCGATGCAGGCATTGAAGTCAAGGCAGCCTCTTTGGCCCAGGGCGGCAAAGGTGGTTTGCTGCGTCTGGTCAAGAAAGACGACCAGCTACCCGCCAAGGATGTGGTGCGCAAGGCTTTGGGTGACGACTATGTCGTAGCGCTCAACCTGGCACAGACCACGCCGCAATGGTTGCGTAGTCTGGGTGCTCACCCGATGAAACTGGGTCTGGACTTGTCTGGTGGTGTGCACTTCCTGCTGGAAGTGGACATGGATAAAGCCGTCGATGCACGTATGAAAGTGTACGAAGGCGATGTCAAAAGTCTGCTGCGTAAAGAGAAGGTGCGTTATCGCAGCCTGCCGCAACTCAATGGCGCCATTCAGTTGGGTTTCACTGATGAAGCGGTCCGTGAGCAAGCGCGTAGCCTTATCCGCAAGAACTTCAATGACTTTGACGTAACCACAGCCGATCTCAATGGTCAGCCGGTTCTGCGTCTGGCGATGACCCCGGCCAAGCTGGCGGAAATCCGTGAGTATTCCATCAAGCAAAACCTGACAACGGTCCGTAACCGGGTCAACGAGTTGGGTGTTGCCGAGCCTCTGGTTCAGCGTCAGGGTGCCAACCGCATCGTGGTTGAACTGCCGGGCGTGCAAGACACCGCCGAAGCCAAGCGTATTCTGGGCAAGACGGCCAACCTTGAGTTCCGTCTGGCAGCAGAGCCGGGCGCTTCCAAAGCCACTTCCGAGACGTTCGAATTCCGCGAAGGCAATCGTCCTGGCGCGCAAATCGAGCGCGGTCTGATCATCACCGGTGACCAGGTGACAGACGCTCAGGCAGGCTTTGACGAGCACGGTCGTCCACAGGTGAACATCAAGCTTGATGGTCACGGTGGCGAGCTGATGAGTCGTTCGACCCGCAGCAACGTGGGCCGCAGCATGGCGGTAATCTTCATCGAGCAGCGCCCGGTGACGACTTACACCAAGCAAGTGGTCGACGGTGTCGAGAAGGACGTGCCGACCCAGACGTTCAAGGAAGACAAGAAGATCATCAGCCTGGCGACCATCCAGTCGCCACTGGGCAGCCAGTTCCGGATTACCGGTCTGAATGGCCAGGGTGAGGCTTCCGAGCTTGCCTTGCTGTTGCGTGCCGGTGGTCTGGCAGCGCCAATGTACTTCGCTGAAGAGCGCACCATTGGTCCGAGCCTGGGTGCTGACAACATCACCAAGGGTATCGATGCATCGCTGTGGGGCATGCTGTTCGTGTCGATCTTCATCATTGCCATCTACCGTTTCTTCGGTGTGATTGCGACGGTGGCGCTGGCGGGCAACATGGTCTTGCTGCTGGCTCTGATGTCGGTGCTGGGTGCAACCCTGACCCTGCCGGGGATTGCCGGTATCGTCTTGACCATGGGTATGGCGGTCGATGCCAACGTGCTGATCTTCTCGCGGATTCGTGAAGAGATCGCCAATGGCATGACGGTGCAGCGAGCGATCAATGAAGGCTTCAGTCGTGCATTTACGGCGATTGTCGACTCCAACCTGACAACTCTGCTGGTTGGCGGGATTCTCTTTGCCATGGGTACCGGGCCGGTCAAAGGCTTTGCGGTGACCATGTCCCTCGGGATCTTTACCTCGATGTTCACGGCCATTATGGTGACCCGCGCAATGGTCAACCTTGTGTACGGCGGTCGGGACTTCAAGAAGTTGTGGATTTAAGGGGCTGCCATGTTACGTACAATCAACTTCATGGGCGTTCGCAACGTTGCGTTCGGCGTCACTGTAGTACTCACCGTGCTGGCTTTGTTCAGCATGTTCCACAAGGGCATGAACTACGGCCTGGACTTCACTGGCGGTACGCTCATCGAGCTGACCTACGAGAAGCCGGCAGATCTGACCAAGGTGCGTACCGAGCTTGCCTCGGCAGGCTTCCATGACGCTGTAGTACAGAGCTTTGGTGCTACCACCGACCTGCTGGTGCGTATGCCTGGCGATGATCCGTTGCTGGGCAACAAGGTTGCAGCGGCGCTGGGGCAGGCCGATACGGCTAACCCTGCGGTCATCAAGCGCGTTGAGTTCGTGGGCCCGCAAGTGGGTGAAGAACTGCGCGACCAGGGCGGCCTCGGCATGCTGATGGCGCTGGGCGGCATCATGCTGTACCTGGCCTTCCGCTTTCAGTGGAAGTTCGCGGTGGGCGCGATCGTGTCTCTGGTTCACGACGTGATCGTGACCATGGGCGTGCTGTCGTTCTTCCAGATTACCTTCGACCTGACGGTGCTGGCGGCGGTGCTGGCCATTATTGGCTACTCGCTCAACGACACCATCGTGGTATTCGACCGGGTGCGGGAGAACTTCCGGGTGCTGCGCAAGGCCAGCCTGATCGATAACATCAACATCTCGACCACGCAAACCCTGTTGCGCACCATGGCGACCTCGATCTCCACCCTGTTGGCGATCGCGGCACTGCTGATCTTCGGTGGCGATAACCTGTGGGGCTTCTCGATCGCGCTGTTCGTGGGCGTATTGGCGGGTACTTACTCGTCGATCTACATCGCCAACGTGGTGCTGATCTGGTTGAACCTGAGTGCCGAGGATTTGATTCCTCCTGTTGTGACCGACAAGGAGATCGATGACCGTCCATAACGGTTAATCATCTTCGAGTTGTTACCTAAAAAGGCGCGAGTATTGAACTCGCGCCTTTTTTTGTGCTCCAAGGCTGGGATTAGCGTGGGATTTTTCCCATCTGTGATGGTTTGGAGGTTCAAGTGAACAAGTCTTTGCTGGTAGGTGCTGTTTTAGGTGCGGTGGCTGTGACCGCCGGGGGCGCTTTTGCCACCTACACCCTGGTTAAAGGCCCTGAGTCTGCGCAGGTATTGGCTGTTCAGCCGGTCACGCAACAGATCAAGACACCGCGTGAGGTGTGCAAGGATGTGACTGTGACGCGTCAGGCGCCGGTCAAGGATCAGCATCAGATCGTCGGTAGCGTACTGGGTGCAGTCGCTGGCGGTTTGCTGGGTAATCAGGTGGGTGGTGGTAACGGCAAGAAGATCGCCACGGTGGCCGGTGCGGTCGGTGGTGGCTATGCCGGTAACAAGGTTCAGGAAGGCATGCAGAACCGCGATACCTATACCACGACGCAAACGCGCTGCAACACGGTCAACGACATCAGCGACAAGGTTGTCGGTTATGACGTGCGTTACTCGCTGGATGGCAAGGAAGGCAAGGTGCGGATGGATCATGAGCCGGGCAATGAAATTGCCGTCGACAAGCAGGGCAAGTTGATCCTGAATTAATGCCACTGCCGGGGCGGGCTGTTCAGCGGGGCATTGCGGATATCGAGTCTGCTGGTATGTAGCTCGCTCCTGCAGGTATCCGGAGTCCGGTCAAAGGTTGGCCAGGTCTTTGTTGGAATGGCAGTCAAAAAAAAGCACCCCGAAGGGTGCTTTTTTTATGCGCGGAGTTCGCTTAGCGTTTCAGCGAGGCCGGCAGGTGTGGCTGGATTGCGGTCAGTACAGCTTTGAAGCACTTGGTGTTGCCGGCAACGATGTGGCCTTTTTCAAGGAAATCGTGGCCGCCGGTGAAGTCGCTGACGAGACCGCCGGCTTCCTGGATCAGCAGGGCGCCTGCTGCCATGTCCCACTCGGACAGGCCCGACTCCCAGAATGCGTCATAACGGCCGGCTGCAACGTAAGCCAGGTCCAGGCTGGCAGCACCGGCGCGGCGGATGCCGGCAGTCTGGCCAACCAGGCTGCGGAACATGCCTAGGTAGTTATCCAGGTTGTCCATCTGGTTGTCGCGGAACGGGAAGCCGGTACCCAGCAGGGCGCCATCAAGGCTGGTGCGACCGCTGACACGCAGGCGGCGACCATTGAGCTGGGCGCCACGGCCACGGCTGGCGGTGAATTCTTCCTGGCGAACCGGGTCGAGAACCACTGCGTGCTCAAGGCGGCCACGGTATTTGCAGGCGATGCTTACGGCGAAGTGTGGAACGCCGCGCAGGAAGTTGGTGGTGCCATCCAGCGGATCGATGATCCACAGGTAGTCTTCACCTTCACCGCTGCCTGGGTGCATGCCGGTTTCTTCACCGCGGATGCCGTGTGTCGGGTAGGCCTTGCGCAAGGCGTCGATGATTTTCTGTTCAGCAGCACGATCGACTTCAGAGACGTAATCCTTGGCGTCTTTTTCGTCGACCTTGATGGTATCCAGGCGCTCGATGGAGCGGAAAATCAATTCACTGGCGCTGCGGGCGGCGCGCAGCGCGATATTCAGCATGGGCTGCATGGACGTTTCACCTAGGTCGTTAAAGAAAGCCGAATATTCTATCAGAAAAGTTCAGTAGATGAAGGTTTGCATTAGCTTTCGTAGCTTATGGCGTTTCGCTTAGGTAAGATTTGCTCCCTTTTGTTGGCCTGTGAGCGCTTCCTTTGCTGCCTAATATTCGTGTCGTTCTGGTCAATACCAGTCATCCCGGGAACATCGGCGGTGCTGCGCGTGCCATGAAAAACATGGGATTGTCGCGGCTGGTTCTGGTGGAGCCCAGGTTGTTTCCGCACCATGAGGCTGATGCCCGGGCGTCGGGGGCGGGTGACATTCTTGAGAATGCACAAGTCGTTGCCACCCTGGAAGATGCCCTGGTGGGTTGTAATCTGGTGCTGGGCACCAGTGCCCGTGATCGTCGTATCCCCTGGCCGCTGCTGGACCCGCGCGAGTGCGGGCAGAAAGTGGTGGAAGAGGCGGGGCAGGGGGCTGAAATCGCCCTGGTGTTCGGTCGTGAAGATTCCGGCCTGACCAATGAAGAGCTGCAGCGTTGCCACTTTCATGTGCATATCCCTTCGGACCCCGAATTCAGCTCTCTGAATCTGGGTGCTGCCGTGCAGGTCTTGAGCTACGAGATCCGCATGTCATGGCTGGCGGCTCAGGGTCAGCCGAGCAAAATCGAAAAAGAGGAAGTGGCTTCCACTAAAAGTGGCGAGCTGGCGACCATGGATGAACTGGAGCGCTTCTATGAGCATCTGGAGCAGACCCTGGTGGCCATCGAGTTCATGGATCCGGAAAAGCCGCGTCACCTCATGGCGCGCTTGCGCCGACTGTACGGGCGCAGCTCGGTCAGTCGTGCAGAAATGAACATTTTGCGTGGCATTCTCACCGAAACCCAAAAAGCAGCTCGTGGCGAGTTGCTCAAGCGCAAGGATTAATGATGTTCGAGCGTCTGCGTGAAGATATCCAGAGTGTGTTTCATCGTGATCCTGCTGCGCGTAATGCTTTTGAGGTGTTGACCTGCTACCCGGGCATGCATGCCATCTGGATTCACCGCTTGTCCGCTTTGCTGTGGGGGGCTGGCTGGAAATGGCTGGCTCGGCTGGTGTCGAACTTCGGGCGCTGGCTGACCGGGATCGAGATTCACCCGGGGGCCAAGGTGGGGCGTCGGTTTTTCATCGACCACGGCATGGGTATCGTCATTGGTGAGACGGCTGAAATCGGCGACGACGTGACCCTTTATCAGGGTGTGACGCTGGGCGGCACGAGCTGGAACAAGGGCAAGCGCCATCCGACTCTGGAAAACGGGGTTGTGGTGGGGGCGGGGGCCAAGGTTCTTGGTCCGTTTACCGTGGGTGCCGGAGCCAAGGTTGGCTCCAATGCCGTGGTGACCAAAGAGGTGCCTGCCGGGGCGACGGTTGTCGGGATCCCGGGGCGCATCATCATCAAGAGCGACGATGAGGCACAAGCCAAGCGCAAGGCCATGGCCGAGAAGATTGGCTTTGATGCTTACGGTGTCGGCGAGGACATGCCGGATCCGGTGGCGCGGGCCATTGGTCAGTTGCTGGATCATCTGCAGGCGGTCGACGGCAAGCTTGATGGCATGTGCGGGGCGCTCAAGGATCTGGGCAGCACTTATTGCGCTCAGGACCTGCCGCAGCTGCGCGAAGAGGACTTCGCCTGCGTCAAGGACAAGGATCAAGGCAAGGCGGTCTAGGTCTTGCTTTGACCCTGGGGGAGCTGGTCTGGTGACGCTGCGCTGAGCAGTTGCCGGCCTCTGGGGCCCCCGGGGTCTTGCGCGTCAGGCCTTGATGCCTCATGTGCCATTACGCCGCATACCCTGCTACAATGCGCGCGCTGTTTTGCGGGTAATCCCGACTAAAGTACTAGGTCTAATACTTGACTTAAATAGTCGGGAATAGCATACTCGCCTCCATTCCGAATTCCGTGGTACCTGTCCATGAGACTGACTACAAAAGGCCGTTACGCCGTTACTGCAATGCTTGATTTGGCGTTGCACGCACAGCACGGGCCGGTGTCCCTGGCTGATATTTCCGAACGCCAGGGCATTTCCCTATCCTACCTTGAGCAACTGTTTGCCAAGTTGCGCCGCAGCAGTCTGGTTTCCAGTGTGCGTGGCCCGGGCGGCGGCTATCAGCTGTCGCGCGACATGCAGGGTATTCAGGTAGCCCAGGTTATCGATGCAGTGAACGAGTCCGTCGATGCCACGCGTTGCCAGGGGCTTGGCGATTGCCATGCCGGCGACACGTGCCTGACCCACCATTTGTGGTGCGACCTGAGCCTGCAGATCCACGATTTTCTCAGCGGTATCAGCTTGGCTGATCTTGTCACTCGCCGTGAGGTACAAGAAGTAGCCCAGCGTCAGGATCAACGCCGCTGTAATGGCAAGGCGCCACACCTGGATAAGATCGAAGCGTCCGCCGTCGAGTGATTGCATAAAAACGACGGTGCGCCAGCCAGCCTGATTTAGGAGATAGTCCATGAAATTGCCAATTTACCTCGATTATTCAGCCACTACCCCGGTTGATCCGCGTGTTGCTCAAAAAATGAGCGACTGCCTGCTGGTTGACGGCAACTTCGGTAACCCGGCGTCGCGCTCCCACGTATTTGGCTGGAAGGCTGAAGAAGCGGTGGAGAATGGCCGTCGTCAGGTCGCCGATCTGGTTAACGCCGACCCGCGTGAAATTGTCTGGACCTCCGGTGCAACCGAGGCCAACAACCTGGCGATCAAGGGTGCCGCGCATTTCTATGCCACCAAAGGCAAGCACCTGATCACCGACAAGATTGAACACAAAGCCGTCCTCGACACCATGCGTCAGCTGGAGCGCGAAGGCTTTGAAGTGACCTATATCGAACCGGGTACCGACGGTCTGGTAACGCCGGCCATGGTTGAAGCGGCCATGCGTGATGACACCATCCTGGTTTCGATCATGCACGTGAACAACGAAATCGGCACCGTCAACGATATCGCCGCCATTGGTGAGCTGACTCGCTCGCGCGGCGTGTTGTTCCATGTCGATGCGGCCCAGTCCACCGGCAAGGTTGAAATCGACCTGGCAAAACTGAAAGTCGACATGATGTCCTTCTCGGCTCACAAGACTTACGGTCCTAAAGGTATCGGCGCACTTTATGTAAGCCGCAAGCCTCGCGTACGTATCGAAGCTGCCATGCACGGTGGCGGTCATGAGCGCGGCATGCGTTCGGGCACCCTGGCTACCCACCAGATCGTGGGCATGGGCGAAGCGTTCCAGATCGCCAAAGAAGAAATGGCCGCCGAGAACATCCGGATCAAAGCCCTGAGCGACCGTTTCTTCAAGCAGGTTGAACACCTTGAAGAGCTGTACGTCAACGGCAGCATGACCGCCCGCGTACCGCACAACCTGAACCTGAGCTTCAACTATGTTGAAGGCGAGTCGCTGATCATGGCGCTCAAGGATCTGGCCGTGTCGTCCGGCTCGGCCTGTACCTCTGCTTCCCTTGAGCCGTCCTACGTGTTGCGCGCCCTGGGCCGTAACGACGAACTGGCACACAGCTCGATCCGCTTCACCTTCGGTCGTTTCACCACTGAAGAAGAAATTGATTACGCCGCGCAGAAGGTTTGCGAGGCTGTTACCAAGCTGCGCGCACTGTCGCCGCTGTGGGACATGTACAAAGACGGCATCGACATTTCGAAAATCGAATGGGCGGCGCACTAACAATTTAAGTCGCCACAGGCAGGCGCTGTAAACGCAGCGAACAGCAGCATTGCAGCGTCTCAAGAGCGACTCTCTGATGAGTGAGGATTAGTACCATGGCTTACAGCGAAAAGGTCATCGACCACTACGAAAACCCGCGCAACGTCGGCAAGATGGACGCGGAAGACCCGGATGTCGGCACCGGCATGGTGGGTGCACCGGCGTGCGGCGACGTGATGCGTTTGCAGATCAAGGTCAACGAGCAGGGCATCATTGAAGATGCCAAGTTCAAGACCTATGGTTGCGGTTCGGCAATCGCTTCCAGCTCCCTGGCAACCGAGTGGATGAAGGGCAAGACTCTGGATGAAGCAGAGACCATCAAAAACACTCAGCTGGCTGAAGAGCTGGCCTTGCCACCGGTAAAAATTCACTGCTCGGTACTCGCAGAAGACGCCATCAAGGCAGCTGTTCGCGATTACAAGCAGAAGAAAGGTTTGATCTGATCCGTTTGCCCGCTGCCAGCAATGGCGCGGGCAGGGTGATGATACTGGCGATTCGTAAGGAGTCCTGATGGCTATCAGCATGACAGAAGCGGCGGCCCGGCATATTCGTCGTTCCCTTGACGGGCGCGGCAAGGGTGAGGGGATTCGTCTGGGTGTTCGCACTACGGGCTGTTCCGGTCTCGCCTATGTGATGGAGTTCGTTGATGAGGTCGGCAGTGAGGACCAGGTGTTTGAGAGTCATGGCGAAAAGGTGATCATCGATCCCAAGAGCCTGACCTATCTCGACGGTACCGAACTCGATTTCACCAAGGAAGGGTTGAACGAAGGCTTCAAGTTCAACAATCCCAACGTGCGCGGTGAATGTGGCTGCGGCGAAAGCTTCAACATCTGAGGCTACTCGTGGGCACTCCTTGTCATTTCGCATTATTTGAACTGCAGCCGAGCTTCACGCTGGATCTCGAGCAGTTGGCCACGCGCTACCGTGAGTTGGCGCGTGGTGTGCATCCGGATCGATTTGCTGATGCTTCCGAGCGTGAGCAACGACTGGCGCTGGAGCAATCCGCCAGCCTCAACGAGGCCTACCAGACGCTCAAAAGCCCACCCAAGCGCGCGCGTTACCTGCTTGCGATGAATGGGCGTGAGATGCCGCTGGAAGTCACGGTGCATGATCCCGAGTTTCTGATGCAGCAGATGCATTGGCGCGAAGAGCTTGAAGACTTGCAGGACAGCGCCGATATGGCAGGTATTGCTGCATTCAAGCGTCGGCTCAAAGCCGCTCAGGATCAGTTGAACGACAGCTTCGCTGCTTGCTGGAATGATGCAGCGCAGCGCGAACAGGCCGAGCGCCTGATGCGCCGCATGCAGTTCCTCGACAAGCTCACTTACGAAGTGCGCCAGTTAGAAGAGCGCCTCGACGATTAACCCAGTGCCGCCACGGTTGCACGCCTGATATACAGATAAGTCCTGATTACGATGGCCCTACTGCAGATCGCCGAACCCGGCCAAAGTCCTCAACCGCACCAGCGACGTCTGGCTGTGGGGATCGACTTGGGCACTACCAATTCGCTGGTCGCTGCTTTGCGCAGCGGTCTTTCCGAGCCGCTGGCCGATGCTGACGGCAAAGTCATCCTGCCGTCTGCGGTGCGTTATCACGCCGATCGCATCGAGGTGGGCGAGTCTGCCCGTCTGGCGGCTTCCAGTGATCCTTTCAATACCGTGCTGTCGGTCAAGCGCTTGATGGGTCGTGGTCTGTCCGACGTCAAGCAATTGGGCGAGCAGCTGCCTTATCGCTTTGTGGGCGGTGAGTCGCACATGCCGTTCATTGACACCGTGCAGGGCCCGAAAAGCCCGGTAGAGGTGTCAGCCGACATTTTGAAAGTGCTGCGCGAGCGTGCTGAAAAAACCTTGGGCGGAGAATTGGTAGGGGCGGTGATCACCGTGCCGGCTTATTTCGATGACGCTCAGCGTCAGGCCACCAAGGATGCGGCGCGACTGGCCGGGCTCAATGTCTTGCGCCTGCTCAACGAGCCGACTGCTGCTGCCGTGGCGTACGGTCTTGACCAGCACGCTGAAGGCGTGGTCGCCATCTATGACCTGGGTGGCGGTACTTTCGATATCTCGATCCTGCGTTTGACCGGCGGTGTGTTTGAAGTCCTGGCCACTGGCGGCGACAGCGCCCTGGGCGGCGACGACTTTGACCATGCGATTGCCAGCTGGATTGTCGAGCAGGCAGGTTTGTCGGCGGATCTCGATCCGGGCACCCAGCGCCAATTGCTGCAAATTGCCTGCGCTGCCAAAGAAGGTCTGACCGATGCTTCGTCCGTATCTGTCGCTTATGGCGACTGGCAGGCCGAGCTGACCCGTGAAGCTTTCGATGCCCTGATCGAGCCGATGATTGCCCGCAGTCTGAAGGCTTGTCGCCGTGCTGTACGTGACTCCAATATTGAGCTTGATGAAGTTCAGGCGGTGGTGATGGTCGGTGGTTCGACCCGCGTGCCGCGTGTGCGCGAAGCGGTTGCCGAAATGTTTGGTCGTCAGCCATTGACCGATATCGACCCCGATCAGGTGGTCGCCATTGGTGCTGCGATTCAGGCCGACACCCTGGCCGGTAACAAGCGTGATGGTGGCGAACTGTTATTGCTGGACGTGATTCCGCTGTCGCTCGGTCTTGAGACCATGGGCGGCCTGATGGAGAAGGTCATTCCGCGCAACACCACAATCCCGGTGGCTCGTGCGCAAGACTTCACCACCTATAAAGACGGCCAGACGGCCATGATGATTCATGTGCTGCAGGGCGAGCGCGAGCTGATCAGTGATTGCCGCTCCCTGGCGCGTTTTGAATTGCGTGGCATTCCGCCCATGGTGGCCGGTGCCGCCAAAATCCGCGTCACCTTCCAGGTCGATGCTGATGGTTTGCTCAATGTGACGGCCCGCGAGCTGGGGTCGGGTGTCGAGGCAACCATTCAGGTCAAGCCGTCCTACGGTCTGACCGATGGTGAAATCGCCAAAATGCTCAAGGATTCGTTCCAGTACGCCAGTGACGACAAGGTCGCACGGGTGTTGCGTGAGCAGCAGGTCGATGCTCAGCGTCTGATCGAGGCGGTACAGGCGGCGCTGGATGTTGATGGCGATCGTTTGCTGGACGCCGAAGAGCGGATGGTCATCGAACTGCAAATGCAGGAACTGGCCCAATTGTTGAAAGGCACCGATGGTTATGCCATCGAGCAGCAGACCAAGCGTCTGTCGCAAGTGACCGATGCCTTCGCTGCCCGGCGCATGGACTTGACGGTTAAAGCCGCCCTGTCGGGACGCAACTTGAATGAAATCGAGGAATAACTGATGCCGCAGATCATTTTTCTGCCACACGCCGAGCATTGCCCGGACGGTATGGTTGTTGAGGCTGAGACCGGCAAAACCATTCTCGAAGTGGCCCACGACAATCACATCGAAATCGAAAGCGCTTGCGGCGGTGTTTGCGCCTGCACCACTTGTCACTGTGTGATTCGTGAAGGCTTCGACTCCCTCAATGAGGCTGACGAGCTGGAAGAAGATTACCTCGATCGGGCCTGGGGTCTGGAAGCGACCTCGCGCCTGAGCTGTCAGGCCCGGGTTGGCACTGAAGACATCACGGTCGAAATTCCGAAATACTCGCTCAACCACGCCGCCGAAGCGCCGCACTGATAAGGAATTGTCATGAGCCTTAAATGGGTTGATGTGCAGGAAATCGCGATACAACTGGCCGAAGCCCACCCGGATGTCGATCCGCTGACGGTGAATTTCGTCAAGCTGCGCAACCTGGTCATGGCGTTGCCTGAGTTCGATGACATCCCTGATCGTGGCGGCGAGAAGGTCCTCGAAGCCATTCAGGGCTTGTGGATCGAAGAAGCTGACTAAACTTGCAACGCGCGTAATTATGAAATACCCAAGAACCCGCGTATAATTCGCGGGTTTAATTTTTCGCTTAAATCACTGTTTCTGGAGTTACACCATGGCTGTTCAACGCACTTTCTCCATCATCAAGCCTGACGCTGTTGCAAAAAACGTTATCGGCGAGATCACCACCCGTTTTGAAAAAGCCGGCCTGAAGGTTGTAGCTTCCAAACTGAAGCAACTGTCCAAAGCTGAAGCTGAAGGCTTCTACGCTGAGCACAGCGCTCGTGGCTTCTTCGGCGACCTGGTTGCTTTCATGATCTCCGGTCCGGTTGTTGTTCAGGTTCTGGAAGGCGAAAACGCCATCGCTCTGAACCGCGAACTGATGGGCGCTACCAACCCTAAAGAAGCAGCTGCCGGCACTATCCGTGCTGATTTCGCTGAATCCATCGACGCTAACGCTGTTCACGGTTCCGACTCTGAAGCAGCTGCTGCTCGCGAAATCTCCTACTTTTTCGCAGCTACTGAAGTAACCACTCGCTAAGTATTGGCTCGTGAGTGAGGGTGAAGACATGATTGCAACGACTGGCAAAACAAACCTGCTGGGCCTGACTCAGCCCCAAATGGAGAAATTCTTCGACTCAATCGGGGAGAAGCGTTTCCGTGCCGGTCAGGTCATGAAGTGGATTCACCACTTTGGCGTCGATGATTTCGACGCCATGACTAACGTCAGCAAGGCCTTGCGCGACAAGCTCAAGGCCATTGCTGAGGTTCGTGGACCTGAAGTCGTCAGCGAGGACATCTCCACCGATGGCACCCGTAAATGGGTGGTTCGTGTCGAGTCCGGCAGCTGCGTCGAAACCGTTTACATTCCCCAGGGCAAACGTGGCACTTTGTGCGTTTCGTCCCAGGCAGGCTGTGCCCTGGATTGCAGTTTCTGCTCCACCGGCAAGCAAGGTTTCAATAGCAACCTCACCGCCGCCGAAGTAATCGGTCAGGTGTGGATTGCCAACAAATCCTTTGGCAGCGTCCCGGCAACCGCCGACCGTGCCATCACCAACGTGGTGATGATGGGCATGGGTGAGCCGCTGCTGAACTTTGACAACGTGATTGCCGCCATGCATCTGATGATGGATGACCTGGGCTACGGCATCTCCAAGCGCCGGGTGACACTGTCTACCTCGGGCGTGGTGCCGATGATCGATGAGCTGGCCAAGCACATCGACGTTTCCCTGGCGTTGTCGCTGCATGCACCCAACGATGCATTGCGCAGCCAGTTGGTGCCGATCAACAAAAAGTACCCGCTCAAAATGCTGCTTGAGTCCTGCCGTCGCTATATGTCGACCCTGGGCGAGAAGCGTGTCTTGACCGTTGAGTACACCATGCTCAAAGACATCAACGACCACGTCGAACATGCCGTGGAAATGATCGAGTTGCTCAAGGACACCCCTTGCAAGATCAACCTGATCCCGTTTAACCCGTTCCCGCATTCGGGCTATGAGCGTCCAAGCAATAACGCCATTCGCCGTTTCCAGGATCTGCTGCATCAAGCCGGTTATAACGTGACAGTGCGTACCACTCGCGGTGAAGACATCGACGCTGCTTGCGGCCAGTTGGTCGGTCAGGTCAATGACCGTACCCGTCGTAGCGAGCGCTGGGTTGCCGGGCACGAGCAGAGCGGCGAAGGCGATGTAACGCAAAATGCTTCGCCGGCTCCCTGAGAGAGGACATCCATGATCCTGCGCGCCGCGCTTTCTTTTGGCTTGCTCAGCTTTTTGGCTGGCTGTGTGTCATCGGGCGGCTCAAACCCGATGACCACTGACAAGGGGCGTAACGCGGCGCGCGAGGCATATGTTCAACTGGGTCTGGGTTATCTTCAGCAGGGGATGACCGAGCAGGCCAGGATCCCCTTGAGTAAAGCCCTGGAGCTCGACAAGACTGATCCGGACACCAATGCTGCCCTGGCATTGGTGTTTCAGTCCGAGCAGGAGTTCGAACTGGCCGGGCAGGCCTTTCGCACAGCACTGCGTGCGCGGCCGGACGATGCCCGGATCCTGAATAACTATGGCAGCCTGCTTTTCGGGCAGCAGCGTTATCAGGAGGCCCATGATCAATTCCACAAAGCCCTGGCCGACAACCTTTATCCCGAGCGTTCGCGCATCTACGAGAACCTGGGGGTCGCTTCACTCAGGCTGGGGCAACGGGATGCAGGTCGCCAGCAGCTCGAAAAAGCCTTGCGCCTGAATCGTCAACAACCCCGTGCACTGCTCGAAATGGCTGAGTTGTCTTACGAAGACAGGCATTATGTGCCCGCACGTGACTATTACGATCGTTTTAGCCTGCTTAGCGGGCAAAATGCACGTAGTCTATTGCTCGGTGCGCGACTGGCGAGTGTTTTCGACGAGCGCACCCCAACTGCCAATTATGGCCAGCAACTAAAACGACTCTATCCCGGCACGCCGGAATATCAGCAATACCTGTCGGAGCAATGATGAAAGCGGCGCAACCCGAAGTTCTAGCAGCGACTCGTGTCAATCCCGGTGAGACTCTGCGTCAGGCCCGTGAAAACAATGGATGGACGTTGGCTGAAGTCGCCTTGAAACTCAATCTCACGGCCAGTTCCCTGAGCAACCTTGAGACCGGGGCGTTCGACAAGCTGCCAGGCCATACTTTTGCGCGCGGTTACATCCGTGCCTATGCCAAATTGCTTGGTATGGATCAGACCAGCCTGGTCCATGAGTTTGATTTGTACACAGGGACTGATGCCAATGGCAGCAACGTGCACAGTCTTGGCCGGATTGAAGAGCCTGTGCGGGTTTCCCACACCATTTTGCGTATTGTCAGCCTGCTGTTGCTGATCGCCGTGATAGGTGGCGGTTTCATCTGGTGGCAGGATCAGACGTCCATGCGCGCCAAGGACCTGATCGGTCTGGCTCCGGAACACGTCGAAGTTGAAGGTGCTGACGGCACGACCCGGATCCACCCGCTCGACGAGCCGGAAGACCAGGCAGTGGCAGAAGCCAAGGTCGAAGGCGAGACGCCTCTGGCGACGGATCCTGCTGCGCAGCAGGCCGGGACAGATGCGCCGGCATTGCCGGTTGCGCCTGTAACGCCTGCCGCTACGCCAGCCCCTGTTGCCCCGACCCCGGTTGTGCCGGCACCTGTTGCAGCCCCTGATGCGGCGGCGCCCGCGGCACCGGTTGCAGGCACTGGCAAGGTCAATCTGCAATACACCGCCGATTGCTGGACTCAAGTCACCGATGGCACCGGCAAAGTGCTGTTCGGTGGTCTGAAGCGCAAGGGCGAGAATCTTGAAGTGAGCGGCAAGCCTCCACTGACCCTGCGTCTGGGCTATGCCCGTGGCGCACAGGTGACCTACAACGGTCAGGCTGTGGATGTGGCTCCTTTCACCAGTGGCGAGACTGCTCGCCTGAAGTTAGGTCAATAAGTCATGCACGGCGAATCACCAATCAAACGTCGCGAATCGCGAAAAATCTGGGTTGGCTCGGTGCCAGTAGGTGGCGATGCCCCTATTGCCGTACAGAGCATGACCAACAGTGACACCAATGACGTGGCTGCGACTGTTGCCCAGATCAACCGGCTGGAAGCCGCAGGCGTCGATATCGTGCGCATTTCCGTGCCCGATATGGATGCAGCCGAAGCTTTTGGTCGCATCAAGCAACTGGTCAAGGTGCCCCTGGTTGCCGATATCCACTTCGATTACCGAATCGCCTTGCGCGTGGCCGAACTGGGTGTGGACTGCCTGCGGATCAACCCGGGCAACATCGGTCGCGAAGACCGTGTGCGTGCAGTGGTTGATGCTGCCCGTGATCGCGGTATTCCGATCCGTATCGGGGTCAACGCCGGTTCGCTGGAAAAAGACCTGCAAAAAAAATACGGCGAGCCGACCCCTGCTGCTCTGGTTGAGTCGGCACTGCGTCACGTTGAGCACCTCGAACGCCTGAATTTCAGGGACTTCAAGGTCAGCGTAAAGGCCTCGGACGTATTCATGGCGGTTGAAGCCTATCGTTTGCTGGCCAAGGAAATCGTCCAGCCGCTGCATTTAGGTATCACCGAAGCCGGCGGTTTGCGTTCAGGCACAGTGAAATCTGCCGTGGGCCTAGGTATGCTGCTCGCCGAAGGGATTGGCGATACTATTCGCATCTCTCTGGCGGCAGACCCGGTCGAGGAAGTAAAAGTCGGTTACGACATCCTCAAGTCCCTGCACCTGCGCTCGCGTGGCATCAACTTTATTGCCTGTCCAAGCTGCTCGCGGCAGAATTTCGACGTGGTGAAAACCATGAACGAACTCGAAGTGCGGCTTGAAGACCTGCTGGTACCGCTGGATGTGGCGGTGATCGGTTGTGTGGTCAACGGCCCCGGCGAGGCGAAAGAAGCCCATGTGGGCTTGACCGGCGGTACACCGAACCTGATTTACATCGACGGCAAGCCGTCGCAGAAGTTGACGAATGAAAATCTGGTGGATGAGCTCGAAAGGCTGATCCGGCAGAAAGCGGCCGAAAAGGTCGAAGCTGACGCAGCAGTTATCGCGCGCGGCTAATCAAACGAATAAAGGATTTTCTGTGAGCAAGTCTTTGCAAGCCATTCGTGGCATGAACGACATCCTGCCTGAGCAGACGCCTCTATGGCGCTACTTTGAGAGCACGGTCTCGCGTTTGCTGGATAACTACGGTTACAAGCAAATCCGCATGCCAATCGTTGAATTCACCGAGCTGTTCAAGCGCTCGATCGGTGAAGTGACCGATATCGTCGAAAAAGAGATGTACACCTTCGAAGACCGCAACGGCGATTCGCTGACTTTGCGTCCCGAAGGTACGGCTGCCTGCGTACGTGCGGTGCTGGAACACGGCATTACCGGTGGTGGCCAGGTTCAAAAGCTGTGGTACATCGGCCCCATGTTCCGCCACGAGCGCCCGCAAAAAGGCCGCTATCGCCAGTTCCATCAAATCGGGGTTGAAGTATTCAACCTGGATGGTCCGGACATCGATGCCGAACTGATCGTGCTCACCTGGCGCCTGTGGGGCGAGCTGGGTATCCGCGATGCGGTCACGCTTGAGCTCAACAGCCTGGGCACCAGCGAAGCCCGTGCACGTTATCGTGCCGCGCTGGTCGAATACCTGTCCTCGCGTCTGAGCGAGCTTGACGAAGACAGCCAGCGTCGCTTGAAATCCAACCCGCTGCGGGTGCTCGACAGCAAGAACGCCGATACCCAGGCGGTTCTGGTTGATGCCCCGAAGCTGGTGGATTACCTGGACGAAGAGTCCCGTGTGCACTTTGAGGGCCTCAAGGCGCGCCTGGATGCTGCCGGGATTCCTTACGTGATCAACCCCAAGCTGGTTCGCGGGCTCGATTACTACAGCAAAACCGTATTTGAGTGGGTCACTGACAAACTCGGTGCCCAGGGCACCGTGTGTGCCGGTGGTCGTTATGACGGTCTGGTCGAACAGATGGGTGGCAAGCCCACCACGGGCGTTGGTTTTGCAATGGGTATCGAGCGCTTGATCCTGCTGCTCGAAACCCTTGAGCAAGTCCCGGCAGAAATCGCACGTCAGGTTGATGTTTACCTGTGTGCTTTCGGTGAGGCTGCTGAACTGGCTGCCCTGACGTTGAGCGAAGGTGTTCGTGATCAACTGCCAAACCTGCGCTTGCAGATCAATGCCGGCGCTGGCAGCTTCAAAAGCCAGTTCAAGAAGGCCGACAAGAGCGGTGCGCTGTATGCACTGATCCTGGGTGACGACGAATTGGCCCAGCAAGTAGTAGGCGTCAAACCCCTGCGTGGCCAGGGCGAACAACAAACGATTGCCTGGGATGCTCTTGCCGAGCACTTGGCCACCTGCATCGTGCAGGGTTGAAGCTGTAAAACAGCCGAATTAGCGAATAAGGAGTGTTGGGGTGTCGAGTAACGATGATGATCAGCTGGGCGAGTTGAAAGACTGGTGGCAGCGTAACGGCAAACCCCTGGTTACTGGCGCCCTGCTGGCACTGGTGGTAGTGGCTGGCTGGCAGCTTTGGCACAAATATCAGAGCAATCAGTCGCAAGGCGCGTCGATGCTCTACCAGCAATTGCTTGAGGCCACCCTCACGCCTGACGGTCAGCCCGATGTGGCCCGTGTGGCGGATCTGGCCAGCAAGTTGAAAAACGAATACGCAGGTACGGCCTACGCACAGTTTGGCGGTCTTTTTGTAGCCAAGGTTGCAGTGGACAACGGCAAGCTTGATGACGCCGCCACCGAGCTGAAAATCATTGTCGACAAACCGGCGAATTCGACCCTGGGTGAAGTGGCGCGTCAGCGTCTGGCTCAGGTTCTGGCAGCCCAGGGCAAAGTTGACGATGCCCTGAAGTTGCTCGAAGTCGATTCCGACAAGGCATTCCTGGCCAGCCGTGAAGAGCTGAAGGGCGACTTGCTGGTTCAGCAGGGTCGCACTGACGACGCACGCAGCGCCTACGAAAAAGCCAAAGCAGCGCTCTCCGATGAAGCGGCTGTCGGTGGCTTACAAATCAAGCTCGACGACCTGGCCAAAGGAGATGCGTGAAGTGATGCGTTGGAAACATGCGGCATTGCTGGCTCTGGTCATTTTGGCCGCGGGTTGCAGCAGCAACAGCAAAAAAGAACTTCCGCCAGCCGAGCTGACTGACTTCAAAGAAGAAGTCGTTCTGCAAAAGCAGTGGGATCGCTCGATCGGTGACGGTCAGGGTAAGACCTACAACATGCTGGTTCCGGCTGTTGAAGGTAATACCATCTACGCGGCTGACGTGACCGGTGTAGTGATGTCCTTGGACCGCATGAACGGCGACGTTCAGTGGAAGAAAGACCTCGAACTGCCTGTTTCTGGCGCCGTAGGTGTTGGCTATGGCCTGGTGATGCTCGGTACCTTGCAAGGTGACGTAGTAGCCCTGGACGCCAGCACGGGTGAAGAAAAATGGCGCTCTCGTGTTAACAGCGAAGTGCTTGCTCCACCACAGACCAACGGTGACATCGTCGTGGTGCAAACCCAGGACGACCATCTGGTAGGTCTGGATGCTTCAACCGGTGACCAGCGCTGGATCTACGACAGCACGCCGGGTGTTCTGACCTTGCGTGGTACCGGTGCACCGCTGGTAACCAACCACCTGGCAATTGCCGGTCTTTCGACCGGTAAAATCGTTGCCCTTGATACTCGAAACGGCGTGCCGGTGTGGGAGCAACGTGTTGCCATCCCGCAAGGCCGTTCGGAACTCGAGCGTATCGTCGATATCGACGGTGGTCTGCTGCTGTCCGGTGGCACGCTGTATGTTGCCAGCTACCAGGGCCGCATGGCAGCACTGGAGATGGAATCCGGCCGCGTGCTCTGGCAGCGTGATGCTTCCAGTTATGCAGGTGTCGCACAAGGTTTTGGTAACGTCTACGTCAGTCTGGCGTCCGGTACTGTTGAAGCCATCGATGAACGTTCGACCACTGCACTATGGAGCAACGACGCTCTGGCCCGCCGTCAATTGTCGGCTCCGGAAGTCTTCTCCAGCTATGTGGCAGTCGGTGACATGGAAGGCTATCTGCACCTGCTAAGCCAGGTCGATGGTCGTTTCGTGGGCCGTACCCGCATAGACAGTGATGGTCTTCGGGCGCGTCCGCTGGTGGTCGGTGACATGATTTACGTGTTTGGTAACAGCGGCAAACTGGAAGCCCTGACCATTCGCTAAGGCGTCTATGCTTGAGGCTCTAGGGTCTCAGGCAGCCTTGCCCTGGCAAGGCTTGCGGCACATTTGTGCTGTTCCGAACTCTGGCCGCTGCCTTGCAGCGGCTTTTGTATTTTCTGAAATAACGAAGTGGAGAGCCGCATGGTTCCCGTAATCGCCCTGGTGGGCCGACCTAACGTCGGCAAGTCCACCTTGTTCAACCGCCTGACCAGGACTCGCGACGCCATCGTCGGCGACTTGTCCGGTCTGACCCGTGATCGCCAATACGGTGAGGCCAAGTGGCAAGGGCGTTCCTACATTCTGGTCGACACCGGCGGTATCTCCGGTGACGAGCACGGTATGGACGAAAAGATGGCCGAGCAGTCGCTGCTGGCTATCGAAGAAGCTGACGTCGTTCTGTTCCTGGTAGATGCAAAAGCGGGTTTCACAGCCGCTGACCAGATGATTGGCGAACACCTTCGCAAACGTAACAAACGCTCGTATGTTGTCGCCAACAAGGTCGACAACATCGATCCTGAATTGGCGCGTGCAGAATTTGCCCCCTTGGGTATGGGCCATGCGATTCCGATCGCCGGTGCCCATGGTCGTGGTATCACCCAGATGCTGGAAATCGCCCTGAGCGACTTCCCGAAAGATCCGGAAGAGGAAGAAGAAGGCGAAGCCGAAGTCGTTCTTGAAGGTCAGGAAGCCAAGCGCATCCCGGGCCCGAGCGAAAAAGACGGGATCAAGATCGCCATCATCGGTCGGCCTAACGTTGGTAAATCAACGCTGGTCAACCGCATGCTGGGTGAAGACCGGGTTATCGTTTATGACGAGCCGGGCACCACGCGCGACAGTATCTACATCCCGTTCGAGCGTAACGACGAGAAGTACACGCTGATCGACACCGCGGGTGTGCGCAAGCGCGGCAAGATCCACGAAGAAGTAGAAAAATTCTCCGTGGTCAAAACCCTGCAGGCCATCAAAGACGCCAACGTGGTGATCTTTGTGATGGATGCCCGCGAAGGCGTGGTCGACCACGACCTCAACCTGTTGGGCTTTGCGCTGGAGGCCGGTCGGGCTCTGGTCATCGCGATCAACAAGTGGGACGGCATGACGCCGAGCGAGCGCGAGTTCGTCAAGGTCGAACTGACCCGTCGCCTGTTCTTTGTCGACTTCGCCGACATCCACTTCATCTCGGCGCTGCACGGCACGGGCGTAGGTAACCTGTACCAGTCGGTGCAGAACTCCTTCAAGTCAGCGGTTACACGCTGGCCGACCAACCGTCTGACCCAGATCCTGGAAGACGCAGTTGGCGAGCACGCGCCGCCGATGGTCAACAACCGCCGGATCAAGTTGCGCTATGCCCACCTGGGTGGTGCCAACCCGCCGATTATTGTGATCCACGGTAACCAGGTCGAGAAGGTTCCAAAGTCTTACGTCCGTTATCTCGAAAACACCTACCGTCGTGTCTTGAAGCTGGTCGGTACGCCGATCCGCATCGAGTTCAAAGGTGGCGAGAATCCGTACGAAGCCAACAAGAACTCGCTGACCGACCGTCAGGTCAACAAGAAGCGCCGCATGATGTCGCACCACAAGAAAGCCGAGAAGAAGCGCAAAGACAAGCGCTGATCCGCAACCTCTTGTCGCAACGAAAAAGGGCCTTGATCGGCCCTTTTTCGTGTCTGGGGTTTGGGCTATCCTCGATCGGTCCTGTGCCGTAGTCAGAGCCGGGAACATCACAGGGAACGGCCATGATTACCAGCAAGTTGCCGAATGTCGGCACCACTATTTTCACGCGCATGTCGCAGCTCGCGACTGAAACCGGCGCGCTCAACCTGTCTCAGGGGTTTCCTGACTTCGATGGCCCGCAAGCCTTGCGCGATGCGGTGGGACATCACATCGCCAGTGGCCACAATCAATACTCGCCCATGACCGGCTTGCCTGCCTTGCGGGTGCAGGTCGCGGCGAAAATTGCCCGTAGTTACGCTGTGCAAGTCGATGCCGACAGCGAGGTAACCATCACCCCCGGTGCCACCCAGGCCATCTTCTGTGCGATTCAGGCGGTGATTCACCCCGGTGACGAGGTCATTGTGTTTGACCCGTGCTACGACAGCTACGAGCCTTCTGTCGAGCTGGCCGGTGGCCGTTGTGTGCATGTGCAACTGGGGCTGGCTGATTTCTCCATCGACTGGCAGAAGCTCGAAGACGCACTGACGCCCCGCACTCGCATGATCATCCTCAACAGCCCGCATAATCCTAGCGGCGCCCTGATCAGCCGGGCCGAGCTGGACCAGTTGGCTGCGCTGATTGCGGACCGCGATATCTACATCATCAGCGATGAGGTGTATGAGCATCTGGTGTTCGATGGCGTGCCCCATGTCAGTGTTTTGTCCCATCCCGAGCTGTACCATCGGGCCTTCGTTGTCAGTTCCTTCGGCAAGACCTATCACGTCACCGGCTGGAAAACTGGCTACGTGGTGGCGCCAGCGGCCCTGACGGCAGAGCTGCGCAAGGTCCATCAGTACGTCAGCTTCTGCGGAGTTACCCCTTTGCAGTACGCACTGGCCGACTTCATGGAGGCCCACCCCGAGCATGTTGAAGAGCTGCCGGCGTTTTACCAGGCAAAGCGCGACCTGTTTTGTGATCTGTTAAGCCCGTCGCGCTTTACCTTTAAGCCGGTGGCCGGGACCTATTTCCAGTTGGTGGACTATTCCCTTATTCGTCCGGACCTCAATGACGTCGACATGGCCCTATGGCTGACCCGTGAACACGGGGTGGCGTCAATTCCGGTTTCGGTGTTCTACCAGACCCCGCCCCCAGGGCAGCGTCTGGTCCGCCTGTGTTTTGCCAAACGCGAGGAGACGCTGCGTGCAGCAGCAGAAAAACTATGCGTGATCTAAGTGGGTTACCCGATTTAACCGTTGCCCTGGTGCAGACCACATTGGCCTGGCACGATCGCGAGGCCAATTTTGCGCACTTTGACGAGTTGCTCGAACAGGCGCGGGGGGCAGACCTGGTGGTCTTGCCCGAAATGTTCACAACCGGCTTCAGCATGGAGTCCAAAACCCTGGCGGAGCCCGAGCACGGTCCCACCAGCAAGTGGTTGCAGGCCCGGGCCAAGGATCTCGATGCGGTGGTCACAGGCAGCGTGATTGTGCGGGCCGCTGACGGCAGCCATCGCAATCGGCTGTTGTGGGCACGCCCGGATGGCGAGGTGCTGCACTACGACAAGCGTCACTTGTTT
The DNA here is from genome assembly GCF_022496645.1 of Pseudomonas sp. TMW22089. Taxonomy (NCBI): domain Bacteria; kingdom Pseudomonadati; phylum Pseudomonadota; class Gammaproteobacteria; order Pseudomonadales; family Pseudomonadaceae; genus Pseudomonas; species Pseudomonas sp. TMW22089. Next base: position 33,426 of record NZ_SCFG01000026.1, read on the forward strand.
CGCATGGCCGGTGAGCACGAGCACTTCACGCCGGGTGAGCGTCAGGTTCAATTCGAAGTGAAGGGCTGGCGTGTTCGCCCGCTGATTTGTTACGACCTGCGCTTTCCGGTGTGGAGTTGCGACCCCCACGATACCGATCTGCTGCTGTATACAGCCAGTTGGCCGGGTGCGCGACGGCTGCACTGGAACCGGTTACTGCCAGCGCGTGCCATCGAGAACCTGTGTTATGTGGCGGCGGTTAACCGGGTGGGGACAGACGGCAAGGGCATGGTTTATACCGGTGACAGCCATGTCTTTGACTTTCAGGGCGAGTCGCTGCTCAGTGCCGGCGAAGCGGACGGGGTATTTCAGGTATGCCTGACGGCGGGTGAGCTGGCGGCCTACCGCGAGCGCTTCCCGGCCTATCTGGATGCGGATACCTTCGACCTGCACTAAACGGCACCTGCAGGAGCGAGCTCTGCGCATGGAAAAGCTCGCTCCTGTAGAAGGTTGAACATCCGGCACAAAAAAGCCCCCAAGGTCTTTACACCTTGGGGGCTTTTGCGTTTCAGGCCGGCGGCTTTAAGCAGCCTTGGCTTCTGCTTCACTCAGCGAGCGGTTCAGGGCGCTGAACAGGGCCTTGAAGCTGGCGGTGGTGATGTTTTCATCAATGCCCACACCGTGCACGGCACGCTCACCATTGACTCGCAACTCGATATAGGCCGCTGCCTTGGCATTGGTACCAGCGCCGATAGCGTGCTCGTTGTAGTCCATGATCTCGGCTTTCACCGGCAGCCCTGCCACCAGCGCTTCCAGCGCGCCGTTGCCTTTGCCGCTCCAGCGCAGGTTGGTCTCGCCAGCGCCCTTGGCAGAGATTTCAACTTCTACCGCGCTATGGCCGTTCTCTTCCTGCAGCTTGTGGCTGACCAGTGCGTAAGGGGTGTTGGCCTGCAGATATTCGCTGTGCAACAAGCTGTGGATCTGCTGGGCAGTCATCTCCAGACCCAGGCGGTCGGTTTCGCGCTGAACCACCTGGCTGAACTCGATCTGCATCCGGCGCGGCAAGCTGATGCCGTATTCCTGCTCCAGCAGGTAAGCAATACCGCCTTTGCCTGACTGGCTGTTAACCCGGATCACGGCTTCGTAGCTGCGGCCAATGTCAGCCGGATCGATCGGCAGGTATGGAACTTCCCACAAGGCATCCGGTTTTTGCTGAGAGAAGCCTTTGCGAATCGCATCCTGGTGCGAGCCGGAGAACGCGGTGTGCACCAGATCGCCCACATAGGGGTGACGCGGGTGGACCGGGATCTGGTTGCACTCTTCGACGACCTTGCGCACGCCATCGATGTCCGAGAAGTCCAGCCCGGGGTTCAGACCCTGGGTGTACATGTTCAGGGCCACAGTCACCAGGTCGACGTTACCGGTACGTTCGCCATTGCCGAACAGGCAGCCTTCAACCCGATCAGCCCCGGCCATCAAGCCCAGCTCGGTAGCGGCAACGCCGGTGCCGCGGTCATTGTGGGTGTGCAGGCTGATCAGCACGCTGTCACGGCGATTGATATGACGGCCGAACCATTCGATCTGGTCGGCATAGATGTTCGGAGTGGCGCACTCAACGGTGGCAGGCAAGTTGAGGATCATCTTGTGCTCGGGCGTCGGGTTCCAGACCTCGATCACTGCGTCACAGACTTCCTTGGCGAACTCCAGTTCGGTGGCGCTGAAGGTTTCGGGCGAGTACTCGAACGTCCAGTGGGTTTCAGGCTGCTGAGCGGCATATTTGACGAACAGCTTGGCAGCGCTGACGGCGATCTCTTTGATGCCTTCCTTGTCCTGGTTGAACACGATGCGGCGGAACGCCGGGCAAGTCGCGTTGTACAAATGAACGATGGCCTTTTTCGCCCCGCGCAGGGATTCAAAGGTGCGGGCAATCAAGTCTTCACGGCCCTGGGTCAGCACCTGAATAGTGGTGTCGTCCGGGATGTGGCCGTCTTCGATCAAGCTGCGCACGAAGTCGAAGTCGGTCTGGGATGCGGCCGGGAACGAAGCCTCAATCTCTTTAACGCCAACACTGACCAGGGTCTTCCAGAAGCGCAGCTTCTTTACCGCATCCATCGGCTCGATCAGCGACTGGTTGCCGTCGCGCAGGTCGGAGCTGCACCAGATTGGCGCGCTGGTGATGGTTTTCGATGGCCAGGTACGGTCAGGCAAATCAATGACCGGGAAGGCGCGGTACTTGGAAGAAGGGTCTTTGAGCATGGTCATCAGGCAATCCTTATTTTGCTTGCCGACTATCAAGAGGCGGCCAGCCGAAGAAATACAAAGCACAAGGGCGAGGCACCGCGATTAGCTTTGCAGTCGTGCGCTGACGAGGCAAAGGCTGCGGTGTTGACGAAGCAGAATGAGGGTGTGAGAGGTTTTCATGACTTCAACCCTAACCATTGGGCTGGAAGATGGCAAGCGACGAAAAAACATTGAGAGAACTGCTCGAATATGGTCAATATTCGAGCATTTATTGCGGTTACTTATCGCTGTGGTAATTATTATTGCGCGGGTTGGCGACTGTAAGGCGTCTGATGCTGCGAGCAGCCGCCTCTTGCAAGGGCCGGATCAGGGTTGGAACGCACCAATGAAAATCGCCGGATCGACCCGGGCATCGTTCAGGCTGACATTCCAGTGCATGTGCGGACCGGTAGCGCGTCCGGTCGAGCCCACTTTGCCCACCACATCACCCCGTGCCAATTGCTGGCCCACCTTGGTGTCGATCTTCGACATATGGCAGAACATGCTGATAAACCCCTGGCCATGGTCAACAAAGACGGTGTTGCCGTTGAAGAAGTAATTGCCGATCAGAATCACTTTGCCAGCGGCAGGGGTCTTGATCGGGGTGCCTGCGGGCACAGCGAAGTCCAGTCCCGCATGGGGATTGCGTTCTTCGCCGTTGAAGAAGCGACGCACGCCGAACTTGCTCGACAGCGGCCCGTTGACCGGTTTGTCCAGCAACAGGTTGCTCGGAGTATTGGGGCTGAACGTGCGGTACGCCTTGAGCTGCACTGCCAGTTCGTTGTCGATACGCTTGATGTCATCCGGGTTCGGATTGACCTGGCGCTTGTTCTTCAGGGTAATGCGCTGTTCAGGGTATTTCTTGCTGCCGACCGTGAAACTCAGGTCACGTCCGGCGGAGCTGATCTGCTGGGGGCCGGGCTTTACGGTCAAGGGGATACCGACGATCGCTCGCCATGTGTCTTGCTCCTTGACCACCAGCACCGGCTTGCCTTGATAGCTGGCCTTGGGGGGCTGGGCGCCGGTGCCCAGTTCAATGACGGCAACTCCGCCCGGTACCGGCTTGTTCAGCAAGCGGGTGATGTAGCTGTCGGCTGCGTGAGCGTTACAGGTCAGACACAGCAGCAATAGTGCAGAGAGAAAACGCGGCATCGATCAATCCAGTAATGAAAGGGTGACAGGCGTGAGGTGGTTGTCCTCCACGCGTACAAGCAACTGGCCTTCGCCCAGCCTGGCCTGCAAGCGCTGGCCGGGACGGGTTTGTGTGGCGCTGCGGATGGCGTTGCCGCGTTCATCCAGCAAGATGCTGTAACCCCGGCCCAGGGTGGCCAGCGGGCTCACCACATGCAAGGTCTGGATCTGGCTTTGCAGTTGCAGGCGCCGGCTTTTGAGGCCTTCACCCATGGCCCGTTGCAAGCGCTCGGCCAGGCTGTCCAGGCGCTGGCGCAACAGGGCCAGTTGCCGGCCTGGATGCTGCGCTGCCAGCCGCGTTTCGAGCCGGATCAAGCGTTCGCGACGGGTATTGAGGCTGCGCTCAAAGGCGCGGCGCATGCGCATGTCCAGGTCATCCAGGCGCTGGGCCTGCTGGCGCAGCCGCTCGCCCGGGTGGCGCAGGCGGCGGGCCAGACCATCCAGGCGCAGGCGGTCACGCATCAAGCGGTCGCGGATACGCATCACCAGACGTCGATGCAGGCTGTCGATACGCCGTTGCAGGTCGCTGGAGTCCGGGGCCAGCAACTCCGCGGCAGCCGATGGCGTTGGCGCGCGCACGTCGGCGACAAAGTCGCTGATCGAAACATCGGTTTCGTGCCCGATCGCACTGACGATAGGGGTGACACAGGCATCCACGGCGCGGGCCACGGCTTCTTCGTTAAAACACCACAGGTCTTCCAGCGAGCCGCCGCCACGGGCCAGGATCAGCGCGTCGAACCCCCGGGCATCGGCTAACTTGAGTGCCCGGACAATTTGCGCCGTGGCTTCTCGGCCCTGTACCGCGGTGGGAATCAGGGTCAGCTCAACTTGCGGCGCGCGGCGGCGGAACACGCTGATGATGTCGCGAATCACCGCTCCGGTAGGTGAGCTGATAATTCCGATCCGTTGCGGATGAGCCGGCAAGGGCACCTTGCGCTCGGCACTGAACAGGCCTTCGGCGCCGAGTTTTTCTTTCAGTGCATCGAAGGCCAGTCGCAGAGCGCCATCGCCAGCCGGCTCAACCGTATCGAGGATCAACTGGTAATCACCGCGGCCTTCAAACAGCGAGACCTTGCCGCGCACCTTTACTGCCAGGCCATCCTTGAGTGCCTGGCGCACCCGGGCTGCGTTGTTGCGAAACAGTGCACAGCGCACTTGGGCGCCGCTGTCTTTGAGGGTGAAGTAAACATGGCCGGAGGCCGGGCGGGCGAGGTTGGAGATTTCGCCCTCTACCCAGATGTTGCTGAACACGTCTTCGAGCAAGACCCGCGCCCGGCCATTGAGCTGGCTGACAGTCAGGACTTCTCGGTCGAGGTTGAGTCGTGCAAAAGGATCTTTAATCATGCGCGCCATCATAAGGGTGGATTGTTATCACTGCACCTGTCTGGTTAAAGTCGCGCCACTAAAACAAGGATGAAAAGCCATGGACTTGCCTTTTACCGGTGCCGAGTGGGTGTTGATCGAGCTGGGCATTGCTCTGGCCTATATCGTGTTCGGAGTCGCGGGGTTTGGCACGGCGTTGGTGGCCGGACCGATTTTGATCCTGTGCCTGCCGTTATCGAAAATCATCCCGTTGCTGGTACTGCTTGATTTTGTCGCGGCCTTTGGCAACTGGCTACCCGCGCGACGTGATGTAGCCCGCCCCGAATTGTTGCGATTGTTGCCGTGCATGGCGCTGGGCTGCACGGTCGGGGTAGTGTTTTTGCTCAATCTGAAGTCAGATCTGTTGCTGCTGTTGATGGGCATTTTCATTACCGCCTATGCGATTTATAGCCTGGCAGTGACGGTACGCCCGGGTCGGGTAGCTGCAGGCTGGGCGATTCCCACCGGTATTACGGGCGGTCTGTTTGGTGCGTTGTTTGGCAGTGGCGGCTTTCTATACGCGCTGTATCTCAATGCGCGCTTGCCCAAGGATGCTGCGCGGGCAACGCAAAGTGCGTTGATCAGTTGCAGCACAATGGTGCGCCTGGGCCTGTTTGTGATTGCTGGCGTCTATGCCGATGGTGCGCTGCTGTTGCTTGCCGCTTGTCTGTTACCGGCGATGGCGCTGGGCTTGTGGATCGGTCGCCGATTGACCCGCAAATTGTCTCGCGAAGCCTTTGTGCGGCTGGTCACATGGCTGGTACTGGCCAGCGGGATTGCGTTGATTGCGCGTTATCTGAGTGCTTGACCTGCCACGGTGAGGCATTAAGCTGCGCACCAAACGCTATCTCCTGTGGGAGCTGGCTTGCCGGCGATGCAAAAAATTGCCCGGTTTATGGCTTGAGCGCGATGGTGCCATCGCGGGCTAGCCCGGCTCCCGCAGGTTATGTGTGCTGCTTCCATCTCACGTACATGTGCCGTACCCATGAATTCGCAAAGCATCATCGTTCCCAGAATATCCACCTTGCCGGTTCACGAACCCCGGGCCCGGGCCATCGTGCGCTGGCTGGTGCGCAAGAACATCATTGAGCAAGAGCTGAGCACCTGTGGCCGCGGCGGCAGCCGTATGGCCTACGCCATCGCGCCGGGCGCCGCCAGTGTGGTGCTGCACCCTGAAGCGTTGCCGTTCGGTCAGCCGGTCAATGGTCTGGAAATCATCACCAAGCGCTGCATCTACACCCCGGCCAAGGGGTTTCTCGAAGAGGCAGGCTGTGCCGAATGCCGCAAGGAAGTCGGTGAAGCGCTGTTCGAAAGCCTGGAAGAGTGGATGCCGGGCCGAACCGACAACTTCATTTGTCCGCTGTGCGCCCATGAAGATGACATCAACGGTTTTCTGTTCCTGCAGCCGTGCGCATTCTCCAATCTGGGCTTCATTTTCAACAACTGGGCCGAGGCGGGCTTCAAACAGAGCTTCCTCGACGAATTCGCCGACTGGCTCGACCAGCCGGTGGCGTGGGTCAAGGTCGAGCTCTGAAGGTGTGGGAGCTGACTTGCCAGCGATAGCATCGCTGAGCTGGCTCTGCCCGCCGGGCCGTCTGAATCGCCGGCAAGCCGGCTCCTGCAGGAATCAAGGCCGCACTATCATCTGGAATCTGCCCTGGGAGTCAATAAATCATGGCCTTTAGCGCAAAACTCTCTAAAGGTTTCCGTTGAGAGATGAAGGTGTTTTGAGTACAATAACGCGCTTCCATTTTCCCGCTCGGGAGCCCCAGCGATGCTGCGTATCAGCCAAGAAGCACTCACATTCGATGACATCCTTCTCGTCCCCGGTTATTCCGAGGTTCTCCCGAACGAAGTCAGCCTTAAGACTCGTTTGACCCGTGGCATTGAACTGAATATTCCTCTGGTTTCCGCTGCAATGGACACCGTGACTGAAGCCCGTCTGGCAATCGCCATGGCTCAGGAAGGCGGTATCGGCATCATCCACAAGAACATGACCATCGAGCAGCAAGCTCACGAAGTGCGCAAAGTGAAGCGCTACGAAGCCGGTGTGGTTAAAGAACCCATCACTATCGAAGCCGATGCCACTGTTCGCGAACTGTTCGAACTGACCCGCCTGCACAACATCTCCGGCGTTCCTGTACTGCACAATGGCGACCTGGTCGGCATAGTGACGTCCCGTGACGTGCGTTTCGAAAACCGTCTGGAAGCCACCGTTCGTGAAGTGATGACGCCTAAAGAGCGTCTGGTCACGGTCAAGGAAGGCGCCGACAAGAACGAAGCCCGCGAGCTGTTGCACAAGCACCGCATCGAGCGCGTACTGATCGTCGACGACAAATTTGCCCTTAAAGGCATGATGACCGTCAACGACATCGAAAAAGCCAAGGCTTACCCGCTGGCCAGCAAGGACGACCAGGGTCGTCTGCGTGTAGGCGCGGCAGTGGGAACCGGTAAAGACACCGCCGACCGTGTTGCCGCCCTCGTGGCTGCAGGCGTTGACGTAGTGGTTGTCGACACCGCGCACGGCCACTCCAAAGGCGTGATCGACCGTGTTCGCTGGGTCAAGCAAACCTTTCCTGAAGTACAGGTAATTGGCGGCAACATCGCCACTGGCGCTGCTGCCCTGGCCCTGGCTGAAGCCGGTGCCGATGCGGTCAAGGTCGGTATCGGTCCTGGTTCGATCTGCACCACCCGTATCGTTGCCGGTGTCGGCGTGCCGCAAATCAGTGCCATTGCCAATGTAGCCGCAGCCCTTGAAGGCAGCGGTGTACCATTGATCGCCGACGGCGGCATCCGCTTCTCGGGTGACCTGTCCAAGGCCATCGTCGCCGGTGCATCCTGCGTGATGATGGGTTCGATGTTTGCCGGTACTGAAGAAGCACCGGGCGAAATCGAGCTGTACCAGGGCCGTTCGTACAAGGCCTACCGCGGTATGGGTTCGCTGGGTGCGATGTCGCAATCCCAGGGTTCCTCCGACCGTTACTTCCAGGACTCCTCTGCGGGTGCCGAGAAGCTGGTGCCGGAAGGCATCGAAGGTCGCGTGGCGTACAAAGGTTCTTTGACCGCAATTGTACACCAACTGATGGGCGGTCTGCGTTCTTCGATGGGTTACACCGGCTGTGCCGACATCGAACAAATGCGCACCAAGCCCGAGTTTGTACGCATCACCGGCGCCGGTATGGCTGAATCCCACGTCCACGACGTGCAGATCACCAAGGAAGCGCCAAACTATCGCGTAAGTTGATAGTGATCGCATCCGGGTCAAAACCCGGGTGCGATACGAATTAAGTCACCGGGGCTGTTTGATTCAGCCCCGTGTCGTTTCTGAAATTAATCGAGATTTTGTCATGGCCCTCGACATTCACGCTCACCGTATCCTGATTCTGGACTTCGGTTCCCAGTACACCCAGCTGATCGCCCGTCGCGTGCGCGAAATCGGCGTTTACTGCGAACTGCACCCGTTCGACATGGATGACGCAGCGATCCGCGAATTCGCACCTAAAGGCATCATCCTTGCCGGTGGCCCGGAATCCGTGCACGAAGCCGACAGCCCGCGCGCGCCACAAGCCGTGTTTGACCTGGGCGTACCGGTTTTCGGTATCTGCTACGGCATGCAGACCATGGCCGAGCAACTGGGCGGCAAGGTTGAAGGTTCCGAGCTGCGCGAGTTCGGTTACGCCCGCGTAGACGTAGTCGGCAAAAGCCGCCTGCTCGACGGCATTGAAGACCACATCGACGCTGACGGCCTGTTCGGTCTGGATGTGTGGATGAGCCACGGTGACAAGGTCACCAGAATGCCATCCGACTTCCACATTCTGGCCAGCACCCCGAGCTGCCCGATTGCCGGCATGTTCAACGATGCCCGCGGCTACTACGGCGTGCAGTTCCACCCGGAAGTGACCCACACCAAGCAAGGCGGCCGCATCCTGTCGCGCTTTATCCTCGACATCTGCGGCTGCGAAGCCCTGTGGACGCCGTCGAAAATCGCTGAAGACGCAATCGCCAACATCCGCGCCCAGGTCGGCACTGACAACGTATTGCTCGGCCTGTCCGGCGGCGTTGACTCTTCGGTGGTGGCGGCATTGCTGCACAAGGCGATCGGCGATCAGCTGACCTGCGTATTCGTGGACAACGGCTTGCTGCGTTTGCACGAAGGTGAGCAGGTAATGGCCATGTTCGCCGAGAACATGGGCGTTAAAGTGATCCGCGCCAACGCGGCGGACCAGTTCCTGAACAACCTGGCTGGCGAAAGCGATCCGGAGAAAAAGCGCAAGATCATCGGCCGTACCTTCATCGACGTGTTCGATGCCGAATCCTGCAAGCTGGACAACATCAAGTACCTGGCCCAGGGCACCATCTACCCGGACGTGATCGAGTCGGCTGGCGCCAAAAGCGGCAAGGCTCACGTCATCAAGTCGCACCACAACGTGGGCGGCCTGCCGGACGAGATGAACCTCAAACTGGTCGAGCCTCTGCGCGAACTGTTCAAGGACGAAGTCCGCCGTCTGGGTCTGGAACTCGGCCTGCCGTACGACATGGTCTACCGTCACCCGTTCCCGGGCCCGGGTCTGGGCGTGCGCATCCTGGGTGAAGTGAAGAAGGAATACGCCGACATTCTGCGTCGTGCTGACCACATCTTCATCGAAGAGCTGCGCAAGGCCGACTGGTATCACAAAGTCAGCCAGGCATTCGTGGTGTTCCAGCCGGTGAAATCGGTTGGCGTGGTAGGTGATGGCCGTCGTTACGCCTGGGTTGTAGCCCTGCGTGCCGTTGAAACCATCGACTTCATGACCGCGCGTTGGGCACACCTGCCTTACGAGCTGCTTGAAACCGTCAGCGGTCGCATCATCAACGAAATCGAAGGCATCTCCCGCGTTACTTACGACGTGTCGAGCAAGCCGCCGGCAACGATTGAGTGGGAATGATTGGACGTCCGGCACTGACCGGCACCATCTAGCAAGAAATGCCCTGGAGCCCGCGTAATTGCGGGCTTTTGGCTTTTTGGGTCTGGCAAATTCTGGCAGCTTTGTGCATCGCCAAGCACCGTGTTTATGTGGCATTGTACGGGGCATTGACTGAGCTAAATGCCATGCTTAGTGCTCGATACCATGTCGCCTTAGTAGGGAAGGGCATGGTATCAAATTCCTCATCACCCCCGGTTTCATTGGGTTTTAACGTGGTGCATGAGTGTTTTTCTGAGCATGGTATTTTTTCCATGGAATCCATAACTGCTATGTTGACCGATACCAAGCTGCGTAACCTCAAACCGAAAGAAAAACTCTACAAGGTGAACGACCGCGACGGGCTGTACGTGGCCGTCACTGCTGCCGGCTCCATCTCATTTCGCTACAATTACTCAATCAACGGCCGTCAGGAAACCATCACGTTCGGTCGTTATGGCGTGGGTGGCATCACACTTGCGGAAGCCAGAGAGCGCCTGGGCGAGGCAAAAAAGATGGTTTCGGCGGGTAAGTCGCCTGCCAAAGAGAAAGCCCGTGCCAAGGCACGCACCAAAGGAGCAGAGACGTTTGATGCGTGGGCTGAGAAGTGGCTGCGTGGGTATCAGATGGCTGACTCGACCCGTGACATGCGCCGATCTGTTTACGAGCGCGAGCTAAAGCCCCAATTCGGTAATCAGAAACTGGTGGAAATCAATCATGAGGATCTGCGAACGCTGACTGATGCAATCGTGGAGCGTGGAGCTCCAGCTACGGCCGTGCACTCCCGCGAGATTGTGATGCAGGTGTTCCGATGGGCTATTGAGCGTGGCCAGAAGGTCGAGAACCCGGCTGATCTGGTCCGTTCTGCAAGCATCGCTAAATTCGAGCCACGTGACCGCGCTTTAGGGCCTGACGAAATCGCGTTGATGTATCAGTACCTGGACCGCATCGGCACCGCCTCCTCCGTGAGGGTGGCCGCTAAGTTATTGTTGCTGACCATGGTTCGTAAAAGTGAGTTGACCAACGCGACATGGAACGAAATCAATTTCAGCGAAGCCTTGTGGACCATTCCGAAAGAGCGGATGAAGCGCCGCAACCCCCATTTGGTGTTCTTATCTCAGCAGGCTTTGGATTTCTTCATTGCGTTGAAAACCTTTGCCGGTGGTTCAGATTACGTCTTTCCCTCCCGTTACGATTCTGATTTGCCAATGAGCACCGCGACGATCAATCAGGTGCTGACGCTGACCTACCGGCTTGCGCAGAAAGAAGGGCAGCCGCTGAGCAAGTTCGGACCGCACGATTTGAGGCGCACAGCAAGCACACTGCTGCATGAGGCGGGTTACAACTCAGACTGGATTGAGAAGTGCCTTGCACACGAGCAGAAGGGCGTACGCGCCGTTTACAACAAGGCTGAATACCGCGATCAGCGTCGGGCGATGTTGCAGGATTGGGCAGATATGATTGACGAATGGACGCTAAAAAAACCACGGGCGAAGGTTTGATTTAAGAGTCTGGCTCTGCCGCGTGAACTGTTATTGATTGTGTGTTTTGGTTGACAGTAAAACGAACCACTAACGGGATCGTTGTGGCTGATTCAAGCAAAATATTTCTGGAATTGAGGCAATGGCTTTTGATACCGCTTGGCGTTCGACACCCAGTCTGCGGGCAATCTCTGATTGATTGAAACCAAGCCGTAGGAGCATGAGTATTTGTTTTTTTCTGTCGGATAACCTTGAGTCCACCATAAGCCGCGCTAGGTCCCGCAACTCTGCTTCCTCTCCTAGCGTTAACGTTTGGCCAAGCATGTAGTTGTGTATGTAGCTGTCAACCAGCTCGTCACCTGATTTCGCTTGCGGAGTACCTCGCGAGGCGCATTGTCGGCTGACTCTGGCTAATTCGAGGTCGAATTGTGCTATAGATCGTTTCGCCTTTCTGTACGCGGGATTCCACGTTTTATCCGGCAATTTGGGGCGATGGGCCTCGCAGTACAGATTGCTCAGGCGTAACTCTTCATCTATTCCTCGCATTTTGCTCATGCGTAAATCTTCATCCATCCCGCGTTTGCCCTCTGCATTTGCCGATTCGGCGAATGAAGTCAGCTCCGCAAGGGCGCCGCAAAATCTACAAAAACCTCTTGAGCGTTGACCATTCACACCGCCGCCACGAACTTTTCTATTCGCCGGTTGCTTGCGTTTGCATGCCCATACCAGCTCTATCAACGTTTCGAGTGTAGCGGTATATCGTCGGTCTCCTTTGGACTGATTGTCTTCTGTTAAGACAAAAGCTCTCAGCAATTGGCGTTGTACGCGGAGCATGGCCTCAATACCTACCAATCGCATGATTTTGCTGAAGGCTACGCCTGAGCCGGCTCCCGGTATGTGCCCCCGATGAAGCGGGGGGAGCGTTGCCGTATACGTAGCTACGGCTGGGTCGATAAGTTCTTCTACCAGTCGGGCGATAGGGTATCGCTTCGATGCTGCAGAGTACGGCTCCCAGCAATCCCGAAACCGTCGAATAGCATCTGCGACGTTTGGGTCACATCCCTTGCAGATGGCGATTGCTGATCTATTTTTCATGTCAACCATTTTAGCCAATCATCTCGTCGAAGCAAGTGGCACGTCCGGGCACGATCAGGCACACATTCAATGTGACTGATTGAGGCAAGGGTATGCAGGTATCAACCAACAGAACGCTTATCGATAAAAAGACGCTACTAGCGATGATCCCGCTGTGTGAGCGGACGATCTACAACTTTGAAATCAAAGGTAAGTTCCCACGCCGCATTGCGATCAGCAGTCGCAAAGTCGTCTGGGATTTGGCTGAAGTCGAAGAATGGATTGACGCATGTAAAGATTCCGGCCCAGCGCCCAGGCCCGGAGTTGGAGCCTGAGCGGTGCAGATCGGGCCCGACGCAGGGCCCATGTCGCAGCAGCATGCTAGAACTGCTTGCGGTCGACACCAATGTTCACAGCTTGCGCTGTTCAGTTCTCAGGACGAGGCGCAGATGTACCACGACAGCAATAGGAGCGGATTTTTCTCGCTGTTGGTTGACGTACGTGGCGAAAAACGCCAGTCCTCCCACCGGTTAGCGGACATGCCCGCAATTCTCAATTTGGTGGATAAAACCCGCGACACATGGATGTCACAGGCAGAGTTCATCCGGCCCAACCGGCGTGTCGTGAACCTTGCCCGGTTGGGGCTGTTGTTCACCGATCTTGATACCTACCGCGTACCGGCTCTCGCCGGTCGCACGCCTGACCAACTGGCGATGTCGGTGCTGTATTTCTGCACTGAAGAAGGATTGCCAGCACCGTCCGTACTGATTTACAGCGGCCGGGGTATCCAAGCGAAATGGCTACTCGACGGTACTATCCCGCGTCAGGGATTGCCCCGCTGGAATGCGTGCCAACGCTACCTAGTGGATCGCCTCGCACACGTCGGTGCCGATCCGATGGCCAAAGACGCAAGCCGAGTTCTGCGAACCATCCAGACAGTCAACAGCAAGAGTGGCGAAGTCTGTCGCGTTGTTCACGTCACGAACGACACTGATGACCAGCCGGTCCGCTATAACTTCGAGTATCTGGCCGAGGCCCTGCTACCAACTGCCCGCTGGGCAATAGAGCAGCAGCGGCAGGAACAGGCCGAGCGGGTCAAACCCAAGCCTAAGCCCTTCCTTTTGGTGCCTGGCGGTAAAGCTCACAATCTCCGCGGATTTTCCGGCCGCCAGCTTGCGTGGGACCGGCTCGAAGACCTGCGCAAGCTCGCCGAGCTGCGCGGCGGTGTCAACGAAGGCTGCCGGATGCAACACCTGTTTTGGCGCTTGAACTTCCTGCTACTTTCCGGCGCGACCAACAGCAAGCAGATGTATCACGAAGCCTCAGCGCTGGCTCGCGAGCTAGATCCACAATGGAATAGCCGATCTAAAGAGCTGATGACGTTGTTCAGCAAAGCCAAAGCCTACGAGTCGGGGGAAAGGGTCAGTTTCGGAGGTAAGGACTATCCACCGCTATACACCCCCAAGAACGACACCCTCATTAACCTGTTTGGGATCACTACAGATGAGCAATGGCAACTCAAGACTATTATCAGCTCGGAGATGGCCCGAGAGCGTGATAGGAAGCGCCACGAGATCCGTAGGCGCGCTGCCGGCGCCACAGACCGTCAGAGCTATGAAAACGCCTCATTGAGCCGCCGGAAGCCTTGGGAGTTCCTTGGAATGAGCCGTGCGAGCTGGTATCGCGCTGGTAAGCCAGCCGTTCCACCGGTTGAGACAGGTGCATGCGCATTACATTTTAAAGCAACGGGTACCGAGGGGGAAATACAGTGAGACAAGTCCGTCCGTATTACTAATGGCGAAGCCCCAGTGCGGTTGAGGGGAATCCGTCAGCTCTGATCCAGAGGGAATTTAGGCGTCGTAGTGGGGGACTGAAAGGTGTTCAAAGTACGTGCGTATTACTAACGTAGAGGGGCTCCAGGTTTCGCTAGACGCATGTGTAGCTTCGTGCTCCCGCTCAGCACGCCCAGTTCGATAACCCCTTCGTGGTGAAGCTTCGTCAATGCTCCTGTACTGCATTAGCGAGCTTTACGGCCTGTATTTTGCACCCCATGGTTTCGTACGAGTAACCGTTAGCGGCAGGTGTCGCGATCACTGTTCGACCTTCGGCGACAAGGGCAGCCCAGGTGTCTGCTGTTTTACCCTGAACTCCACAGTCTTCAGGATGGAGGTGAAATGAGGCAAAGATCATTACGTCCTGGAGGCCTTCTTCTGCGTGCCCCAGGATAGATACCCAAGAATTCAACAGGATGGCCACAGTAAAAGCTGCCCCGCTCCAAACGGTCACCAGCAGCCTGGAATGTCTTCGTTGCTCCAAACCGGGCTTGTACTGGTCCCAACTTTTGAACTTCAAGTGCTTTTTCTTGGTTTCCAGCATGAAAGCGGGGTGTGTCACGGTCATTGAAAAAGCAACAATCCCTACGCTTAAGCTGATCAGGACGGTCGCGACGTAACCCCATAGCGCTATAAGGATTAAGGCGGATAACGCCTTTTGGGCAAGAGGAAACTGTGCGGCATCGATGCGGGTCCAGTTGACTATCAATGAATCTGCATACGCACTTGCTATGATGCTCAGTGCAACTGTTCCCAAGGCTGCTAGGCCTGTCATCCACCACACGTGAGCCTTAAATCTTTTTATCAACTGAAACTGCTTTATAGAAAGTACAGACGAGCTCATGCAAATCAATAAAAACAGACCTTGCGCTACAAGGGTACCCTTTGCCCCTCCGAGAGCGTTCCAAAACAAGAGGAAGAACAGCCCGGCAATTGATAACTGGATCATTGCCGCACATTACTCTTGGGTTCTCCACCATCTGAAGTTGTAGTTAAGCTTCCATGGCAAATGCTTGAGGTGAGTCCGGATGAACAATGGGCGATCACTGAAACGGTCCAGGACCGCGAGCATGCAGGCGAAAAGCAGGTAAGTGGCAATGTACGAAAGCATTGATCTTGAGCGTCCTTTCACAAAATTCGGTCTACTTATCTCACGAATCGTGCCGAAATTACGATCCGTAAGAGGTTGCTCTACCGCCCTCGACGACAGAAAAAACGCAGACGCTTGCTTAATCTACAGTAAGCAAACAAAACCCCGCACTTGGGCGGGGTTGTCTGTGGGCAGAGTAGTGATTAGCGATTGGCAGGGTGTTCGTGCTGCTGTGATTGCTGCGCGGCCTGGATGGCTATCAAAACTTGCTGGTTCAAGTTCGCGTTAGTCTTGCTGCCCAGCAAAGGTAGGCGATTTAGAGCCTTTGTCCCGACAAACATGCGATATGAAGCGGACATTGCGAGCGGGCTAACGCGAAGCTGCAACGCCGTGTACTGCCGATCCAGCTTATCTAGCTGCGGCCCGTAACCTTTGCGTCGCAGCCACCGGCCTAGTGCCCACATGCCAATGGCGAACGTAAAGGCGAATACTACGAATCCAGCGAACATCAGAAAGCCCATCATGACTATTTCTCCGTTTTTTCGTCGTTTGAGGCCGTACCCGGCACACTCAGCGAGGATAAGCGACCATTAGTAGAGCTTGCGTCTGAGGCAGGACGGATCACGTTGGAATCCCCCAGCTCGGAATCAGCGGCTAACTCTCCGCCGCTGTTTGGAGCGGCCGAATTGGCCTCGCTATTTGAAGGTGGGGTTGATCCAGCACCAAGGGATAGGCCGTGCGCGTTCTCCATGCCCGGTACAGCCAATGAAGCCATCACCCCGAGCACCTTCGCACCTTCATTAGCCGCTTGAAAAAAGGGATTTCCCGACACTTCACTACCCCTTTTTGGAGTCTCTTGTTGTTTGTCTTTGTCGTCGTTGTCTTGCACTACCTTTCCAGCCTGCTTGGCGGCCTGCTGCACGCCGCTGTTAGGTGGCTGGGCAGGGCTGGGCGTCGCTTTAGCTGTACTGCCACCTACGCTCGACCCTGCTGATGTAGAGACTTTGATGGCTGCACCGCCACCAGTGCTGGCACCCACTCCAGAGGACGCGGCGTTGCCCATTGAAGCCGCTGCACCGATGCCGGAGTTTGCCGCACCGGCAAAGCTGGAGTTAATAGAGCCAGCCAATCCTCCGCTACCAGCCGCCCCTGCGGCACTTGCACCACCACCACCGGCAGCGCCAAGCGCACCAGCGGCGGCGGGCGCAGCGGCACCGGCCGTGGCGATGGTGGCAACTGCGGCAGCAGCACCGGCAGCGCCAGCCGCTGCCATTCCACCGATGGCCGAACCTCCACCCATTGACGTGCCGCTGATCATCCCGCCAATCAGTTCGGGAATAGTCTTGGTCAGGTAAGCGCATACCAAAGCCAAACCTGCCAATGTCATCAGAGATGCTTCGTCATTGGTATAAGCCGTTAACCAGGACTTAGCCGACGTGACAATAATTCCTACGATCAAGGTTAAGACGAACAACTTGGCACCTACTGCAACAACGAAGCGGAGTGGTGCAATTGCAAAATCGCGTGTCCATTGCGAACCACCGAAACCGAAGAACAGTACGGAGGCATTAATGATGACGTACGACTCTACAAGCGTCACAAACATGAATGCCGCAATAAAGGCGAAGCACAGTAAAACCAAGCAACCAACAAGCGCGATAAGAATTGCTTTACCCGGAGAGAAAAGTGAAATGCCTTCTACGATGGTGCGTGAGAAGTTGACAGCCACCGCGAACATATCACCTGGCTGAAGCGCACGGCCCAAACCGCTAGCCGTGCCCGCGGCTTCTCGGAAACTGTCCACTACCGCAGTCGCCCATGGCACGGAATGCTCAATGACCGCATAGAAAAAGCCAATGACCATAAAGAAGCGGATCAGCTCGCCGAAAACTTCCCCTAAGTCGGCTTGTTTCATCACTAAAGGCATGAACGTCCAAACCAATTGGATGAGAGCGAGAGATGCCAGTAGTTTGAGTGCATAACCCTGTAGCCGTGCTGACCATTCACTTGCTGCTTGATAGAGCAGCCTCAAAAGCCCGTTCATTTCATTGCTTTGAGTTACGTCTCCTGCTGCCATCGCGCTACTGGCCGAAAGCAAGAGTATTGCACTAGCGAGTGCTATAAATATTGAGCGTTGCATAGTTAGAAATCCTCAGGCGGGCCCCAGTTGTTTTTCCGTGCTTCAAAGTTTTTATCCGTGTGTGATTGCATCGAACGCTCAACAGCCCCGCAATCGGTGTGGATAGAAACAATGAATCCGGACAGAACAGCACCACTAAGAGCAGAGACGATGCATAGCCCAGCGATCAGATTTTTGGATATGAACATGGTTAGAAATCCTCGGAGGGCCCCCAGTTGTTTTTACGAGCCTCAAACTTTTGCTCGGCGGCTTCGCTAGCAGCCTTTCGGTCGCCCTGTTGAGCCATATAGTTGCCTTGCATGTTTATTTGCGTGGCCAGTAGATCGCGCAGTTTTTGCAACTGCTGCACGTTTCGAGAGGCTATCTCGTTGCCAGCCTGAATAGCTTGCATCCGGCCCACGGCCGACTGTGAGCGAGCAACCATGTGATCGAGCTGGGTATCCTCAGACTCGAAAGTGCTGGTGTTTAGGTTGGCCGCTTTTAGGGCCGCTTTTACGCTGTCGTGGTTTTGCTCTGACCACTTCTGATAGCGCTCACGCGCCGGTACTTCCGCCGAGTTTGCAGCTTGATTTAGATAGGACTGAAAACCAGGAAACACGGTGTTGAACTGCGAGTCCATATTCTGGATCTGGCGGCCTAGGGACTGCGAGCGGTTGTAGATGTTTGCAACGTTTTTAAGATCGGCCGCGATGCTGCCGAACATTGAGCTGGGCAAGCCGGTGCCCTGAGTGACCATGTTCTGATACTGCTGAATCTGCGTCTGTAATGTCTCGGCGGTGTTCAAGGCGGTATTAACGGCCTCGACGTACTCGAACATCTGCTGATAGAGCGTCGAGCAGTTCGAGCAATAGATGGCGTAAGCCGGTGGTGGGGCGATGTATATTGCCAATCCGAAAAAGGCGACTACGGCAATTTTGGCACCATAGGCCGCCTGCCGACGGAGTTTTCGAGCGGGTGAAACGGTCGTTCTGTGCAGGGGAGTTGTCGCTAGCGGCGTTTTACCGACGATGGACGTTATGATTTTTTGGTGCATTTTCCGGCCTCTATCAGTCACTTTGATCAGTGCCTGATCGTGCCTGGACATGCCGGTTGCATCGATGGAATGATTGGCTAATTAGGTTGACATGGGGAAGATCGAATCGTGGCGATTATTTGTTCAATCTGGCTTTCTTGGAATGTACCAAGTATTCGGCTGCTACTTGCAGTGCGTGCTTCCGGCCGCTTGAAAGATGTACAGCCGAAAAGGCTTAATGAATCGCCCCTAGTTTCGTAGACACCTCCAAGCCTTAAAATGAGGCCCATTAGGAGGTGCCATGAGCAACCAGCGATATCCCGAAGAATTCAAAATCCAGGCGGTCAAACAAGTGACCGAAAAGA
>NZ_SCFG01000027.1:0-52126 GCF_022496645.1 Pseudomonas sp. TMW22089
GTGAAACGATGCATCGCCGATGGTAGTGTGGGGTTTCCCCATGTGAGAGTAGGTCATCGTCAAGATTAAATTCCAAACCCCCTGTCTGCTCACGCAGACAGGGGGTTTGTTTTTGTGCCGAGAAAAGCCTGTTTCGACAGTGCTACAGGGATTTTTCCCGGGTCAGTGCAGTCCGCCAAATTTCAAATATAAAAAAACCACCAATAAAGGTGGTTTTTTTATGCGAACTTTTTAGTCACCGTAATAAATACAGCCACTGGTGCAGGTTTCATGGATTCGAATCGCTGACAGTTCAGGAAGCAAAGGTTTCAGCTGTTGCCAGATCCATTTGGCTAATACTTCACTGGTCGGGTTTTCCAGACCGGGAATATCATTCAAATAGTTATGATCAAGTTGCTCATAAAGCGGCTTGAAAATAGCCTTGATTTCCGAGAAATCGCGAATCCAGCCTGTTGCGGGGTCAATATCACCGCTCAAGTGAATTGCAACCTTGAACGAGTGGCCATGTAAACGACCGCATTTATGCCCTTGCGGAACGAAAGGCAGGCGGTGCGCAGATTCGAAGGTAAACTCTTTGAAAATTTCCACAGTGTTTATAGCTCTTGAAAAGGTGGCTATCGCCTGGGCGATGAATGCAGGCCGCCAGTTTAACAGTTAACTCGACATGAGCGAGTATAGCGCTCTGCCACCTATCCAGCGGAGTGAGCAATTCAGCTTCAGTTAAGCCTGCAACGCTATGGTTTACGCATTTGTAGCGGGAAAACACACATACACCGGAGAGGCCGTTGAGGCTAGCGATGAGAGCACATGTGCGAGTGGGCACGGTTGTAGCGTTGATGCTTGGTGCGTTTTGTTCTTTGACCCTGGCGCGGGATTTGGGGCAGGACGAAGCATTACGTTTACGTGAGCAAGGTAAAATACTGCCTCTGGAGCAGCTCCTGCAAAGCGCTCTCCAGCGCCATCCAGGGGCAAAGCTGCTGGAGGTAGAGCTGGAAGAGGATGACGGCATTTATATTTATGAGGTCGAATTGTTAACGCCAAGTGGCGTCGTGCGAGAGATCAAGCTCAATGCCAGTAATGGCCAATTGCTCAAAGATAAGGTCGATGATTAATGCGTTTGTTGCTGGTTGAAGATCACGTTCCTTTGGCCGATGAACTGATGGCCTCCTTGACTCGCCAGGGTTATGCGGTCGATTGGCTGGCCGACGGTCGTGATGCTTTGCATCAGGGGCAGAGCGAGCCATATGACCTGATCATTCTCGATCTGGGTCTACCTGGGCTACCAGGTCTGGATGTGCTTAAACAATGGCGTGCCACAGGGCTGACAACACCGGTACTGATTTTGACCGCCCGCAGTTCCTGGTCGGAGCGCATTGATGGCCTGAAGGCCGGTGCCGATGATTATGTAACCAAGCCTTTTCATCCAGAAGAGCTGCAACTGCGGGTGCAGGCGTTATTACGGCGATCCCATGGCCAGTCGAATCAACCGCTATTGAAATCCGCGGGACTGCAACTCGATGAGTCGCGCCAATGTGTCATCAATGAGGGGGCTGAAATACAGCTCACCGCCGCCGAGTTTCGTCTTTTGCGTTACTTCATGCTGCATCCTCAACAGATTCTGTCCAAAAGCCACCTGGCTGAGCACCTCTATGATGGCGAGACCGAGCGCGACTCCAATGTGCTGGAGGTTCATGTGAACCATCTGCGCCGAAAACTGGGCCGTACAGTGATCGAAACTCGTCGCGGGCAGGGCTACATCTTTGGTACCGGCATCCAGTGAAGTCCATTCAGCAGCGTTTGAGCCTGGGTCTGATCAGTGTCCTGTTGATTGCCGGTCTGGTGGTCGGTCAGGTCAGTCTCTGGCTATTTGAAAATGGTCTTCAGCGCTATCTGGAGTCGGGGCTACAGAACGAGAGCGAGAACCTGTTGCTTGCCTTGAGCCGGGGCCCCCAGGGTTTGCAGCTGGATGAGCGCAGATTATCCCCGGCTTACCATCGACCTTTCTCCGGGCATTACTTCAGCATCCAGTTTGGTGACATCCATTGGCGCTCGCGCTCACTCTGGGATGCTCAATTGCCGCGACCCAGTCATCCGGGCCTGGACAGCAAGTTGCAAGAGGGGCCCGAAGGGCAGATGTTGCTGGTCTTGCGCAGTGACTATCAGCGTTTTGGCCACGCGGTTTCCATCAGTGTGGCCCAGGACTACACACCCATACGCGAAAGCTTCATGCAGGTTCAGCGCATAGGGTTGGCCATTGGCGTGTTCGCCCTGATCGTTATTTTGCTGCTGCAACGGCTCACGGTTAATCGGGCTTTGCGTCCCCTTGAAACGGCCCGCAAGCAGATCGCACAGTTACAGGCCGGACAACGTTCGAAACTCGACGCCCAGGTGCCCCTTGAGCTTGAGCCTTTAGTCACTCAGATAAACCACCTGTTGGCCCACACTGAAGACAATCTGAAGCGTTCACGTAATGCCTTGGGCAACCTGGGGCACGCGTTAAAAACTCCGTTGGCAGTATTAATCAGCCTGGCCAAGGACAGCCGGCTGGATGCTTATCCCCAGATACAGAAAACTCTGCGCGATCAGTTAGAACAGATGCAGCAACGTATGAGTCGGGAGCTTAATCGTGCCCGTCTGGCAGGCGATGCCTTGCCGGGCGCTCAATTCGATGTCGACGCCGAAATGCCGGGGTTGATGGCGACCCTTGGCATGATTCACGGCGGGCATTTGGAGTTAAGGCTAAACACCAGTCCAGGACTGCACATGCCTTGGGACCGTGAAGACATGCTCGAATTGCTCGGCAATCTATTGGACAACGCCTGCAAATGGGCGGATTCGCAAGTAGAACTGAATATCCGCCAGACCGCGGGCGGGTATGAGATTGAAGTCCAGGACGATGGGCCGGGCATACCCGAGACAGAGCGCGACCAGGTTATCAGCCGTGGAACACGGCTGGACGAGCAAACCAGTGGCCATGGATTGGGCCTGGGCATTGTGCGAGATATCGTGGATGTCTGGGGTGGGGAAATGCAGCTTGAAACGGGGGCGCTGGGCGGCTTGTCGGTGATGATCAGGCTACCCGCCCGCAGGAGCTGAAAATGACGGCGGCCCCGGGGCCGCCGTCAATCATGCCACTTCAGGTCAGACGCGGAACTGATCCATCAACTTTTGCTGCTGGTTGGCCAGTGAGTTCAGCGACTGGCTGACCCGTGCCGACTCATTGGCCTGTCCGGACAATGATTCCGTGACATCGCGGATGGTGGCCACATTGCTGTTGATCTCTTCAGCCACTGCACTCTGCTCTTCGGCGGCACTGGCAATCTGCAAGTTCATGTCGGTAATCACGCTCACGGCATCACCGATTTGCTGCAATGCCGTTACTGCCTGACCGACCTGCTCGACACTGCCCTGGGCCTGGCGATGGCTGTTGCCCATGGACGTCACTACATCCTTGGTGCCGATTTGCAGTTGTTCAATCACCTGTCGGGTTTCTTCCACCGACTCCTGGGTTCGTCGCGCCAAATTGCGCACTTCGTCAGCCACCACGGCAAAACCGCGCCCGGCTTCGCCTGCTCGGGCCGCCTCGATCGCAGCATTGAGGGCGAGTAAATTAGTCTGCTCGGCAATCGCGCGAATCACTTCCAGTACAGAACCGATTTTTTCGCTATTGGCCGCCAACCCTTCGACCTGGGTCATGGCTACGCTCATGTCGGCAGCCAGGTGGTCGATGCTGGACGTTGTACGGTCAATGATGGTCAGCCCCTGGCGTGTCGCCTGGTCGGCATCGCGCGCTGCCTGAGCAGCCTGCGCGGCACTGCGTGCGACATCTTGCGCCGTAGCGCTCATTTCATGGGAGGCAGTGGCAGCCTGATCGACCTGGCGGTACTGCTGCTCCATGCCGGCACTGGTCTGGGTGGCAATGGCCGCCGATTGATCGGCCGTATTGCGGGCATCCTGAACCGAGTGTTTCACCTCGGCGATGATCGGCTGCAGCTTGTCGAGGAAGCGGTTGAACCAGCCTGCCAGCTGGCCCAGTTCGTCCTGCTTGTCGTAGGCCAGGCGTCGGGTCAGATCGCCTTCGCCGCTGGCAATGTCCTCAAGCATGCGCGCTACCCCCAGAATCGGTCGCGTCACACTGCGGGCCATCAGCCATACCAGCAGCAGGCCGATGATTGCTGCCAGAGAGCCCAGGCACAGCTCAATCAGGGTGCCTGCCTTATTGCGCTCGTCCAGTTCTGCTTGCAGCGCCTGGGCCGGCCCGACCAGTACCTTTTCCGGCACATCGAGTAACACCCCCCACGGCTTGCTGCCCGGGATCGGCAGGAACGGGGTCAGGATTTTCAACCGCTGGTGACCATGAATGCTCTGGGGCTGACCGCCGCTGGCCATCAGTTGACTCAACCGGGCACCATCGTCAGCGTCAATCTGATCCAGACGTTGGCCAAGCTTGCTCGCGTCGCTGCTAAAACCGGCCAATATGCCTGCCGAGCTGACAATGCTGACGCTGGTCTGCCCGTCGTAAAGCTTCTGGCTGGCAAGCTGGCTCATGGTTTGCAGGCTGTTGAGGTTGATATCAACCGAGAGCGAGGCGATGACCTTGCCCTTGACCATCAGCGGAAAAACGATGCTGGTCAATAAAACGTTTTGCCCATCGATCGCGTAAAAGTAAGGTTCGATAATGCACGGCTGGAGCGTCGTACGCGGGCAGGTAAACCATGAATTATTCGCCTGGCCGCTGGGCCCGGTACTGGTATCGGTCATGTCGGTTTCAGGCAGTGCCATCGACGTCAGCTTGCCCGGCGTCGGTTGTGACCAGTAAAGGGCAAAACGGCCCTTGTCGTTGCTGCCCAGCTCTGATTGATGGTCGAACAGCTGGTCCTTGCCGTCCAGCGCATTGGCTTCAAACACCAGGGACAAGCCAAGCAAGTCGGGATTGGCCTGCAGGGCCGCTTTCACCTGTCGGGTCAGATCTTCACGCAGATCGAAAGCATCCAGAAAGCGCTTTTCCGATTGCTCACGTAAAAACAGGACTTGTCGTGCAAACCCGTTGCCGTATTGATAAGCATCCATAAATTGGCGACTGATGGCCAACGCCTGGGCTTCGCCCTGGGCCTCAATACGGGCCTGTGCGGACTCATTGAGCATCTGCGTGCTTGAGGCCTCCACCAGATCGGCCGTGTAATCCATGCGGTAGAGGGAAAGTCCCACCAGAAGAGCGACGATACCCAGCAGGCAGAGTCCGGCGAGGAGGGTGATTTTCCATTGGATGGAAAGCTGTCTGAGCGACATGGAGACATCCTGAATAGAGGCTTTGTCTGTTAGCGGCCAGCCGATAGTTTTCTTTATGGGGAAATCTGTATTTAGAGGTTACGTTTTCAAATTTTAAAAAGATTAAACCCTGTCAGAATTAAGGGTATCCCCGTTCAGGCGATGATCCCCGCAGGCCTTTGGCGTGTGCTTTGACAAGGCGTCAATGCTGCTGCAAAGTGTGCGCCCCCAAATAAGCACTCCCTTTCAGACCGGCGACTGGAACAGCAGCCTTTTGCCCGAAATTTTCCGCTTTACGGTGTTTTATCGTAGTGCGCGCTAAGAGGTTGTAATGATGAATGCAGTAATTGCCGCGGTCGGCATCATGTTGGTGCTCAGTCTGTCCCGTGTGCATGTGGTGATCGCCCTGATCACGGGTGCCGTCGTCGGCGGCCTTGTGGGCGGGCTGGGCATCGAAGCAACGCTCGATGCGTTCAACAGCGGCTTGGGTGGCGGCGCGCAGGTCGCCTTGTCCTATGCAATGCTGGGTGCCTTCGCGGTGGCGATCGCCAAGTCCGGCCTGGCCCATGCACTGGCCGACAAGGCCCTGATCATGGTCAATAGACAACAGGCTGTCGGCGGCAATCGCCTCAAGTGGCTACTGATCGGTTTGTTGCTGGTGGTCGCAATCTCTTCGCAGAACATCCTGCCGATTCATATCGCCTTCATTCCCTTGCTGGTACCGCCCCTGTTGTACGTGCTCACCAAGTTGAAAATTGACCGGCGCCTGATCGCCTGTGTCATGACCTTTGGCTTGATTACGCCATACATATTTTTACCGGTGGGCTTCGGCAACATCTTTCTCAACCAGATTTTGCTCGCCAACGTCAGCAAGAGCGGGGTGGATGTCAGCCAGGTCAATGTCACCCACGCAATGGCGATCCCGGCGCTAGGCATGTTGTTCGGGTTATTGGTGGCTGTATTCATCAGTTACCGCAAAAAGCGTGAATATGATTTGGCCAAGATTGAGCAGGTCGAGCAAGTGGCTATCAGCTACAACCCGCGAACCCTGCTGGTGGCCGGAGTTGCCATCGCTGCCGCGTTTATCATTCAGCTGTGGCTGGGCTCCATGATCATCGGAGCACTGGCAGGCTTTCTGATTTTCTCGGCGTCGGGGATTGTGCGCTGGCGTGAGACCGATGACCTGTTCACCGAAGGCATGAAAATGATGGCCATGATTGGCTTCATCCTGATTGCCGCATCGGGTTTTGCCGAGGTGATGAAAGCCACCGGCGAAGTGAAATCCCTGGTTGAGGCGTCTGCAGGCATGATCAACCACAGTAAGGGTGTCGGGGCATTGCTGATGTTGCTGGTCGGGTTGCTGGTGACCATGGGCATTGGCTCGTCGTTTTCGACAGTACCGATTCTGGCGGCGATTTTTGTGCCGTTGTGTGTGCAGCTGGGTTTCAGTCCGATGGCCATCGTTTGCATCGTCGGTACCGCCGGAGCCCTGGGTGATGCCGGTTCGCCGGCTTCGGACTCAACCCTGGGTCCGACTTCCGGTTTGAACGTGGACGGCCAGCATCACCATATCTGGGATACCGTGGTGCCCACCTTCCTGCATTACAACCTGCCATTGCTGGCGTTTGGCTGGGTTGCAGCAATGGTGTTGTAAGGGCACGGCGGCTGTTCAGGGCAGTTCGATACGACCGCTTTCTCCGGCAACGGTCGGCCAGTCTCCGGCAGCCCAGCGCGCTCGGGCCTGCTCGATAAGCACTGGATCACTGGCAACAAAATTCCAGTTCATGCGCCGGGGGCCATCCAGCGGCGCGCCACCTATCAACACCGCGTGGCAGTGGCTGTCGGCGCACAAGGTCAGTTCCTCTGCGGCGGGCAACAGCACCAGGCTGCGTGGCTCAATGGCCTGGCCTTGTAGCTGCGCTTGCCCTTCCAGCACATACAGCGCGCGCTCCTGGTGTTCTGCCGGGATAAGCAGCGTGGTGGCTGTTTGCATATGTATTTCGGCATACAGGGTCGGTGACAGCACGGGCACCGGTGAGGCCAGACAGAACCCGGTACCTGCCAGCATGCGAATCCTTACCCCGAGGCTATCGCTGACTGGCAAGCTGTCCGCCAGGTGATGGCTGTAGTGCCCCGGACCTTGCTCCCGGGTTTTGGGGGATGCCAGCCACACTTGCAGGCCATGCAGGGTTGATCCCCGGGCGAGCAGCTGGGCAGGCGTGCGTTCGATGTGGGCAATGGCTGCGCCGGCGGTCATCCAGCTGACTTCACCGGGGCCTACCTGCTGGTCAGAGCCCAGGCTGTCCTTGTGCTGCAACTGTCCTTCGAACAGATAGGTCAGGGTAGACAGACCAATGTGCGGATGCTGCCTGATATCCATCCCGTGGCCGGGCGGATAGTCGGTACGCAGCATGTGATCGAAGAACACGAAAGGGCCGACACTGCGACATTTCGCTGACGGCAGGGGGCGCAGGATGGGTTGCCCTTCGACATCCTCGGCGCGGGGGCGAATCACGGTCAGTTCATGCATGGTGCGGTCCCGGCAATGGAGAAGCGTTGAGCATAACCCAACGCTGTCATGTGCCCCCGTACTCCCGAGACGTTACTGGCTGAAAGCACCTTCAGACAAGTGAGTCTCGATGGTGACGTCTGCAGTAGTCATCAGCTTGTGGATCGGGCACTTGTCGGCCACCCGGTGCAGCTCCTGGCGCTGGGCGTCGGTGAGTACGCCCTTGAGCGTCAGTTTGACGTGCAGTGCGTATTTGCCGAGCTGCTCTTCGCTGGCGTCGTGTTTGATCTCGACCGTGACGCCAGTCAGCGGAATATCTTTCTTTTGCGCATAGAGCTTGAGCGTCAGCGCCTTGCAGGCACCGAGGGCGGCATCGAAATAATCATGGGGCGAGGGCGCTGAACTTTCGCCGCCCATTGCTTTGGGCAAATCGGTGAACACTTCGTGATCGTCGATTTTAATGCTGTGACGAAAGCCTTCGTGGGACTCGGTATTAACGGTAACAGTCATGGCAAACCTCAGATTGGCAGTGATAAAGGTCCTGATCTTTATAGAACATGCCGGGCGTTATGCGTTCACTTTGATCACAGGCTGAACCCTTGAACAGGCGGGCGGGTCTATTGGAGTCAACAGAGAGGAGATTCAGGTTGCGAATAAGACACTACGTTGTGGCCTGGGCCCTTGCGGCGACCAGCATGTGGGTGCAGGCCCGCGACTATGCCTACAGCGATGCACATTTACATTACGTCGATTTCTTCCAGGAAACCGCCGGAATGGACGCATTGCTTCAGGAAATGGCCAGCAATCGAATCGACCACGTGATGATTTCCGGAATCCCCGTGGCCAAAAAATGGCATGAAGACGAACCCAAGCGCCCGCGTTACTACGCTGGCGATGACGCTGATGCCTATTGGTATAGCGCGACCGATGTGTGGGTGGCTGCAGCCGTCAACAAGCTGACAGCAGCACAGCGTGAGCACTTTCATCCGTTCCTGTCCGGTTTTAATCCCAATGACAAAAATTCTGCCGAGCACATTCAGCGCATGCTCGACCTCAACCCCGGTTTGTGGCAAGGCATTGGCGAGGTTTTCACCCGCCATGACGACCTGACGGCGCTCATCTCCGGGGACACACCGCGGGCCAATAACGAGGCCATGTCCAAGGTCTACAAATTGGCAGGGGAGCAGGATCTGCCAGTTCTGTTGCACTCCAACATCACTTCGAAACGGGAAAGGAACCCGCTGTATCTGGCCGAAATTGAAGAGCCGCTGGCGCAGTTCCCGGATACCCGGTTTATTTGGGCCCATGCAGGCAGCAGCGTCGAAATCCATAGGCATCAGACCCGGATGCCCTTTCTGTTACCCGAACTGACACGACTTCTGGCCCAGCATCGCAATCTCTACGTGGACCTGTCCTGGAGCATGCTCACGCCGTATCTGCTGGATGAGCAGGGCAAGGCCAGGCCTGAGTGGGTCGCGCTTGTAGAGCGCTTCCCGGAGCGTTTTATGCTGGGATCCGATGTGGTGGGGCGTTTCGACAAAGTGGGGCAAGAGTTACGCAGTTTTGATCCGTTTCTGGATGCCTTGCCTGAAAGCGTTGCGCGCAAGGTGGCCAGGGATAATTTCCTGTCGGTGTTGCCGAAAAAGCGCTAGGGACTGCTGGCGTTTGCTTGTAAGTCAGTGTCGCCGGAGCAACTTTCGCCAGATTCTTCCGGACAAAAAAATGCCCCGAACCGGTCGGGGCATTTTTCATTTCGCGAGCGGAAGGCTTATTTGCCAGTCCAGCGCTTCAGAACCAGAGTGGCGTTAGTGCCACCGAAGCCGAAGCTGTTGCTCATCACGTTGTTCAGCGTGACGTCTTCGCGGGTCTTGGTCAGGATCGGCATGTCGGCGACAACCGGGTCCAGCTCTTCGATGTTGGCAGAGCCGGCAATGAAGTTGCCTTCCATCATCAGCAGGCAGTAGATCGCTTCGTGAACGCCTGCGGCGCCCAGGGAGTGACCCGACAGGCTTTTGGTGGAGCTGATGGCTGGAGCCTTGTCGCCGAACACCGCACGAACACCTTCCATTTCCTTGGCGTCGCCTACCGGAGTAGAGGTGCCATGGGTGTTGAGGTAGTCGATTGGGCCGTCAACGGTAGCCATTGCCATCTGCATGCAGCGGATGGCGCCTTCGCCGCTTGGGGCAACCATGTCATAGCCGTCGGACGTCGCGCCGTAGCCGACGATTTCGGCGTAGATCTTGGCGCCACGGGCCAGGGCGTGTTCCAGCTCTTCAACCACAACCATGCCGCCGCCGCCCGCAATGACAAAACCGTCACGGTTCTTGTCGTAGGCGCGAGATGCTTTCTCTGGCGTGTCGTTGTATTGAGTGGACAAGGCGCCCATGGCGTCGAACAGGAACGACTGGCTCCAATGTTCTTCTTCACCGCCGCCAGCAAATACGATGTCCTGCTTGCCCAGCTGGATCTGCTCTACTGCGGTACCGATGCAGTGGGCACTGGTGGCGCAGGCAGAGGAGATCGAGTAGTTCACGCCCTTGATCTTGAACGGGGTGGCCAGGCAGGCGGAAACGGTGCTGCCCATGGTCCGCGTAACGCGGTAAGGACCTACACGCTTGACGCCTTTTTCGCGCAGGATGTCCAGCGCTTCCATCTGGTTCAAGGTCGACGCGCCGCCGGAGCCGGCGATCAGGCCGGTACGCGGGTTGGAGACTTGCTCCTCGGTCAGGCCGGAATCGGTGATGGCGTCTTTCATGGCCAGGTAGGCGTAAGCCGCCGCGTGGCCGACGAAGCGATAGATCTTGCGATCGATCAGCTCTTCAAGAGGCAGGTCGATGGAGCCGGAAACCTGGCTACGCAGACCCATTTCGGCATATTCCGGGTTGAATCGGATGCCAGGGCGACTTGCACGCAGGTTAGCGGAGACGGTCTCTTTGTCATTGCCCAAGCACGAAACGATGCCCAGACCAGTGATAACGACGCGGCGCATGCGGATAACCCTTAGAAGTTTTCAGTGGAAGTAAAAACGCCGACCCGAAGGCCTTCGGCGGTGTAAATCTCGCGACCGTCGACGCTGACGGAACCATCGGCAATTGCCAGGTTCAGCTTGCCGCGAAGGACACGTTTGATCTGAATGTTGTAAGTGATCTTCTTGGCGGTCGGCAAGACCTGACCGAAGAACTTCACTTCGCCCGAACCCAGGGCACGGCCGCGGCCCGGCAAGCCTTGCCAGCCCAGGAAAAAGCCAACCAGCTGCCACATGGCGTCGAGGCCCAGGCAGCCCGGCATCACCGGATCACCTTCGAAGTGACAGGCAAAGAACCACAGGTCAGGGGTGATATCCAGCTCGGCGACCAATTCACCTTTGCCGTACTTGCCACCCTCTTCGCTGATATGGGTGATGCGATCCACCATCAGCATGTTCGGGGCGGGCAGTTGCGCGTTACCTGGGCCGAATAGCTCGCCGCGGCTACAGCGCAGCAAATCTTCCCGAGTAAAGGCGTTTTGTTTGGTCATGCGAGCTCCTCAATAATCCCATGCGGCAGGGTGGGGCAAATCTTCCCGACCAACCGGAACGTTCGCGTTCCAGTTCGCCAGCCTACACATAGACTATTGCGTTGTAGTGAAAGTCACAGCGCAAAGGGCAAGAATGTACACTTGTGCACTGAAAATTTAAATCAGGCCGGTTCAGGGGCCCATTCGGGTGTCTAAGACTGCCGCACTTTTGCCTTTAACGCCAGTCGCAGGTGGTTCTACAAGCCCTGTTCAGGTTTCGTCGGGCCGGGATGTTGCCGTGGCCAGAGTGCTTTGGTCACTGCGCAGGGGCTGCGGACAGCGCCGTCCCCGGGAAACCGGAACAGCCCCTGATTACAGGTTACTGCACCCAGCGCTGCAGAATTTGCTCTAGGTCAGTGCGTTTGAATGGTTTGGCGAGGTAATCGTTCATTCCCGCTTGCAGGCAATTTTCCCTGTCCCCCTGCAGGGCGTTGGCTGTCAGGGCAATGATGGGCACCGTGGTGCAGCCTGATAACTGGCGGATTTGCCGGGTAGCTTCATAGCCGTCAATGATCGGTAGCCGGCAGTCCATCAAAATGGCCGCGTAGTTCTCGGTGTTGGCATGGTGAATCGCCTGTGCACCGTCACTGACTACGCTCACCTCATACCCCAGGTTCCTCAACACGGCCTCAATGACTGTCTGATTGACCCGGTTATCTTCCACCAGCAGGATTTTACGGCCCTTGGTACGCATCGGTTCAGTCGCCAACTCCGGTTGGTGCTGCTGGGGAACGGGATGGTGCAGTTCCAGCGGGATCTCCAGGGTAAATACCGAGCCGAGGGATTCTTCGCTCTTGGCATGCAGCGTGCCGCCCATGCGTTCAGCCAGCGTGCGGGCAATGGGCAACCCCAGTCCGGTGCCGCCATAACGACGTGAAATCGAGCTGTCGGCTTGCTGGAAGGCATTAAACATCGAGTCCAGCTTGTCGCTGCTGATCCCGATACCGCTGTCGCGTACGGTGCAGGTGAACCAGATAAGTTCATGGTCCAGGGGCTGCCAGAGCGGCTCGATGCTGACTTGCCCATACTCGGTAAACTTCAAGGCGTTGCCAATCAAGTTGACCAGAATCTGCCGGATGCGGGTCGGATCGCCGAGTACATGCAAGTCCTGCAAGCCATCAGGGATCGATAGCTGCAACAGCAACCCGCGCTGTCCGGCATTGTGCTGAAAAGCCTGGGCGCAGTTGCTGACCAGTTCGGCCAGATTGAAGGGGATGCGTTCGAGGTCAAGAATCGAGCGCTCAATTCTCGAGAAGTCGAGGATGTCGTTGATCACCTTGAGCAAGTGCTCGGTAGACTCCGAGGCCAGAGCCGCATACTCGATCTGCTCCGGCGTCATCTCAGTGGTTTCCAGTAATTGCAGCATCCCCAGTACGCCATTCATCGGGGTGCGTAGCTCGTGGCTCATCATCGCCAGGAAATCTGTTTTTGCGCGGTTGGCCCGTTCAGCCTCTTCACGTGTCTGAATCAGTTGCGCGATGGTTGCTTCCTGCTCGCGACTGGCTTTTTCAAGGCCATCGGCAAGGTTATTGATATGCCGGGCCAGACTGCCCAGTTCGCTGTCGTCGACCACAGGCAAATGCATTTTGTAATCGCCTTGCTGAATGGCTTTGACGGCATTGCTCATATCGATGATGGGTCTGGACAGGTTGGTTGCAAGGCGACGGGCAAGCAGGTAGGTAAAACCCAGTGCAAACAGCGCCAGGATCAATGCCTTGAGCAGGATTTCTTGCTGGCGCTTGTCGAATGCCTCATTGGAAATGCCGACCAGTACCCGGCCCGGATAGCCTTCCCTCGGCAGCGTTGCCTGGAGGTCGCGGGTGACCAGGTAATCACCGGAGCCGTTTCCCTGCATGCGAACCGGTGCCTGGAATATCTCGGCATGTGATTCCCGGTCCGCACCGGAAGCCGGTTGCTCGGCATGAAACAGCATGTTGTTGGCAGGGTCCTGCACTTGTACAAATTGCACATGTGGCGTGTTCAGCGAGGCCTTTGCCTGGCTGTTCAGCATCTCGGTATTGCCGGATAAAATCCCGTACTCCGAGGCGGGCGCCAGCTGGTTGGCAATCAACTGGCCGGTGTGATTCAGCTCCTGGCGCAAGTCCTGGATACGAATAAAGGTAAAAAGACTGATTAACAGCAACGTCAGGAGCAACGCTGGGCCCAGGCTCATCATTTGCGTGCGGGTATGTATGTTCCAGCGACTGCGAACGCTCATGGGGGCGGTGCTCCATCAGTCTTGCCCTTGGTACTGGAGGTATAGCCCATGTGTAATGCCATCCCTGACTTGAGGTCGCCATTCTTGTGCGCAGCAATGTTGCCTTGGAGTGTGAACCGCAAGGCGGCATGGTAACTGAGCTGTTTCGCTTTTCCAGTCGCCGCCGACTCTTTTCCATGCAATCAATCGTTCAAGGTCTCGCCTTGAGGGATGTGCTCCGTATAATGCCGGTATTGCCACTGCTATATAGATGACGGGATTGCATATGACTGAACAGCACGCTATTGCGGTCTTGGGAGGCGGGAGTTTTGGCACCGCCGTGGCCAACTTGCTGGCAGAAAACGGTCATCCAGTGCGCCAGTGGATGCGGGACCCGGAGCAAGCCGAGGCGATTCGCCTGAATCGCGAGAACCCTCGCTACCTTAAGGGCATCAAGATTCACCCCCTGGTTGAACCGGTCACCGACCTGCAGGCAACGCTTGAAGCCTGTGAACTGTGCTTTGTGGCATTGCCCTCCAGCGCCTTGCGCAATGTGTTGGCAGAGCATGCCGAACGCCTGAGCGGCAAAATGCTGGTCAGCCTGACCAAAGGCATTGAAGCTCACAGTTTCAAGCTGATGAGCGAGATTCTTGAGGAAATCGCTCCGCAAGCCAGAATCGGCGTGCTGTCCGGCCCCAATCTGGCCCGTGAAGTTGCCGAACATGCATTGACGGCCACAGTGGTCGCCAGTGCCGACGAAGAGCTCTGCGCTCGGGTACAAGCGGCTTTGCACGGCCGCACATTTCGGGTCTATGCCAGTGCTGACCGGTTCGGCGTGGAGTTGGGCGGGGCGTTGAAAAACGTGTACGCAATCATTGCCGGCATGGCCGTGGCACTGGAAATGGGTGAAAACACCAAGAGCATGCTGATTACCCGTGCCCTGGCAGAAATGACCCGTTTTGCAGTCAGTCAGGGCGCAAACCCCATGACTTTTCTCGGACTGGCCGGGGTAGGTGATTTGATCGTCACTTGCTCATCGCCCAAAAGCCGCAACTATCAGGTCGGGTTTGCCCTGGGCCAGGGTTTGAGTCTGGAAGAGGCCGTTACCCGCCTGGGCGAAGTGGCAGAAGGCGTGAATACGCTCAAGGTGCTCAAGGTCAAGGCCCAGGAGTTGAATGTTTATATGCCATTGGTCGCAGGCTTGCATGCAATCCTGTTTGAGGGCCGCACCCTCAATCAGGTAATTGAGCTGCTGATGCGCGCCGAGCCTAAAACCGATGTCGACTTTATCTCCACCAGTGGTTTCAACTGAGCCCGACAGGAGCAGCATATGAACGATACAAAAAATGCACCCAAGTACGAGTCCATTGTGTTGCGCGTGTTCTGGATGCTGGTCTTTCTTCTGGTCTGGCAGGTCGCGCAACTGGTGCTTGGCGGGCTGGTGCTGGTGCAACTGATTTACCGTCTGGTTTACGGTGCACCTAACGCCGGGCTGATGAACTTTGGCGATAGCCTGAGCCTTTACCTCGCACAAATCGGGCGCTTCGGCAGCTTTCACACCGAGCAAAAGCCCTGGCCGTTTGCCGATTGGCCCGCCCCGCGTGCGCCAGAAGGCGAGGCTCCGTACGTGGCGCCCACTGGCGGCGCAGAGACCAAGCCATGAAAATCTGGATCTTGCGCCATGGTGAGGCCCAGCCCCACGCAAGACGTGATGCCGAGCGCGAGCTGACCGTAAAAGGGCGTGAACAGGTTTTGCACAGTGCTGCCCGGTTGCTTGATCAGCCACTGGACAGCATTTTGGCAAGCCCGTACGTTCGGGCTCAGCAAACCGCTGAGCTGGTACGCAATGCCCTGGGTTTCGCCCCGGAACTCATCAGCGTGCCGTGGCTGACTCCCGATAGCGATCCACGGCAGGCCCTGAGCCAGCTTCCCGATAGCGGCAATGTGCTGCTGGTTACCCATCAGCCTTTTGTGGGTGACCTGATCAGCCTGTTAATGCATGGCCATATGCGCCAGCCGCAGCCAATGCACACGGCCAGCCTGGCGGAACTTGAGGGTGAGTGGCCGCTGGCGGGCAGCATGACGTTGTGCAACCTGTGGCATCCCTGAGTACAAAACAAAAAACCTGCATGGGGCTGCGCTGTGGCAAGCCGGCCAGCCATGCTCTCTGACCCAAGGAATGAACCATGATCTCGTGGACCACCACGCCGGACCTTGCAAAGCTCAACTCTCTGCGCAAAAACACTATTTGCGACGTGCTGGACATTACGTTCGACGCCTTCGACGATGAGTCGATCACGGCCAGCATGGCGGTGGATCACCGTACCCATCAACCTTTCGGCTTGTTGCATGGTGGCGCCTCGGTAGTGCTGGCCGAGACGGTGGGGTCAATGGCCAGTTTCTTGTGTGTCGACACCTCAAAGTTTTATTGCGTCGGTCTTGAGGTCAACGCCAACCACTTGCGTGGTGTACGCAGCGGGCGTGTGACTGCGGTGGCTCGCCCGGTTCATATGGGCCGTACCACCCATGTGTGGGATATCCGCCTGACGGACGACAGCGGCAAGTTCAGCTGCATCTCCCGCCTGACCATCGCGGTAGTGCCCTTGGGTGAAGCGCCGCCCGTGCGCTGATCAAATGCTCAGATAATGGCCGTAGTGGCGTCACTCATGGCGCATACGGTCATTGATATGAGTATTTTTCCTGCAGACAATAAGCTGGACTCTCTACTTATGGACGCCTTGTATGTCTAGGCAGATTTTTTTCGCCCATGCCAACGGCTTCCCTTCTGCTACCTATGGCAAGTTGTTCGATGCTCTGACCCCGGACTTCAACGTGGCATGCCTGCCACAGCACGGGCATGACCCGCGTTTTCCGGTGGATGACAACTGGCACAACCTGGTCGATGAGCTGATCTTCCACCTGCAGCAGCAAGCCGGACCGGTACTGGGCGTTGGCCACTCTTTGGGCGGGATGTTGCACCTGCATGCGGCAATCCGTTGTCCGCATTTATACAAAGGCGTGGTCATGCTTGATTCGCCGGTGCTGACGCTTACCGACCGGTGGGTGATTCGCGCCGCCAAGCGTTTTGGCTTGATTGATCGCCTGACTCCGGCTGGACGTACTTTGGGCCGGCGTGAAGAGTTCGCCGATCGCGAGACCGCCCGTGCCTACTTTGCGGGCAAGTCGCTGTTTCGCAGTTTTGATCCTGACTGTTTCGAAGCGTACCTGGAGCACGGTTTGCAGGCCGTCGACGATCGCTTGCGCCTGAGCTTCGACCCGGCGACCGAGATTAATATTTACCGGGGCGTCCCCCACACCAGCCCCGGGCGCGCCTTCCAGTTGCAAGTGCCGCTGACGGTCGTGCGTGGGCGCGACAGCCGGGTAGTCATGAGCCATCATGCCAAGGCCGTGGCGCGCATGCCCAACGGTGAGTCACTGAGCGTACCGGGCGGGCACATGTTCCCGCTGGAGCAGCCGCAAGACACCGCTGTATTGCTCAAACAGATTTTTGCCCGCTGGGAGCCCGGGGCTGTTGCAGTTTCGTAGTGTCCGGGTCATGGCCGCAACGGCGTCGCATCGCCCTTAACCTCAAGTCTTTGAAGAGCATGTCCCATGAGTCCTGTGGTTGAAGAAGTACGTCTGAGCCTGCCGCATATTGAACTGGCTGCGCACATGTCTGGCCCGCCGGACGGTCTGCCGGTAATTGCCCTGCACGGCTGGCTGGACAACGCCAACAGCTTCGCCCGGCTGGCGCCAAAACTGCCGGGCTTGCGCATCGCGGCACTGGACTTTGCCGGCCATGGTCACTCAGATCACCGCCCGCGCGGGGCGGGCTATAGCTTGGCCGATTACGCCTTTGATGTGCTGTGCGTGGCCGAGCAGCTGGGTTGGGAACGGTTCGCCCTGTTGGGGCACTCGTTGGGGGCGATAGTTTCGGTGGTGATTGCGGGTTCGTTTCCCGAGCGCGTCACGCACCTGGCCTTGATTGACGGGATCATGTTGCGCAACGGCCCGGTAGAGGGTACGGCTGAGCGCATGGGCCAGGCCCTGCAAGCGCAGCTTGATCTGCAGCACAAGCGCAAGTC
Source organism: Pseudomonas sp. TMW22089 (assembly GCF_022496645.1). NCBI lineage: Bacteria > Pseudomonadati > Pseudomonadota > Gammaproteobacteria > Pseudomonadales > Pseudomonadaceae > Pseudomonas > Pseudomonas sp. TMW22089. The sequence continues at coordinate 17,615 of NZ_SCFG01000027.1, forward strand.
GGTGCATCCGACGCTCGAACGAGCCATTGAGGCGCGGATGAAGGGCATGGTGGCGGTTAGCCGCGAGGCGGCAGAACTACTCGCTCAGCGCGGTCTGATGCCCGTCCCCGGTGGTTATAGCTGGCGTAGCGACAGTCGCCTGACCTTGCCGTCGCCATTGCGTCTGACCGATGAACAAGCCATGTCCTTCATCCGGCGGGTGAATTGTCCTGGGACCCTGGTGGTGGCAGAACAGGGCATGCTGGCCAGTCATGCCGGGCTGCTGGATCAACTACCTTTCAACCTGGAACGGTTACCCGGTGGCCATCATTTGCACCTGAATGACGAGTCGGGGGCAGTCCTTGTTGCAGACTGTTTCAATCGGTTCTTCTCCGTTCCTTGACTTGCGGCGGTCAACTGCCGAGGCTTGGCGGGATGAAAGGGAGACAACCATGATAGATCTCTACACCGCTGCGACCCCGAAAGGCCATCCGGTCTCTATCGTGAGGATGCTGAACCACACCCTGCGTCTGTGCGAAGTACGCCGATGAAGCTACCCAATCGTTTGTTCCTGGCTGTGGGCCTGAGCTGCCTGAGCCCGCTACTGTGGGCTGCCGATGTGCCCGGCAGTCATGATTTGCAAGATGTGCCAAGGCTGGCAGATGCGCAAATTGTCGATTACACCGTGCAACCTGATATCGAGCGCATCTATCCGCTGGGTTCGATCCGCAAAATCAGTGGCCGTCTCCGATTTGAAGGCCAGGTCAATGCCCGCGGGCAGACGACCGCCATCACCTATGAGCTGCCCGCTGAACACTCGGCCAATGAAGCCTTCACTGCTGCCCGTGAAGCCTTGCAGGCCAAGGGCGCCGAGTTGCTGTTCTGGTGTCAGGCGCGCGATTGTGGTGAAAGCAGCCTTTGGGCCAATGAAGTATTTGGCAACTCCAAGCTGGTAGGCTCCGACGAGCAACAGTCCTATCTGTTGCTGCGCCGTGCGGCTCCGGATCAGAACCAGCTTGTGGCGCTGTACAGCATCAATCGCGGGTCGCGCAAAGCCTACCTGCATGTCGAGCAGCTTGAATCGAGTGCCGATCTGGGCGAGTTGTTGCCCACTTCGGCCACCTTGCAGCGCCAGCTCAAAAGCACCGGCAGGCTGGATTTGCCCACCCTCACCGGTGAGCCCGATGCACCGTGGCTTACGTTGATATCCCGGGCATTGAATCTCGATACTACCTCCCGGGTCAGTTTGACCGGAAACCAGGCCGCGGCCTGGCGTGATGCCCTGATCAAGAGCGGGGTGCGGGCGGCGCGCATTGAGCTTGGCGACAGCCAGACCCAGGGGCTGCATGTGGAATTACTGCGTTAACAATTTGTAAGCGGCGGTTACACTCCAGGTAATCGCCGTCCCTCTTTTCATCTCAATTCTCTGCGGAACACACATGCTCAATAACGATCGCCTGCTGGTGCAGATTCTGCTTCTGGTGTTGTTCGGTGCCAGTCTGTGGGTGATGGCTCCTTTCTGGTCGGCCTTGTTCTGGGGCGCGGTGCTGGCGTTTGCCAGCTGGCCCCTGATGCGCCTGCTGACACGGGCGCTCAAGGGCCGTGAGTCGCTGGCTGCGGGCATCCTGACCCTGGGCTGGATGCTGCTGGTGGCAGTGCCGCTGGTATGGCTGGGGTTCAACCTGGCAGACCATGTGCGCGACGCTACCACCTTGATCAAGGATGTTCAGCTCGAAGGCTTGCCGGAGGCCCCGACCTGGCTCGCCGGCATTCCGCTGGTCGGCGAACGCCTGGTGGGGCTCTGGAACACCATCGATGAGCAGGGCGCAGCCATGCTCATGGCGGTAAAACCGTATCTGGGGCAGGTGGGTAACTGGCTATTGGCCCGCAGCGCGCAGATTGGTGGCGGCATCCTGGAACTGACATTGAGCATTGTGTTCGTGTTCTTTTTCTATCGTGACGGCCCGCGCCTGGCGAGCTTCGTGCACCGTCTGCTGGAACGACTGATCGGCGACCGTGCCGACTACTACCAGGAATTGGTGGCGGGCACGGTCCAGCGTGTAGTCAACGGTGTGATTGGCACCGCGGCCGCTCAGGCGCTGCTGGCGCTCATAGGCTTTTTGATCGCCGGGGTTCCGGGTGCGCTGGTGCTGGGCCTGGCAACCTTTCTGCTCAGTCTGATTCCCATGGGGCCACCGCTGATCTGGATCCCGGCCACCGCCTGGCTGGCCTGGAAGGGTGACTACGGGATGGCGATTTTCCTCGGGATCTGGGGCACGCTGGTTATCAGTGGTGTCGATAACGTACTCAAGCCGTACCTGATCAGCCGGGGCGGCAACCTGCCGCTGGTGATCGTCCTGCTCGGGGTGTTTGGCGGGTTGATAGCATTCGGCTTTATCGGTCTGTTTATCGGTCCTACCTTGCTGGCTATCGCCTACAGCCTGCTGCTGGACTGGAGTGCCAGCCAGCAGAACAAGGGCAAGGTCTGACTTAGCCGAACTTTGGCCCGGAGCGGGTGTTATTGCCCTTGGCCAAACGGTCGTAAAGCACCACATTGACCGTGGCTGCAAGGTTCATGCAGCCAGTGGTCGGGATGTAAATAACGTCTTCGCACCACTCCAGCACGTCTTTACCCAGCGACCCGTCTTCCGGGCCGAAAATATAGATCGCCCGGTCCGGGTGGGTGTACTCCGGCAAGGAGCGGGCCCCCTCTACCATTTCGACAGCGACGGGAATGCAGCCCAGCGGGATGATCTTTTTCAGGTCGTCGATACCGATCAGGGGGATGTCCTGATGGATTTTCTTGGTGTCGGTGACGAAGTCGCGGGCGCGTTCATAGCGTTTTCCGGTGTAGAACACCGACGCCACGTTGTAGCAACCAGCCGCACGCATCACCGAGCCGACGTTTTCCGGTGATTTGGGGTTATACAAACCAATGCAGCTGTACCGTTTGTTTGCCACGTGCCGTTGCCCTTCAGAAAAAAGACGCGAGTATACCGGCATTGTCTGTGGATCGGGGGGCACGTGGTCTGTTGCGGGAGCCGGCTTGCCAGTGCTGCAAGCCCTCGGTTTTGACTGTCATCCCGGGGCGCAGCCATCGCTGGCAAGCCAGCTCCCGCACAGGCACTACTCGTCTTTTTTCATCAGCCCGGCCAGCGCGGCAAACGGGTTGTGGGTCGCCTTGGCGATTTTCGGGCTGCTGGTGGAGCTTTCCGAAAAGTACTGTTGATCGGTGTAACGCGAGTGTTCGTTGTCGTGGCAGTACAGGCACAACAGCTCCCAGTTGGAACCGTCTTGCGGGTTGTTGTCGTGGTTGTGATCGCGGTGGTGGACAGTCAGTTCGCTCAGGCGCTTGCCGGCAAACTCACGGGCGCAGCGGCCACACACGTGGGGATACATTTTCAGGGCTTTGTCGCGATAGCCCATTTCGCGGTCACGCTGGGCATCGGCCAGGATGCGATCCAGCTTGGCAGTGTGGGACGGTGGGTTGGCCGAACTCATGGGTTCACCTTTTAGGACGAATGACGGTTATGTCGTGAAGTTTAGCTGTTGATCAGCCTTTGATTTTTTCAGCAATCCAGATCGTGTGCCGGGTGCCCTTGTTGCCATGGGCGAATACCTGGACTTCTTCGGCTTTGAAGCCGGCTTTGCGCAGCTTGTCCGAGAACTGTTTGTCAGCACTGGCTGACCATACCGCCAGCACGCCTTTTGGCCGCAGGGCCTTGGCGCAGGCACTCAAGCCACCCGCCGAGTACAGCCAGCTGTTGGCTTTTTGGGTCAGGCCTTCGGGGCCGTTGTCGACGTCGAGCATGATCGCATCAAAGCCGTTGGGCTCGGCTTGCAGCACCTTGGCCACGTCTTCCATGCGGATAACGGTGCGCGGGTCCTGCAGCGGGTTGCCCGATTTCTCGCCCAGGGGGCCGCGGTTCCATTCCACGACGCCAGGCACCAGTTCGGCCACCACCACTTCGGCGGTCTTGCCCAAATGCTTGAGGGCCGAGGCCAGGGTGAAACCCATGCCCAGGCCACCGATCAACACCCGCGATTGCGGGCGTCCGGCGACTTTACGGCAAGGGATTTCGGCCAGTGCATCTTCGGAGCCGTGCATGCGGGTGTTCATCAACTGGCCGCCGTCACCGCCCTGAATTTTGATCACGAAGTCTTCGCCGTACTCGAACAGGCACAAGGCACCGCCGTTTTCAGGGATCGGGGTGGTGTCGAGCAGAACAAAACGTTTCATGGAAGTCTCATAGAAGGGGACAAAAACAACTGGTTACGAGTAGCCTGAAGGCAGACAAGCCGGTCTGGCAACGGAGTGATTGATGAAACGCACTATTCTAACGGTCATTGTGTGGAGCGCGCTCTCGATAAGTGCGGCCCATGCAGTTGAACCGACCATCGTTCCGAGTGCGCCAGTGACGCCTGCACCGGGTTCACCGGGTACCGCTACGCCAACGCCCTATCCGCAAATCACGCCACGTGCCGTGCCCAAGCCTGTCAGCGGGAGTGGCAGCCTGATTGCACTGCCTCCGATCGAGCTGCCGCAGCCGCCGCCCAAAGACCAGCCGCTGCCGGGGCTGGAGCCTAAAGACCCGAAATCCAAAGCCCCGGCCGACTGATCACAGATTGCCTGTGAGCACTGGCAAACCAGCGCTCACTGTGTCTGTTAAATCCCCAGCACCTTGAACACAAACGCGTACTCCAGTGCCACGTCGCGCAAGCCTTGATAGCGCCCGCTCATGCCGCCATGGCCGGCATCCAGTTCGGTCTTGAGCAGCAGCAGATTGTCGTCGGTCCTGGTGGCGCGCAGCTTGGCCACCCATTTGGCCGCTTCCCAGTACTGCACACGGCTGTCGTTGTAGCCGGCAATCACCAGCATCGCCGGATAGGCCTGCGGTGCGACGTTTTCATAGGGCGCATAGGCCTTGATGCGGGCATACACCTCGGGGTCCTGCGGGTTTCCCCATTCGTCGTACTCAGTGACAGTCAACGGCAGTTCAGGGTCGAGCATGGTGTTGAGAACATCGACAAACGGGACTTCGGCTATGGCTGCCTTGAACAGTTCCGGTCGCTGGTTGAGCACTGCGCCAATCAGCAGGCCGCCAGCGCTGCCGCCGCTGATCACCAACTGGTCCGAGCGGGTCAGGCCTTTGTCGATCAGGTGTTCGGCACAGGCGATAAAGTCGCTGAAGGTGTTGTGCTTGTATTCCTGTTTGCCGGCGCGATACCAGGCTTCGCCCAGTTCCCCGCCGCCGCGCACGTGGGCAATGGCAAAAGCGACCCCGCGCTCGAGCAAACTCAGGCGGGCATGGGAAAACCATGGGTCGAGACTTTCGCCATAGGCGCCATAGCCATATAGATAAAGCGGCACAGGTTTGCCCAGCGCATTACGTTTGACCACCAGGCTGATCGGCACTTGCGTACCGTCCGGTGCCGTGGCCCACAAGCGCTGGCTTACATAGTCATCGGCATTGAACGGTCCCAGAACCGGGGTTTCCTTGAGAACGCTTTGCTCGCCGGTGGCCAGGGTGAGCTGGCGCACTTGTGCCGGGCGATTCAGTGACTCATAGCGCAGGCGCATATGCTGACTGTCAAATTCCAGGCTGTCTTGCACATACAGGCTGTAGGCCGCGTCCGGTAATTGCACGCGATAGGCCGGCAAGCCATCGGGACGGACTTCGATGATCGGCAGACCGCCTTCGCGCAGGCTCAGGCACAAGGCATGGGCGTTCAGGCTCAAGCCTTCCAGCATCACACTGTCGTCATGGGCGATCAGCAATTGCCATTCGTTGCGCGTTGGTACATCGCCAAACGCGTAATACAGGGCAAAGTTGATCCCGTCCTGGTTGGTACGCACAAACCAGGCCCATTGCCCTTGGTACAGCCCATGGTCAACGCTGTAGTCGTGGCCTTCGACCCGGGGTGCCAGGCAGTTGAAAGCCCGTTGCGGATGATCGGCATCCAGCACCCAGCTTTCGCTGGTGGTTTTGCTGTTAAGCAGCAGGATCAACTGGCGCTCGGAGCTCGAACGATAGCAATGCAGGAAAAAACGCCCGTCCGGCTCATGAAACACTTCATGCGCAGCGGTTTCGCCCAAGGTATGGCGCCACAGTTTGTGCGGACGATGGGTCTCGTCCAGTTCTGCGAAAAACAGGGTCTGGCTGTCGTTGGCCCAGGTCATGCTGCCATCGCAGTCGGTGAACGGCAGCTCGCTGACTGCGCCGCTGCTCAGCTCCTTGACGAACAGACGGTAGGTTTCTTCGCCGCTGGTATCCAGGCTGTAGGCCAGACGCTGTTGATCGGGGCTGATGCTGAAGGCGCCCAGGGAAATAAAGCCGCCATCGGCGAGGGCGTTCGGGTCCAGCAGTAACTGTTCGGCGTTTTCGTCAACCTGCTGGCTGCCGTCAGCCGGGCGCGGGCAGCGGTAGTGGCGGGCGTACTCGTCGCCGGCGATGGTGCGTGTGTAATACAGATACGGACCCCAGGGGGAGGGGAGTGACAGATCAGTCTCGCGAATCCGGCCCTTGATCTCTTGAAACAGTGCCTCACGCAGTTGCGCCTGGTCGGCCAGCTGCGCTTCCTGATAGGCGTTTTCGGCTTTCAGGTAGTCTAAAACCTCTTCGCTGTCGCGATTTTGTAACCACGAATAGGGGTCTGAGCCCTGGACCTTATGTGCGACAGGGGCGCTGTTTGCGTAGGCTGATTCGGTCATTGAGCGTTCTCTGAAACCTGCATGAAAAGAAGTGACGCTGACGGCGGTGCAGCCGCATTGCCTAAAAGCCGTTATCATAGCGCCTCATTGCCTGCCGACCATGGATACCATGACCGAGAACGACTATCTGATCGCCTGGGGCCTTTATGCCTTTGCCGCTTTGGGCTGCCTGCTCGTATGGTGGCGCCTGACCCGCTTTATGTGGCGCTGGTTGCGTGAGCCTTTACGCGTGTTAATGGCGGTGTTGCTGTTGAGCCCGACCATTATCGACCCGGTAAAAGAAAAATTTGCTCCTGCAGTGGCCATCACTGCCCTGGACCTTGCGTTCAAGGTGGGCAATAACGCCTGGCGCGCGGTGTCGGACCTGTTGATGTACGCCATCTTTGCACTGTGCCTGTATGCGGTTTTTGTGCTGATTCGCTGGCCCATTGAGCGTGCCCGCAAGGCGCGTCAGGCGCAAGCCGCCGCCAACCAGCAGGCGCACCACAGCGACCCTGAAGACGACCAGCCTTTCGGCCCTGCTGGCGATGACCGTTTTGTCCGCCCGGCAGCACCCCGTGCTGCGGGCCCGTCGCGGGTTGAGCCGCGGTTGTAATCCTTTTCCGTTGAGCTTGAATGCGAGAGTGCGAGCGTGTGTGAATTATTGGGCATGAGCGCCAACGTCCCGACCGATATTGTGTTCAGCTTTACCGGCCTGATGCAGCGTGGCGGGCGTACCGGCCCGCATCGCGATGGCTGGGGCATTGCCTTCTATGAAGGCCGTGGCCTGCGCCTGTTTCAGGACCCGGCTGCCAGCTGCGACTCCGAGGTCGCGTTGCTAGTGCAGCGCTACCCGATCAAAAGCGAAGTGGTCATTGGCCATATCCGTCAGGCCAACGTCGGCAAAGTCTGCCTGTCCAATACCCACCCGTTTGTCCGTGAACTCTGGGGCCGTAACTGGTGCTTCGCGCACAACGGCCAGCTGGCCGACTTCTCCCCGAGTACCAGCTTTTACCGTCCGATCGGTGATACCGACAGTGAAGCCGCGTTCTGCGATGTGCTGAACCGGGTTCGCCAGGCCTTCCCCGAACCGGTCGACGTCGAAACTATCCTGCCGGTGCTGGTCGCCGCTTGCGCCGAATTTCGCAGCAAAGGGGTGTTCAACTGCCTGCTCAGCGACGGTGACTGGCTGTTCTGCTATTGCTCGACCAAGCTGGCACAGATCACGCGTCGTGCGCCCTTTGGCCCGGCACGTTTGAAAGATGTCGACGTGATTGTGGATTTTCAGTCAGAAACAACCCCGAACGATGTAGTCACCGTGATTGCCACCGAACCGCTGACAGAAAACGAAACCTGGACGCGTTACGAACCGGGTCAATGGAGCTTGTGGCGACGCGGTGAATGCGTCAGCCAGGGCACAACCGAATAAGGATGCGCCTGCATGTTTCTGAGCTATCTGCGGTTGGTGTTGTTTACGTTGGGCCTGTTGATCGGCGTGCAAGTGCCGGGGTTTATCAATGATTACGCCAACCGCGTCGAAGCTCACCTGATCGAAGCGCAAACCGGGCTGGTGGGTTTCCAGAACACCGCCAACCAGTTTTTCAAAGGCGATCTGCAAGCGCTGGTTGCGCATTACCGGGCCAGTGACGACCCGGTATTTCGCAGCGATGCCAACAGCCTGGGCACATTGCTCAGCCGCCAGCGTCTGCTCGACGATCAGTTCCAGGCCATGCAGGGGCCGTGGTACATGCGTGCACTGCAAGTGGCCTACGCGGCCGATCCGGCAATTCGTCAGGAAACCATCGACACCTACAGCTATCAGGTGCTGCTGTCACCGACCGCTATCGGCTGGGCGATGGCCGGGGCCCTGTTGTTTTCCTTCATCATCGAAGGCTTCCTGCGCCTGGTGGACTGGGTCGTCCTGGGCGGTAAACGCCAGCGCGAGCGAATTGCCCGCCGAGCACGCGACAGCTAATCCTGACCTGGGCCTGCAGAACAGCGGTTGGCCCGGCAGAAATTTAAGCAATCAACTTTTTCTTATCCCTGAGTCCGGCTTTTATTAGTTGGACGAACGGCGTGCTGCTGTCCAAAAATGCCTGCACCTAAACTATAAAAAGACCACAGGAGCATCGCCGTGAGCCGCCTGTTATTGAATTGCGATATTGGTGAGAGTTTTGGCAGCTGGACCATGGGCCTGGATGCCGAGGTCATGCCGTTTATTGATTGCGCCAACATTGCCTGCGGTTTTCACGCAGGCGACCCGGGCATCATGCGCAAAACCGTAGGTCTGGCGTTGGCCCATGATGTGAAAATCGGCGCCCACCCCGCGTATCAAGACCTCGCCGGCTTTGGTCGACGCTCCATGGCCTACTCGGCGCAAGAGCTGCAAGACCTTCTGCACTATCAGATCGGCGCTCTGGACGGCATCTGCCGCGCCCAGGGCACGCGAGTCAGCTACGTCAAACCCCACGGCGCCATGTACAACGACATGATGGCCAGCCCCGCACAGTTGCGGGCGGTGGTGCAGGCCGTGGCCGCTTACGACCCGGGCTTGCCGCTGATGCTGATGGCCACCCGCGACAACAGCGCGGCGCAAGCCATCGGTGATGAGTTCGGCGTGACTCTGTGGTTCGAGGCCTTTGCCGACCGCGCTTACGACAGTGCCGGGCGCCTGGTTTCACGGCAACTGCCGGGGGCGGTGCATCACGACGCCGAGATTATCGTGCAACAGGCCCTGACCATTGCGGCTGGCCAGCCTCTGGTGGCCAATGACGGCAGTGCCTTGCACCTGCACGCCAACACGCTGTGCGTGCATGGCGACAACGCCGGCTCGGTCGCCGCCGTGCAACGGATTCGCCAGGCCCTGAGCCAGCAGGCGCAGGGATGAAGCCGCGCATTGAAGTGGTGGCCATCGACTGCCTGATGCTGCGTCTGTTCGATGAAATTGCAGAAACCAACATGCCGTGGATGCTGGCTGCCAGCGAGCGCCTGCGCATTTGCTTCGCCGAGTATCTGACCGATCTGGTGCCGTCCTACACCACCTTGATGGTGCACTACGACGGCCTGGCACTGACGCCGGCCCAGGCCCGGGAGCGAATCGCCCAGGCCTTGACTGACCTGCGCCCGGAAACCCAAAACCTTGGCCAATGTCACGTACTGCCAGTGTGGTACGACCTGAGTGTGGGGCCGGAACTCGCCTTGCTGGCCAAGCGCACCGGCTGGTCGGTGAGCGAAGTCATCCGTCGTCACAGTGAGCATCAATATCAGGTCTTCGCCCTGGGCTTTGCCCCGGGTTTTGCCTTTATGGGGCTGGTCGAAGAAGCCCTGGCCGCACCGCGCCTGGACACCCCGCGCAAACGTGTCGCCACCGGCAGCGTCGGGATTGCCGAGCGCCAGACCGCGGCCTATCCCGCGCAGTCGCCCGGCGGCTGGAATCTTATCGGCCGTACCCCGAGCGCATTGTTTGATCGCGAGCGCGAGGGTTACAGCCTCATGCAGCCAGGCGACAGGGTGCAATTCGCCCCTGTCAGCCGCGCTGAGTTTATCCGTCTAGGCGGTGATGACACGCCCCAGGAGGCCTTGGCATGAGCCGTTTACTGATTCAGGCCAGTAATCCGTTTTGCCTGCTGCAGGACGCCGGTCGTTTCGGCGTACGGCACCTGGGCGTGACCCAGGGCGGGGCTGCGGACTGGATGTCCATGGCCTGGGCCAACTGGCTGCTGGGCAACTCGCCAGACGCGGCGGTCATCGAAATCACCCTCGGCGGCTTATCTGTTATCGCCCGGGACGATTGCACGCTGGCTCTGGCCGGCGCAGATCTGGCAGCAACGGTAGACGGACAAGCCTTGAAGCCCTGGCGCAGTTTCTCTCTGAGAAAAGGCCAGACCCTGACCTTCACTCAGCCGATGAGCGGTGCCCGCACCTATCTGGCCGCACCGGCAGGCTTTGGCGCCCCTCAAGTGCTGGGCAGTTGCTCTACCGTGGTTCGTGAGCAGCTCGGCGGCCCCGATGGCTTTGGCCGGGCGCTGGCGGCAGGCGATGAACTGAGTTATGGCGGGGCTGCGCAGCCGTTGCGTGAACTGCCGTCCCGGTACCTGCCCGAGTTCAGTCCCAAGCCGTTGCTGGATGTGGTGCTGGGTGCCCAAATGGGTGCTTTCAGTGGTCAAAGCACCTTTGACGCCTTCAATAATCCATGGACCCTCGACAGTCGCGCCGACCGCATGGGCATCCGCCTGCTGGGGCCGGCACTGGTCTATCAGGGCGCGCCGATGATTTCCGAAGGTATCCCGCAGGGGGCGATTCAGGTCCCGCCGGATGGCCAGCCGATTGTATTGCTCAATGACCGTCAGACCATTGGCGGCTACCCGCGTCTCGGCGCCTTGACCCCGCTGGCGCTGGCACGTCTGGCCCAGTGTTTGCCGGGGGAAGTGGTGTACATGCGTCCGACCACCCAGGATGCGGCGCAGCGCCAGCAGGTGGCGTTCATGCAGCGGTTTGCCGAATAACAACCCAGCCTGCAGGAGCGAGGGTGTTCGCTCCTGCAGGGGGCATCATTACTTGGCCAGAAACCGCATCCCTTGTTCCAGACCGTCCGGCGTCAAGGGGTACATCCGGTCTTCGATAAGGTCGCGTACGATCCCGGTCGAAGCGGTGTAGTTCCACGTGTCTTTCGGGTAAGGATTAATCCAGATCAGCTTTTTGTATTTCTCCATGAAGCGTTGCATCCACTTGTAACCCGGCTCTTCATTCCAGTGTTCGACACTGCCCCCCGCGTGGGTGATTTCATAGGGGCCCATGGCCGCGTCACCAATAAAGATCACCTTGTAGTCGGCGCCGTATTTGTTCAGCAGATCCTGGGTGGAAATACGTTCGACCTGACGACGCTGGTTGTTCTTCCATACCGACTCATAAATGAAGTTATGGAAGTAGAAGTACTCCAGATGCTTGAACTCGGTTTTACAGGCCGAGAACAACTCCTCGCAGATCTTCACGTGTGAATCCATCGAGCCGCCAATATCAAACAGCAACAGCAGTTTGATGTTGTTGCGCCGTTCAGGGCGCATCTGAATGTTCAGCAGGCCGGCATCGCGGGCGGTGTGGTCGATGGTGCCATCGATATCCAGCTCTTCTGCCGCACCCTGGCGGGCAAACTTGCGCAGGCGCCGCAGAGCCACCTTGATATTGCGCGTGCCCAGTTCGACCTGATCGTCGAGGTTCTTGTACTCGCGCTGCTCCCAGACCTTGGCGGCCTTGCCCTGGCGCGCGCCGGCGTCGCCCACCCGGATGCCTTCAGGGTGATAGCCCCCCGAGCCGAACGGGCTGGTGCCGCCGGTGCCGATCCATTTGTTGCCACCGGCATGGCGTTCCTTTTGCTCTTCAAGACGCTGTTTGAACGCTTCAATCAGCTTGTCCAGGCCCCCCAGCGATTGCAACTGCGCCCGGTCTTCGTCGCTCAGCGAGCGCTCGAATTCCTTGCGCAACCAGTCTTCGGGAATCAGGGCCTCAAGGTGCTCGTTGAGGTTCTGCAGGCCATTGAAGTAGGCGCCGAATGCGCGATCGAACTTGTCGAAATGACGCTCGTCCTTGACCAGGATGGTGCGCGCCAAATAATAAAATTCGTCCATGTCGGCGAAGGTCACGTGGTGCTTCAGCGCGTTGATCAAGTCCAGCAACTCGCGCACAGAAACCGGCACCTTGGCCGCCCGCATTTCATTGAACAGATTAAGCAGCATGCTTATCGCCTTCTGGAAAAATCAGCGATTAGCGCGACGGCTCATGAACGCCAGACGCTCCAGCAATTGCACGTCCTGTTCGTTCTTCACCAGAGCGCCGGCCAGTGGCGGGATGGCTTTGGTCGGATCGCGCTCGCGCAGCACGGCCTCGCCAATATTGTCGGCCATAAGCAGTTTCAGCCAGTCCACCAGCTCGGAGGTCGAAGGCTTTTTCTTCAGGCCGGGCACTTTGCGTACGTCGAAAAACACGTCCAGTGCTTCACTGACCAGTTCTTTCTTGATGTCGGGGAAGTGTACGTCGACGATCTTTTGCAGGGTGCTGCGGTCCGGGAAGCTGATGTAGTGGAAGAAGCAACGGCGCAGGAAGGCATCCGGCAGTTCTTTTTCGTTGTTGGAGGTAATGATGATGATCGGGCGCACTTTGGCCTGGATGGTTTCGTCGGTCTCGTAAACGTAGAACTCCATCTTGTCGAGTTCTTGCAGCAGGTCGTTCGGGAACTCGATGTCGGCCTTGTCGATTTCGTCGATCAGCAAAATGACCCGCTCTTCAGCTTCGAAGGCTTCCCACAACTTGCCCTTTTTCAGGTAATTGCGCACATCGTGGACTTTATCCACCCCCAGCTGCGAATCACGCAGACGGCTGACCGCGTCGTACTCGTACAGGCCCTGATGGGCCTTGGTGGTGGACTTGATGTGCCAGGTGATCAGCTTGCAACCGAAAGATTCGGCCAGTTGCTCGGCGAGCATGGTCTTGCCGGTGCCGGGTTCACCTTTGACCAGCAGCGGGCGCTCCAGGGTGATGGCCGCGTTGACCGCCAGTTTCAGGTCATCTGTGGCCACGTAGGCGCGGGTGCCTTCAAACTTCATCTGCAATTCCTCAAACCAGGACCCGGGCCCTGCAAGGGGCAGGGCGGGAGAACAAAAAAGTAAGTCCGACTATAACGCGACGCCCGTCCGAGGTGAACGCAGACGCGCCATTCAGTCTCTGAATGGCGCGTCACGCCATGACTGGACGCCCGGGAACACGAGGCCTACCCTTGAGGCCTTCCCAAAAGGTGAATAAGGACCCCGCCATGAGCCGCATTTTTGTAGATAACGCGCACTCCATCGGTAACACGCCTCTGGTACAAATCAACAGTATTGCGCCCCGTGGCGTGACTATTCTGGCCAAGATCGAGGGCCGTAACCCGGGCTATTCGGTGAAGTGCCGGATCGGCGCCAATATGATCTGGGACGCCGAAAGCCGTGGTGTGCTCAAACCCGGCATGACCATCATTGAACCGACGTCGGGCAATACCGGCATCGGTCTGGCCTTTGTCGCGGCTGCCCGCGGTTACAAATTGATGCTGACCATGCCGTCCTCCATGAGTATCGAGCGGCGCAAGGTGCTCAAGGCGCTGGGCGCCGAACTGGTACTGACCGAGCCGACCAAGGGCATGAAAGGGGCCATCGACAAGGCTGCGCAGATCTGCAATAGCGATCCTGAGCAGTACTTCATGCCCCAGCAGTTCGAAAACCCGGCCAACCCGGCAATCCATGAGAAAACCACCGGACCGGAAATCTGGAACGATACTGACGGCGGCATTGACGTGCTGGTGGCTGGAGTGGGAACCGGTGGCACCATCACCGGCATTTCCCGCTATATCAAACACACCCAGGGCAAGCCGATTCTGTCGGTTGCGGTAGAACCCATCACCTCGCCGGTCATCACCCAGGCGCTGGCCGGTGAAGAGATCAAACCCTCGCCCCACAAGATCCAGGGCATCGGTGCCGGTTTTGTACCGAAAAACCTCGATTTGTCGATTCTCGATAAAGTCGAACTGGTCAGTGATGACGAATCCAAGGCCATGGCCCTGCGTCTGATGCACGAAGAAGGCATCTTGTGCGGGATCTCATGCGGCGCGGCAATGGCTGTGGCAGTACGTTTGGCTGAAACCCCGGAAATGCAGGGCAAGACTATCGTTGTGATCCTCCCCGACTCGGGTGAGCGCTACCTGTCGAGCTACCTGTTCAGCGATATGTTCAGCGAGCAGGAATTACAGCAGTAAGCCCGTTTCCCAGGGTGCAGGCTTGCCAGCGATTCAGGCATCGTGGTGCTGTCGCAGGCAAGCCGGCCCCCGCCAGGCGGATGCAACTGACCCAAATCAAGCGCTCAGAGCTGCGACTTATGCACTATTGACTCGTTATTACGTCTTCCTTAACGCTGAATGTTGGATCAGGCGGGTTTTGCCCGGGGCCGGGAGTGTTTATCATGGCCGGCTGCCACGTTGCATGACAGACCGGGGCAGGTTGCCTATTTTCGAGGAGTTGTTGCATGACCTTATCCTTCGCCATCAAGGCAGGGTTGATACTGCTGTTTGTCGGCAGCATCCTTTACGTGCATTTGCGCGGCAAGGCGCGCCTGCCGGTGTTGCGCCAGTTCGTCAACCACTCCGCGTTCTTTGCGCCCTATAACGCCTTGATGTATCTGTTCTCCGGCGTCCCGTCCCGGCCCTACCTGGACCGCAGCAAGTTTCCCGAGCTGGATGTTCTTAAAGACAACTGGCAAGTGATTCGCGAAGAAGCCATGCACCTGTTCGATGAGGGCTATATCCGCGCCGCCGAAAAGAACAACGATGCCGGTTTTGGATCGTTCTTCAAAAAAGGCTGGAAGCGTTTTTACCTCAAGTGGTACGACAAAGCGCTGCCATCAGCCGAACTGCTGTGCCCCAAGACCGTCGAGCTGGTGAACAGCATCCCCAACGTCAAAGGCGCAATGTTTGCCCTGTTGCCGGGGGGCAGCCACCTCAACCCGCACCGTGACCCGTTCGCAGGTTCGTTGCGTTATCACCTGGGCCTGTCGACACCCAACTCGGATGCTTGCCGGATTTTCGTTGATGGCGAAGAGTATTCCTGGCGCGACGGCGAGGACGTGATGTTCGACGAGACCTACGTGCACTGGGTCAAGAATGAAACCGACATCACCCGCGTCATCCTCTTTTGTGACATCGAACGGCCGCTCACCAGCCCCCTGATGACGCGCATCAACCGCTGGGTCAGCGCTCAGCTGGGCAAAGCCACCGCTCCACAGAACACCGATGACGAGCGCGTAGGCGGCATCAACAAGGCCTATGCCTGGAGCAAGACGTTCAGCGACCGTTTCAGTGGTGTGGTCAAACAATGGAAGCGCCGTAACCCCAAACTTTACCGCGTGGCCCGTCCAATATTGGCCGTGATCGTGCTGCTGTTGTTATGGCGCTGGTTGTTCGGTTAAAGCATTGCAATTTGTATCGGGCGCTGGTTATAGTCAGCGCTCGATGAGCCCAAGCGCTCCGCATCTTCTCTCCAAAAAAGATCAGCCCATGCCGGTTTGCCTCTCCCACAGCGTTGTCGTTTCAGCAGTCTCTGCTGGCGTGGTGCCGTGCGCAAACCAGCAGCCTGCGCAGATCAGTCACTATCCCCCTCCTGTCAGCCGCACTGTGGCGTCGCCACCAGGTGTTGTTGTCGCGGGCTGAACTGATCTTTCAGCTGCCCGTACCCGCCTGAAAAACCTCTGAACTTCAGCTTTGGCTGAGTTGGCTTTTTTGCCTGATGACAGGTGTTACCCATGTTTTCGATTTCTAAAGAGTCCGCGCTGGCGGCTGTTTCCACGAGCCTGTTCGTTCTGCTGTGGAGCAGTGGTGCCATCTTCTCCAAGTGGGGGCTGGCCCATGCATCGCCCTTTGCCTTTTTGTTGATCCGTTTTGCCATCGCCTTGCTGGCGCTGGTGCTGATAATCCCGTTGATGAAGTTTCAACTACCCCGTGGCGTCAAGGGGATCAGCTATGCCCTGGCCACCGGTGTAGTGCTGTTGGGCGCCTATCAGATTTTTTACCTGCTGGCGCTGGATCTGAAAGTAACCCCGGGGGTGATGGCCACCGTGATGGGGGTGCAACCGATCCTGACCGCCGTGATCATGGAGCGGCGGCATTCCTTCAGTCGGTCTCTGGGGTTGCTGCTGGGGCTGGGCGGTTTGATCCTGGTGGTCTACCAGGGCATCGGTCTGGCAGGTTTGTCCTGGACCGGCATGCTGTATGCCTTGCTGGCACTGGCCAGCATGACGGCGGGCACCTTGATGCAAAAGCGCATTACCCAAAACCCGCTGGGTACGCTGCCGCTGCAATACCTTGCAGGGTTGCTGGTATGTGCGGTGTTTGTACCGTTTCAGCCATTTCACTTCGAACACAGTGCCGGGTTTGTGGTGCCGGTGTTGTGGATGGGGCTGGTGGTTTCAGTACTGGCGACCTTGCTGCTGTACCGGATGATCGCCAAAGGCAATCTGGTCAATGTCACCAGCCTGTTTTATCTGGTGCCGGCGGTGACCGCGGTGATGGACTATCTGATTTTCGGCAACAAACTGGCGGCTTTGAGCTTGCTGGGCATGGCGCTGATCATCATCGGGCTGGTGTTCGTGTTCCGTAAAACGGCCTGACACCCTGACCTGCAGGAGCGAGCTGTACTTGTCCCGCGATACAGCTCGCTCCTGCAGATCCCCGGACTCACGGGTTTACAGCTTTTGCCACTGCAGCAGGCTTGAGCACCAGCCATACCGCTACAGCGATCAGCAACCCGCCGTAGATATGTGCCATTGACAGCGGCTCATCCAGAAACAACGCGCCCCACAGCACGCCAAATGGCGGAATCATAAAGGTCACGGTCATGGATTTGACCGGACCAATGCTGGTCAGTAAGCGGAAGTACAGAATGTAGGCAAACGCCGTACAGACCAGTCCAAGGCCCAAAAGGGAAAGCCACACGCTTGCTCCGCCCCAACTGGCCGGCGGCTGGTTGATGGCGCTCAGGGCAAACAGTGGCAACAGAAACAGCGTGGCCCCGAGCATGCTGCCCAGTGCCGAAAGACGGGGGTCAAGCCCGCCTTGCTGATCCAGCCAGCGGCGCGCCAGGAAACCGGCAAAGCCATAACAGGTGGTGGCCAGCAGACAGGCGAGGGCGCCCATCAGCAGATCCATATCAAATGCCACTGGCCCGGCACGCGTCAGGATGCCGACTCCGAACAAGCCTAAAAACACACCGGCCATTTTGGTCGCAGTGAGTTTTTCGCTAAAGAACAACCCGCCAATCAGCACGCCCATCAGCGGTGTGGTCGCGTTGAATATTGATGAATAACCAGCAGGCAATACCTGGGCCGCCACCGAATACAACGTGGCCGGAATGCCCGAGTTGATTACCCCCAGGATCAAAATCACCTTGAGCTTACCGCCGAAATTCCAGCTCACGCGCATCAGCGCCAGAATCACCACCAGGCCGGTAGCGGCTATGGATACTCGAAAAAACGCGGTAGGAATGGTCCCGATCACCGGCGCAATAATCCGCATAAACAGAAAGCTGGCGCCCCAAATGCCTGCCAGTGACAGCATCCGTGCAATATCGACAAGTCTCACGGTGATTCCTTACAAGGTTTGAGCCGGGCAGTTTAGGGGATACAGCGCGCAAGGCAATGGCTGCCCGGGCGCAATATCCCTGTGCACGGACAACGCTCGAGGCCGGGGGGGCTGGCTACTGGTGACTGCCGGCAAGACCTGGTTTATCCGGGGGCTGGTGGCCCTGGCTGTTCTGGAACTGGCGGTGGCGGTGGCGGGAAAACCTCAGGCCACCGGCCGGCAGCTGCCCGCCTCCGAGTAACGGCGCCTTTGGCATGGATGCCATATCCAGCTGTAGATCCCGTTCACGGGGTGGGGCCAAATCTGCGACAATCCGCCCCCTGCATTTACGAAGACTTTTGCGCGCCTGATGACTGACGAATCGCCTGCTATCGACCAACTGTTGAAAAACCTTGATCAAGCCATGATTGCCGACCGCCATAAACTGCGTCGGCAATTGCATGAGCTGCGCAAAAAGCCTGACGACGTGGCCAAATTGGCCGCGTGGGCTGAGCGGGTGCAGGCGTCGTGCGCGCAGGTGAAAGCGCGGGCGGCCAGTGTGCCGCTGATTCGTTATGACGAAAACCTGCCGATCGCCGCCAAGCGCGATGAGATCAAGGCCGCGTTGCTCAAGCATCAGGTGCTGATTCTGGCCGGTGAAACCGGCTCGGGTAAAACCACCCAGTTGCCGAAAATCTGTCTGGAAATCGGTCGCGGTCAACACGGTTTGATCGGCCATACCCAGCCCCGTCGAATTGCGGCGCGCAGCGTAGCCAGCCGGGTGGCCGAAGAACTGGCCACGCCGTTGGGCGCGCTGGTGGGGTACCAGGTGCGGTTTGAGGATCAAAGCGATTCCAACACCCTGGTCAAACTGATGACTGACGGTATCCTGCTGGCCGAAACCCAGCACGACCGTTATCTGGAACGCTACGACACGATCATCGTCGACGAAGCCCACGAACGCAGCCTGAACATCGATTTTTTGCTGGGCTACCTGAAAATCCTGCTGCCGCGTCGTCCGGACCTGAAAGTTATCATCACTTCGGCCACCATCGATCTGGAGCGCTTCTCCAAGCACTTCAACGATGCGCCGATTGTCGAGGTGTCGGGCCGTACCTTCCCGGTCGAGACCTGGTATCGACCGCTGACCTCGGAGCAGGATGAAGAGGGCAACAGTGTCGAGGAAGATTTGAGCGTCGACCAGGCGATCATTGCCACCCTTGATGAAATTGCCGCCTTTGAGCGCAGTGAACGCAAAAGCCCCGGCGACGTGCTGGTGTTCTTGCCCGGTGAGCGGGAAATTCGCGACGCCGCCGAGATGCTGCGCAAGGCGCAACTCAAGCACACCGAAATTCTGCCTCTGTATGCGCGATTGTCACCTGCCGAGCAGCAGCGCATTTTCCAGTCGCACCCGGGGCGCCGCGTGGTGCTGGCAACCAACGTGGCTGAAACCTCGCTGACGGTGCCGGGCATTCGCTATGTGATCGACAGCGGCACCGCCCGTATCAGCCGCTATAGCTATCGGGCCAAGGTTCAGCGCCTGCCCATCGAAGCGATTTCCCAGGCCAGCGCCAATCAGCGTAAAGGCCGTTGCGGTCGGGTTGAACCGGGTATCTGTGTGCGTTTGTACGCCGAAGAAGACTTCAACGGGCGCCCGGAATTTACTGATCCGGAAATTCTGCGCACCAACCTTGCCGCCGTCATCTTGCAGATGTTGCATCTGCGTCTGGGCGAGATTACTGCGTTCCCGTTTATCGAACCGCCGGATGGCAAGGCCATCACTGACGGTTTCAACCTGTTGCAAGAACTGTCGGCAGTGAACCGCGAGAACCAGCTCACACCGCTGGGGCGTCAACTGGCGCGCTTGCCGGTGGACCCGCGCATGGGTCGCATGCTGCTGGAAGCAGCCAGGCTCGGCAGTTTGCAGGAAGTGTTGATTGTTGCCAGTGCGATGTCGGTACAGGACCCCCGTGAGCGTCCGCCCGAGCGCCAGCAAGCGGCGGATCAGGCCCACGCCCAATGGAAAGACGTGGACTCCGATTTCGCCGGGCTGATCAATGTCTGGCGCGGCTTTGAAGAGCAGCGCCAGGCCTTGACCGCCAGTCCGTTGCGCAGCTGGTGTCGCAAGAACTTCCTCAATTACCTGCGGCTGCGCGAATGGCGCGATTCACACCGCCAATTGAGTCTGATCTGCCGCGACATGCAGTTGACGGTCAATAAAGAACCGGCCGACTACCCCAAGCTGCACAAGGCGGTGTTGTCCGGCTTGCTCAGCCAGATCGGGCAAAAGACTGAAGAGGGGGATTACCTCGGCGCACGTCAGCGCCGGTTCTGGATTCATCCTTCTTCCGGCCTGGGTAAAAAACGCCCGCAATGGCTGATGACCGCCGAACTGGTGGAGACCACCAAGCTCTATGCGCGAATGGTGGCCAAGATCGAGCCGGACTGGATCGAGCCGCTGGCCGGGCACCTGATCAAAAAGAACTACTTTGAGCCGCACTGGGAGAAGAAGCGCGGACAAGTGGTGGCCTTTGAGCAGATCACCTTGTTCGGCCTGATCGTGGTCGGTCGGCGTGCCGTGCATTACGGGCCGATTGACCCTGTGATGTCCCGCGAGCTGTTTATCCGCGAAGGTCTGGTGCGGGGCGAAATCCAGTCGCGGGCCAAGTGCCTGACGGCCAATGCTCAACTGCTGGAGCAACTTGACGAGCTGGAGGCCAAGGCCCGGCGCCGCGATATTCTGGCCGACGAAGAAACCCTGTACGGGTTCTACGACGCGCGACTGCCTGCTGAAATTCATCAGACCGCCACCTTCGACAGCTGGTATCGCATCAACAGCCAGAAAGATCCGCAGCTGTTGATCATGCGTGAAGAAGACGTGCTGGCCCGTGAAGCCACTGAAATCACCGCCCAGCATTTCCCGGACACCCTGCATCTGGGGGATTTGACCCTGGAGCTGAGTTATCACTTCGAGCCCAACCATCCCCGTGACGGGGTGACGCTCAAAGTACCTGCGCCGTTGCTTTCGGTGTTGCCGCCCGAGCGTCTGGAATGGCTGGTGCCGGGCATGATCGAGGCCAAGTGCATTGCTCTGGTGCGCTGCCTGCCCAAGGCACTACGGAAAAACTTTGTGCCGGTGCCGGACTTCGTCAAGGCCGCCTTGCAGCGTATGGCCTACGGCGAAGGGTCGTTGCCCCAGGCACTGGGTCGCGAGCTGTTGCGCATGACCGGGGCGCGGGTGAGTGACGAAGCCTGGGCCGAAGCTGCGCAGCAGGTGGAAAACCACCTGAAAATGAATCTCGAAATTGTTGATGGCGAGGGCAAGTTTCTCGGCGAAGGCCGCGATCTGGCCGAGCTGACAGCACGCTTTGCCCAGGCCAGTCAGGCCGCGTTGGCGGTGCCGCAAACAGTGAAAAACCAGCAGCCGGTAGAGGCCAAGGTGTTTGCCCCGGTGGCTGAAAAAACCCAGCAGAAGATTGCCGGGTTGTCGATGACGGTTTATCCGGCATTGGTAGAAGAGGGCAACAGCGTCAAGGAAGGACGTTTCTCGACCCCGGCCGAGGCTGAGTATCAGCATCGTCGGGCGCTCCAGCGGTTGTTGATGCAGCAACTGGCCGAGCCGGCCAAATTCTTGCGCGCCAAGCTGCCGGGGCTGACCGAACTGGGCCTGTTGTACCGCGAGCTGGGCAGGGTCGAGAGTCTGGTGGAAGACATTCTGCTGGCCAGCCTCGACAGCTGCATCCTTGAAGGCGAAGCCGTGCTGCCGCGCGATGGTGCGGGCCTGGCTGCACTTGCCGAGCGCAAGCGCGGGGCCTGGACCGAGCACGCCGAAAAGCTGGCCAGGCTGACGCTGGATATTCTCAAGCTGTGGCACGGGCTGCAAAAGCGCTTCAAGGGCAAGATCGATCTGGCTCAAGCGGTTGCCCTGAATGACATCAAGCAGCAGCTCGGCAATCTGGTGTATCCGGGTTTTGTCCGGGAAACCCCGGCAGTCTGGCTCAAGGAACTGCCGCGCTACCTCAAGGCCATTGAAATGCGCCTGGAGAAACTCCCCGGCCAGGTCCAGAAAGACCGGGTCTGGAGTGGCGAGCTGAGCGGTTTGTGGGCGCAGTACCAGGCCCGGGCCACCAAGCATGCCCAGGAAGGCAAGCGCGACCCGCAGCTGGGGCTGTATCGCTGGTGGCTGGAGGAATATCGCGTGTCGCTGTTCGGCCAGCAGTTGGGGACCAAAGTGCCGATTTCGGACAAACGCCTGAGCAAACAATGGAGCCAGGTGGACGCCTGAATACCCTGCAGGAGCGAGCGTGCTCGCGAGCTGTCTGGCGGCTTGAAAGCTCGCTCCTGCACAGATGGACGATCGTGAAGTAACGCCAAATGTTGGCGTTTATGGCAAACTTCGCTGCTATCACTGCCTGAAATGAATTCAATATCTTCTGTTTGAACAGAATAAGAGGAACGACCGTGCATAACGTCGTCATTAGCGGCACCGGCCTGTACACCCCGGCCAACAGCATCTCCAACGAAGAGCTGGTGCAGTCTTTCAATGCCTATGTGCAGCAGTTCAATGCGGATAACAGCGCCGCCATCGAGGCCGGAGAAATCGAGCCTCTGGCCGAGTCCAGTGCCGCCTTTATCGAAAAGGCCTCAGGCATTAAAAGCCGTTTTGTGATGGACAAGGACGGCATCCTTGACCCGCAGCGCATGCGTCCACGGTTGCCTGTACGCTCCAACGATGAAATGTCGGTGCTCTGTGAAATGGCCGTTGGCGCCGCGAAGCAGGCGCTTGAGCGAGCGGGCAAAACCGCTGCCGACATCGACGGGGTCATCGTTGCCTGCTCCAACCTGCAGCGCCCGTACCCGGCCATTGCCATTGAAGTGCAACAGGCGCTGGGCATTCAAGGTTTTGGCTTTGACATGAACGTGGCCTGTTCTTCGGCGACCTTCGGCATTCAGACCGCCAGCAACAGCGTCCAGCTGGGGCAGGCCCGCGCGGTGCTGTTGATCAGCCCCGAAGTGTGCACCGGCCATCTGAACTTCCGTGACCGCGACAGTCACTTCATCTTTGGTGATGCGGCGACTGCGGTGTTGGTCGAGCGTGCCGATCTGGCCACTTCCCGGCACCAGTTCGATATCGTCGGCAGCAAACTGCTGACCACCTTTTCCAACAACATCCGCAACAACTTCGGTTTCCTCAATCGTGCTTCTGACGAATCGCCAGACAGTCCCGACAAGCTGTTCGTCCAGGAAGGCCGCAAGGTATTCCGCGATGTGTGCCCGATGGTGGCCGAGCTGATTGCCCAGCATCTGCAAGAGAACCAGCTCGACGTGGCCGATGTGAAGCGCTTCTGGCTGCACCAGGCCAACCTGAGCATGAACCACCTGATCGTCAAACGTCTGCTGGGTCGCGAAGCCTCGGTCGAAGAAGCACCGGTGATTCTCGACACCTACGCCAATACCAGTTCGGCAGGCTCGGTGATCGCCTTTCACAAGTATCAGGACGATCTGCCAGGCGGTTCGCTGGCGGTGCTCAGTTCGTTCGGTGCGGGCTATTCGATTGGCAGCATAATTCTGCGTAAACGCTGATCCCGGATCCTGCAGGAGCGAGGTTGCTCGCGAGCTTTTAAAGCGCTCGCGAGCAAGTTGGCTCCTGCAGATTCACAACAGACGAGGTATCAATGGCTGCTGACGACACTGAGTTGCTCAAGCGTCTGCTGGCCGGTGAACAGCAGGCCTTTCGGGAGCTGGTCAGCACCTATCAGGGGGCCATGCGTGCCGTGGCTTATGCCATTGTGGGCAATCGTCATGCCGACGAAGCGGTTCAGGATGCCTGGCTGGCGGTGGTACGCAATCTTGTCAGCTTTGAATCCCGTTCAAGCCTTAAAACCTGGCTGCTGACCATCACCGCCAACGCTGCCAAAAACCGCTACAAGCAAAATCGTCGGGAAGTGCTGCTCGACGATTTACCTTCGCCCCACGGTACGATCGACGATGATCGGTTCTCTTCTGACGGGCACTGGCTGCTGGCGCCTCTGGCCTGGCATCAGGACACCCCCGAAGCCCTGCTCACAGAGCATGAGTTGCGCGAATGCCTGGAGCAAACGCTGCTCAGTCTGCCGCAGTTGCAAAGCAGTGTGCTGGTACTGCGCGATCGTCAGGGGCTTGAGCTGGAGGAGATTTGTAATCTTTTGCAGATATCGCTCTCCAATGCCAGGGTGCTGGTGCATCGTGCCCGACTTAAAGTCTTCGCCACCGTGGAGCATTTCGAGGAAACCGGGGAATGTTGACCTGCAAACAATATGTTGCCCGATCGAGCGACTACCTGGATGGTCAGCTGACATTTCGTCAGCGCCTGCAGATGCGCCATCATGTGCTGTTTTGCCCCAATTGCAGGCGTTTTACCCGGCAAATGCGGTTGATGGGAGCCGCGCTTAAAACATTGCCGGAACCACCACCGGTCGATCTTGAGATGACGGTCAAGCGGATGATGCGCGAGCAGTCAGGCGGGCAATAAAGCGTTGGGCGCAGGCATCGTCGACGGATAAGAGGGGATCGACGCGACCTGCGCTCAACAGGTTGCTCTTAGAACTTGGCTTCTACGTCCAGTTGCAGCGTGTTGGCATTGGCATCCTTCTGCGTGGAGGTTGCGTAGTCAGCCTTGGTCAGGAAGTACGTCACGCCCAGACCAAAGTTCTTGTCGATCTCGTAGCCCAGTTTGATCTTGTGCCCCCGTGAACCGGTAGTGCCGTTGGCAAAGTCAGAGTCAGTGAATGCCCCCACCACCGCGTTACGCTGAATATCGCGGTAGTTGTAGTCCAGGCTGAAGGCGTTCAGCTTGCTTTTGAAACCCACCAGCCAGGCATTGTCCTGATCGCTGTCGGTGGCTGCGTTATGTACGTATTGACCGTACAGCGACAGCGGCACTGGCAGGTTGGCGATATCGACCTGGCCGAAGCCTTCG
Organism: Pseudomonas sp. TMW22089; assembly: GCF_022496645.1. Classification (NCBI taxonomy): domain Bacteria; kingdom Pseudomonadati; phylum Pseudomonadota; class Gammaproteobacteria; order Pseudomonadales; family Pseudomonadaceae; genus Pseudomonas; species Pseudomonas sp. TMW22089. Next base: position 42,374 of record NZ_SCFG01000027.1, read on the forward strand.
TACAGGCGGAACTCGTCAGTGCTGTTGCCGTTGACTGCCAGCGCACATGGCGTGGTCTTGGTGCCGGTAGTAGGGCAGGCGCTGTCCTTGTCATTGTTGTAACTGTAAACACTGCCGCCCAGGGTCACTTTCAGGCTGTCGGTGGGTGCGAAACGGGCGCCCAGTTGACCGGCATACAGGCTCAAGTCGTTGCGAAACTGCACGCCTTCGCCGTCGACGTTGTCTTTGAGGGTGTAGTAGCCGGCGCTACCGAACATCTCGACGCCGCTGTTACCCAGGTTGTGCTTGTAAGTGGCGGCCAGACCTTCCGGGTTGATATCGCTATCCCAGATCACGTCGCCCATGCTGACCCACGGCTGGGGCATTTTGCCGCCAATCAGGTGCAGGTCCTTGACGGCTGTCGGGTGATAATCGATGTAGGCCTGATCGAGCCACAGTTGTTTCTTGTCGAAGTAGTTGTCCAGATCCTGGTTGGTGGAGCGGGCATCGTCGCCTCCGCCGGTGGCGATACGGATACCGGTATTCACTTGCGGGTTGATTTCGGTGTAGGCGCCCAGACGAGCACGAATTCGTTGGCGATCCTTGTTTTTACCATCGGACTCACCATCGATCTTGACCGTTTCCTGGCGAACCCTGACGTCGCCCTTGAATTCGGTCTTGGCCGCCCAGGCCACTTTTTGTTCGAAGGCGCTGAGGTCCGATTTTTTCACCTGATTGGCGGCTGCTTCTTGTTGGGCCTGTTTTTCGCTGGTGAGTTCGGTTTGCAGCTCGGCATATTGGGCCGGTGAAATGGAACCGTTGGCTTTAAGCATTTCGAGCAGTTTGGCATCGACTCCGGCACTGGCCGGGACGCTCATGGCCAGTACCAGTCCGCCACACAGTCCCGCCGCAACCCGTGTAGATACAAGACGCATATGAAACTCCCAGTGTTGAGATGGCCCTGGCCATCTCAGGAAAAATCGGCCCTTGATGGGCTCGCGTTAATGAGGCTTGAGCCTGTTGCAAACAAACCGCTCATAACCCTGCGTTCTAAGAAGCGGCGCCAGTATCGCGGCTGGACATGACAGAAAAGTGGCAAAGTGATATCGAATCTGTGACAGCGGTTTCGCCAGCCAACAGCTCCCACCGGGCATCAGGTGCTACCATCGCCGCTCTACGTCGCACTCCGGGGACAACCAATGCCGTTACACCGCCTGGACAGCCTGTCCGCCATCTCGGCCCACGAATGGGATGCATTGGTGCCAGTGGCGCAACCGTTCCTGCGCCATGCTTTTCTGAGTGCACTGGAAGACAGTGCTAGCCTGGGCCCCCATTCCGGCTGGCAGCCCGAGCACCTGCTGCATTATGAAAATGGTCAGTTGCTGGCAGCGCTTCCCAGTTATCGCAAATGGCACTCCTACGGCGAATACGTGTTCGATCATGAATGGGCCAATGCCTGCGAGCGGGCGGGTATCGAGTACTACCCCAAGCTGCTGACGGCGGTGCCGTTCAGCCCGGTCAGCGGCTCGCGATTGCTGGCGGCCAGTAGTGCCGACGGGCTTGAACTGCTGGCTGCATTGCCCGGTTACCTGGAGATAGAAGGGCTCTCCAGCGCCCATATCAATTTCACCGATGCGCTGGCCGATACGGCCTTGTCACAGCAGCCCGGCTGGCTGCAGCGGCTGGGCTGCCAGTTTCATTGGCAAAATCGCGGGTACCGTGACTTTCAGGACTTTCTCGATGGTTTGAGCTCGCGCAAACGCAAGCAAATGCGCAAAGAGCGCGAGCAAGTGGCGGGGCAGGGATTCGAGTTTGAATGGCTCGAAGGTCAGCAGGTGAGCGAGGCGCAGTGGGATTTCGTGTATGCCTGCTATGCCAACACCTACGCAGTGCGTCGACAAACCCCGTATCTGACCCGTGAATTTTTCAGCCTGTTGGCCGAGCGCATGCCCGAGTCCATTCGTGTGGTGCTGGCCAGACAGGGCTCAAGCCCGGTGGCAATGGCCTTCAGCCTGGTGGGCGGCGACAGCCTGTATGGTCGCTACTGGGGGTGCCTGGGCGAGTTCGACCGATTGCACTTCGAGACCTGTTTCTATCAGGGCATGGACTACGCCATCGCAGGCGGTATTCAGCGCTTTGACGCCGGTGCCCAGGGTGAGCACAAGCTGATACGCGGCTTTGAGCCGGTCATCACTCACTCCTGGCATTACTTGCGCCATCAGGGATTGAAAGCGGCAGTGAGTGATTTTCTGGCGCGTGAGCGAGTGGGGGTGCTGGCGTATGCCGAAGAGGCGAGGTCGGCTCTGCCTTACCGGCAGGCCTGATCCTCGCCGGGATGATCAACATCGCCGTCTTCAGCATTTCGCACACCCGCCCCGGGATTATTGAAATACACCAGGGCGCCAAGGATTGGCAAACGCCCTGAAAAACCCCAGAGCCCTTAAAAACCGGGCGCTGGCGCTGTGTATCAGTGGCGTTGCAGAGCTGCTTTTTTAAACTCAGTCCAGACCGACAAAACCGCCTGTCTGGTGCTGCCACAGGCGCGCGTACAAACCGCCGTGGGCGAGCAGTTCGGCATGGGTTCCGGACTCTGCAATATGGCCTTTCTCCAGGACCACCAGGCGGTCCATGCGGGCGATGGTGGACAGCCGGTGAGCGATGGCAATCACGGTTTTGCCTTGCATCAGGGTTTCGAGGCTTTCCTGAATGGCTGCTTCAACTTCGGAGTCCAGCGCCGAGGTGGCCTCGTCCATGATCAGGATTGGCGCGTTCTTGAGCAGTACCCGGGCAATGGCGATGCGCTGGCGCTGGCCCCCCGAGAGCTTGACCCCGCGCTCGCCCACGTGGGCGTCGAAGCCGCTACGGCCCTGGGCATCTGACAGGTTCGGGATGAACTCGTCGGCGCGGGCCTTGCGTACGGCCTCCCAGAGCTCTTCATCGGTGGCATCCGGTTTGCCGTACAGCAGATTGTCGCGGATCGAGCGATGCAGCAGTGAGGTGTCCTGGGTAATCATGCCGATTTGTTCGCGCAGGCTTTCCTGGGTCACTTGGGCGATATTCTGACCGTCGATCAGGATTTTTCCGCCTTGCAAGTCGTACAGGCGCAACAGCAGATTGACCAGCGTTGACTTGCCCGCGCCGGAAGGACCGATCAAGCCGATTTTCTCGCCGGGTTTGATCACCAGATTGAGGTCGCTGATGATGCCGCTGCGTTTGCCGTAGTGGAAGTCCACGTGCTCAAAGCGCACTTCGCCGCGCTCTACATTCAGGCGCGGAGCCTGTTCGCGATCAGTCACGGCCACAGGCTGGGCAATGGTCTGCAAGCCGTCCTGGACCATACCGATGTTTTCAAAGATGCCGTTGACTACCCACATGATCCAGCCGGACATGTTGACGATACGAATCACCAGGCCTGTGGCCAGGGCAATGGCCCCCACGCTGATCAGCGACTGGCTCCACAGCCACAATGCCAGACCGCTGGTGGTGACGATCAACAGGCCGTTGAGGGTGGTGATGGTGACATCCATGCTGGTCACTACGCGGCTCGCCAGCTGGGTTTTTTCGGTCTGCTCGATGATTGCTTCGCGGGCGTATTGCTGCTCGAAGTTGGTATGGGCAAAGAGTTTGAGGGTGGTGATATTGGTATAGCCGTCAACGATCCGGCCCATCAGTTTGGAGCGGGCATCGGAGGACACCACCGAGCGTTCTTTGACCCGGGGCACGAAGTAGTACAGGGCGCCGATATAGCAGGCGATCCAGGTCAGCAGCGGGATCATCAGACGCCAGTCAGCCTCGGCAAACAGCACCAGCGAGCTGATGGCATAGATCAATACATGCCACAGGGCATCGACCGCCTGCACCGCCGAGTCACGCAGCGAGTTGCCGGTTTGCATGATGCGCTGGGCGATCCGGCCGGCGAAGTCGTTTTGAAAGAAGTTGAGGCTTTGCTTGAGCACGTAGCTGTGGTTTTGCCAGCGGATCATGCTGGTCATGCTCGGGCTCAGGGTCTGGTGCACCAGCAGGTCATGCAGGCCGAAGAAAATCGGGCGGATGATCAGTGCGACGACTGCCATCCAGATCAGTTCGTTGCTGTGGATCTTGAAGAAGTCGGTGTTGGGTGTGCCCTGGGTCAGGTCAATCAGTGTGCTCAGGTAGCTGAACAGTGAGACCTCGATCAAGGCGGCAATCAGCCCGACCACCAGCAGGGCGGCAAAGATCGGCCACACCTGACGCAGGTAGTAGTAATAAAACGCCCAGACGGTACTGGGTGGAGCAGGCGTGGGTGCTTCGCGGAAAATATCGATCAGCTTTTCAAAATAGCGATAAAGCATTGGCACTGACGCCCGCAGTGCGGGCTCTCCTTTAGTGGTATGACCCCGCACCCTCCTGCAGGAGCGAGCTTCCAGAAATTGACCCGAAAGCTCGCTCTTGCTGGTTCAGTGTTCGGTCAAAGTCCTTGTGTGAACCATTGCCTCAGTCAACGCGCTTGGCGGACTTGATCAATACGGGATCGATCGGGACATTCTGCATGCCTTGCTTGGTGGTGGTCTGCGAGTTGACGATCTGGTCAACCACGTCCATGCCATTCACCACCTTGGCGAATACCGCATAACCGGCGTCACGGCCCGGATCCAGAAACGCGTTGTCAGCCACGTTGATAAAGAACTGGCTGGTGGCGGAGTTCGGGTTGGACGTACGGGCCATCGACAGGGTGCCGCGCACGTTGTGCAGGCCGTTGCTGGCTTCGTTCCTGATCGGGTCGCGGGTCGGCTTTTGGGTCATTTGTTCGGTAAAACCGCCGCCTTGCACCATAAAGCCAGGAATCACACGGTGGAAAATGGTGTTGTTGTAGAAGCCGCTGTCGACGTACTCCAGAAAGTTTTTGCTGCTGATCGGAGCCTTGACCGGGTCCAGTTCAATTTCGATCTGGCCGAAACTGGTGTCCAGCACAACATGGGGCGCTTTGGTCGGTGCGGTGGTGGCCGCCATCAGGTTGGCAGCGAGCAGCAGGGCACCGGCGGCGAGGGCGATTTTTTTCAGCATGGGTTCAGGATCCTGGACAGTGAGAGCAACTGCGCGAGGTAACTCACGCGCGATGGAATAGGGTGATGAAGGCGCCAGTGAGTTCAGACTGGCCGCCGACCTTGGACAGGATATTCGCGATCATTGTTCCTGCCCACCGTTGTCATGCCCGAGCAAGCTTGATCAGCCTTGCAGAGGGGCAGCAAAAGGCGCGTCCAGGGGCGCGGTATCGAAGGTGCGCAATAGTTCGACAAGTATTTGTGTGGCCGGGCCCAGGGGTTTGTCTTTGTTGGAGTACAGAAAGAACAGCGGGTGACGGCTGCCGCCCTGATCCATAGGCAACTGTTTGAGCACGCCTTCCTTGAGCTCGCGTTCAATCATGTGTCGCGGCAACCAGGCAAATCCCAGGCCGCTGCCCACAAAGGCTGCAGCCGTGGCCAGGCTGCCGACGGTCCAGCGCTGTTCCGCTCCCAGCCAGCCCATGTCGCGCGGTTGCTGGCGTCCCGAGTCGCGGATCACCACCTGCAGCTGGCTTTCGAGGTCCTGGAAATGCAGCTCGCGCTGCAGGCGATGCAGCGGGTGATCAGGGTGAGCTACGGCAACAAACTCCACGGCACTGAGCTCGGCGCCCAGATAGCCGGGGATGTTGAAGCTGCTGATGGCCAGGTCAGCCACGCCTTCCAGCAGCACTTCTTCAACGCCCGACAGCACTTCTTCGCGCAAGCGCACACGGCAACCGCGGCTTTGCGGCATGAACGCGGTCAGGGCGCGTACCAACCGTGCATTGGGGTAGGCCGCATCGACCACTAGCCGCACTTCGGCTTCCCAGCCTTGCTCCATGTGGTGGGCCAGGTCTTCGAGCTGGCTGGCCTGTTTGACCAGTTGCCGGGAACGGCGCAGCAATACGCCACCGGCTTCGGTGAGTACTGCCTTGCGCCCGTCGATCCGTAACAACGGCACGCCGAGTTGATCCTGCATGCGGGCTACGGTGTAGCTGACCGATGATTGCGAGCGATGCAGAACTTCGGCGGCTTGAGCGAAGCCGCCGTGGTCGACCACCGCTTGCAGGGTGCGCCATTGATCAAGGGTTACACGGGGCGCCTTCACGATGAATTCCTTTGCCGGAGTCTGTGTTATTGCGATCTGCAGCAATGGCTACAGGTTTTCGCTATATAAACAGGATTATAGATAGGTTGTAGCAATTTTTTGCGCTTTTTCATCGAACCTATGCACTCTAATCTTACCTCCATCGCCTTACAGCATTTACCGATGGAGTCTAGCCAGCATGTCACGAGTTCTGATCATTGAAAGCAGTGCCCGTCAGCAGGATTCATTTTCCCGCCAGCTGACCCGGCAGTTCATCAGTCAATGGCAATCGCTCCACCCTGATGATCAGATCACCGTTCGCGACCTGGCGTTGAACCCGGTACCGCACCTGGACGCTGACCTGCTGGGTGGCTGGATGAAGCCCGAAGAACAACGTTCTGCAGCCGAGAAAGCCTCTCTGCAGCGCTCCAACGAGCTCACCGATGAGCTGCTGGCGGCTGATGTGCTGTTGATGGCGGCGCCGATGTACAACTTTGCGATTCCCAGCACCCTCAAAGCCTGGCTTGACCATGTTCTGCGGGCCGGCACCACCTTCAAATACACAGACACCGGGCCCCAGGGGCTGCTGACCGGCAAGAAAGCCTACGTGCTGACGGCGCGTGGCGGGATCTATGCCGGCAGCCCGGCGGACCATCAGGAACCCTACCTGCGTCAGGTGATGGCATTTATCGGCATTCATGACCTGACCTTTATCCATGCCGAAGGGATGAACCTGGGCGGTGATTTTCAGGAAAAAGGTTTGAACCAGGCCAAGGCCCGGGTTTCTGAAGTCGCATAGGCTGTTAATCGACAGATAATCGGCGGCTGGCTAAATCGTTTCATTGCTCCTTCAAGCATGCGGTTCGCGCATCGAACCTCCCTTTGCACTTCTCTCCTGAGTGCTCACACCCGGTCAGCTTTAACGCTGGACCGGGTTTTTTTTGACAGGCATTTCGCCAGCGGCGCAAAACCGCTAATGTCGCGCCCTGCGAAACAAGCCGGCGGCCGTATCTGCTGTCAGGCAATCACGACATTCCGGGCGAGACACTCATGGGTTATCTGTTAATTGTGACGCTGATTCAGGCGTTTTCCTTCAGCTTGATCGGTGAGTATCTGGCTGGACACGTCGACAGCTACTTTGCAGTACTGGTGCGCGTGGTACTGGCCGGGCTGGTGTTTATTCCGCTGACCCGCTGGCGCCAGGTGGAACCCGGTTTCATGCGCGGCATGCTGCTGATCGGCGCCTTGCAGTTCGGCATTACCTACGTCTGTCTGTACCTGAGCTTTCGCGTGCTCACGGTGCCCGAAGTCCTGTTGTTCACCATCCTCACGCCGTTGCACGTGACCCTGATCGAAGATGCCCTTAACCGGCGCTTCAACCCATGGGCACTGGTGGCGGCGCTGGTGGCTGTATCGGGGGCGGCCGTGATTCGCTTCGACAGCATCAGCGGGGACTTCTTTAAAGGCTTCCTGTTGTTACAACTGGCCAACTTCACCTATGCCGCCGGTCAGGTGCTTTACAGGCGTCTGGTGGCGCGTTATCCGAGCGAGCTGCCGCATTACCGGCGTTTCGGTTTCTTTTACCTCGGCGCTTTGGCGGTGGTATTGCCGGCCTTCCTGGCATTCGGCAAAGCCGACTTTTTACCCGACGCGCCTTTGCAATGGGCCGTGCTGGTGTTCCTGGGGCTGGTCTCCACGGCCCTGGGCATGTACTGGTGGAACAAGGGGGCCTGCCTGGTCACCGGTGGCACCCTGGCGGTGATGAACAACTTGCATGTGCCGGTGGGTTTATTGCTCAACCTGCTGATCTGGAACCAGCACGAGCCTCTGGGCCGGCTGTTGCTGGGGGGGCTGGTGATTCTGTTTGCCGTCTGGCTTAGCCGGCTAGACCGCAGGGCTGCGACGGTCTAAGGTTTTCGGCAACCCATCCACCTAATGGAGACCAGAGATGACAGTCAGGGTGTTGATCTTGCCGGGCCTGTTCAATTCAGGGGCAGAGCATTGGCAATCGCAGTGGGAGCAGCGTTACAGCGGGCTGCACCGGGTTAAACAGCAGGACTGGGAAACCCCGACCTGCACGGATTGGGTGCAGCGCCTGCAAGAGAAAGTCGCAGGCAGCCAGCGCCCTGTAGTCCTGGTGGGCCATAGCCTGGCCTGTACGCTGATTGCGCGCTGGGCACAGCAGCACCCGCAAGCGGCGGAACGTGTGCGCGGCGCGTTACTGGTAGCGCCCAGCGATACCGAAGCCGACAGTTACCCGCCGGGCACCTCGGGTTTTACCCCCATGCCGCTCAATCGCCTGCCTTTCCCCTCGATTACCGTTGCCAGCACGGACGACCCCTATGTCTCCAGCGCCCGGGCAAGTGCCTTCAGCGATGCCTGGGGCAGCGAACTGGTGTGGTTGCAAAAGGCGGGGCATATCAATGGTGATACCGGTTACGGTATATGGCCGCAAGGTATCGGGCTCTTATTCAAACTCACCGGCGATCCGCAATTTAAATCCCAATGATGTTACAAGCCGCATTAACCCTCCTGATCCAAGACATGAGGGTGTGCGGCTTTAATCAATGAATCGCACCAGGGGTTAGCTGCGCCAAAGCTCTGTTGCAGCCAGTCAGCAGGCACATACACATGATCAAAACAAATAAGGCTCGGTACTTTCTCGTGTAATGATGCAAAGCTGACTTCTTTTTCCGAACCTCCCATGGCCGCAGCCATAAATAGAGTGCCGTCCGCTGTCAGTGCTAATGAACGCTTCCAGACGGGTAAGTGACGTGTTCTTTTGCAGGTGGGTTTTATCCAGCGTATAGGGCGGGCCACGGAATATATCTCCATGTTATGGGGCGGGTGCTGTATTGGACGGCTGTGGCAATGAGTAGGGGGTGTTGCAGGGGGCCTTCATTTATCAGCGTCCGGGTCTGTGGCTGGGCGAGTAGCGGCGGGCTGAAAATGTCTCTGGCACGTGGCTGTGCAAAACAGGCACAGGCTCTGGCAGTGCCGGAGCAACCGGTGTAAGTGCGGGCGTGTCATTCGATAAGCTCATGGGGCTGACTTAAGGGAGGCACGGTAGCGCAGGGGGGGAAGGGGGGGCTTGTGCGCAGTCTTAATAAACCTTACGCAACCATAATGCGTGTCGATTTCCAGTCAGAAAACACAATGGTTCAATCGAGGGCTACTGAAGTTTGACGGGTTTGGTGCCGGCCGCTTTGAGCGCGGGAAATGCCGGGTTTTTTGCAATTAACAATAGTGTGGTCGTCGGTGTGTACCCGGTTGTGCGTTTGTCTCTATCTTGTTCCTCCCACCTTGGCGGGTAAACGCTCTACCTCAAAGGACTGGCAAAACACCCGCAGACCTGGCCCGGGTGTTTTGCGGCCGACACTTGCATGGCACCTACCGGGGTACATGGCATACGCCGGTCAGAAAATTGTTAATGTTGTAGTAGTACTCGTTATCGGAAAAATAATTGAACGTCATCAGGCCGCCATGCATTCCCCTGGACATGAAGGGTGTGTTCTTGCCAGCCGTGTCGTTATCGAAAGTGAATCGCCCCTAGTTTCGTAGACACCTCCAAGCCTTAAAATGAGGCCCATTAGGAGGTGCCATGAGCAACCAGCGATATCCCGAAGAATTCAAAATCCAGGCGGTCAAACAAGTGACCGAAAAGAA
>NZ_SCFG01000028.1:0-48935 GCF_022496645.1 Pseudomonas sp. TMW22089
AAGGTGCTCTTCCGCAAAAAATAGTGAACTGACAGGAGGAAAGGTCTGTTTTTCGATTAAGTCGGTGTTTTTTGAACCTCAGACAGCTAGACCGTTAAAAACGGCTGCTTACTTCAGACCTTCCTTAAAGGCTTGCGTAATAGGCTCTTTCGGAATCAAAAAATCCGTCTCGATAAATGCATCTAAGATTTCATTGGTACTGAGTTTTACGAGAGTTGCAGTCCTATTGTCAAACTCGTTCAAATCATCGGGTGCTCCTTTCATTTTCTTGTCGAACAATCCAAATGTGAATTTATCTTTCCCCCACGCTTGTAACCCCCACATGACGCTTAAAATATTACGAATGCCTTCGAATATTTGTTTTTTTGCACTATCTACAATAGCGTTATAACTATCCGATAAATTATTATAACGATGTTCTATCTCAGCAAGAGCGTCTGAAATTTCGTTGTAATAGATTGCATTAGGTAGTAACTCATTATTTTTACGTTGAAGTTCATCATTGTCGTTCGCAAGAGTTTCTTTTTCACTTCGAAGCGCTGGAAGAATATTATTTAATGCGGCAGTTTCACTTTGCGCATCGAGTAATTGTGTCGTCGCTGCTGCAAGGTCTTTCTTCTTCTGTTCTAGTCTCTTGTCGATTACCTCTTCTTCTTTAAGAGCATTAGAAGCATTTATTTGAGCACGTTCGTAATTGCCACTGAGGCGAATTGTCTCAGCATTATAAAAACTAAACTGTCTTTCAATTTTCGGCTTTTTAGCATCTTCTTCAATCAAGCGCATACGTGCGTTATTCTCTTTTGTTTTTTCAAGTTTCTTTGCTTCAACATCATATTTTGCAAGCATCTCGTTAGAATGTTGATAAAACAAAGTTTGAAAATATTGAGCCTGCACTTTTTTGGCAGAGTATGCGCGATTAGAAAAATCAAGAGGTATAGAATTAGGGTATTCGTCTTTTAATTTTTCGATATTTGCATTTACGAATTTCTTTTGAGCAGTGAGTAAATCATATTTGCCTGTACGCTTGTTTTTTGCATCTACAAATATGTGCGGGTGATTACCAATCTCGTCGCCGTGAAAGACAATTAATTTGATGGGGTAGTCAGGGAAGTTAACTTTATAAAAGGAGTGAATGTTAGATATTAAGTCAGTAGTGGATATTTCAACATTATTGCGCGATGGGATTTTGAAGAAAGCCTCTTGAATAAAAATCTTGTTTCGAGAAATATCAGATTTGTTTTCAAGTACTTTGTTGTGAAGCTCTAAAAACTTCTTAACCGTTTCTGTCTTTTGATTTTTACGTGCGAACTCAAATTGAGTTAATGTATTAATCTCACTTTCAACATCTATAAATTTCTTTTCTTCGAGAATTTTCGAAAGAAATATTCTCAGTGGGTCGCTATCATCTGTGATTGAGTTGAGCCATTTATTGACTTTGGCTTTGTACTTTCTTAGCGTGTCGAGTGTGTCAGAGTTTTTGTCTTTTGACTTCTGTTCGTCATTAATTTTTTCAAAAAAACTATTCTGGATTTTTATTTTTTGCTCTTCGTCAAGGCTGTCTAATCGAATCGGCTTAGAACCTAAATCGGGAGAGTAAATCAAATTTTTATGAGCGAGATTTTCGTCCCACTCCAATTTTTTGGTCGGGCTTATTTTGTTTTTTTCAGTTGGAGAAATACGTAACGAGTGAGCAAGGGACTTAAAAAGTTTGGCCTTTCCGTTACCATCATTTTGAAAATTTAGATGTTTGTAAATCATTGTTATTGTTTTTTTTGTAGCCATTATCTTCACCAGTATTTTGTTTTTTGTTTTCCTTTTGTGATTGGATTTAGAAAAAATTAAGAGCGATATAGCGATATTTTTTGTAAAGCCTTTCGAGAATTTGACTAAAAAATAATGAGGATTCCGATATTTTTTGGTCAGGTTCGTGTGATGGTTTTGCTCTTCGCTTTTGCTTTTGATTTTGCTTCTGTCTCCGACAGGACGAGTGAAACTTGGAGACTCATCTTTTGCGTAGCAAAAGTGTGGCGGAAAGTGTAGCGAGTTACTTATAACATCACATAAATAGAATAACATATTGGAATGACTAAACAGGGCATTAGCAAGAATTAGATATCTGACTATATGACTACAAACTTATAGCCAATGCTGTTCAATGCTTTTCGTATCGAATTGAAATCACTATCAAGATTGAGTTCAATGCTTTTGCTTCTTGCTATGGCTCTGATGCACTCGATAAATCCCTCCTGAGTTCCTTCATTGATGCAGACATTCAAGAGTGCTTGAATGTCTGCATCATCGTTTAGATAATCTTCAATTTGAAAGTCTTTCACAGGTTGCACTCCTAAAAACTGAGCCCTCTTAAATCGGAATTTCAATTCTGATTTAAGAGGGCTACGTGATTAATTAACTGTAAGGTCGAACATAGTTTGTAAATCGCCAAGCCCGAATTTTCCCAGAATATTTTTTAAAGGATAAGTTTTTATAGACCGTGCAACTCTCTCTCCTTTTGAATTGCGCATCTCAAAGTTTGTTTGCTTTGTAGATTTATCATGACTAACAAAAAATGAAATCTCATGATGCTTGAAGAACATATTTAGTTTTGCTCGGCCGTCGTCTGTCATGAACAAATCGATTATACTTTGACTGCTTTCAATCTCTAAACTTTCCACTTCGACGCTGGCTGTAAGAAGGTCTAACTCTATTTTTAATTTTTCTATTCGTACTTCTAGGTTAGAAATTTCTTTGAGCATTATCTGTGGAAGTTTGAAATCTGCCTCACTCAAAATAGCATTCAAACTGCTTAATTTTGTCCGGCATGATGTTAATTCATTTTGCTTTTTCTCGAATTCTATATCTTGGCTTGTATCAGATGATGCTAAGAGGTTTTCAACTCTTGAATTCAAGAATATCGCTTGCGTAGAAATTCCTTTATAGTCATTAGGGAAGTCATTTGCCAACCGATTAGCCATATTTATACATTCTAATAAAGAACCAAACACATACTCAAACCTAATATTGTCTACTGTGCAAATATGTTTTTGAATTCGAGCATTATCACATTTGAAAAACGGATATATTTTATCTTTGTATCTGCTGCCCCTGTGGTCATAGTAAAGCTTACCTCCACACTCAGAGCAGAATATGCAATGTTTAAAAATATTAAAATCTTGTTCCGTTCTCCGTCCTGACCAGTTTTTTTGCTTTCGGTTGCTCATAACGTCAATTACTTTATAGAACAAACTTGGCTTAATTAAGTTTGGGTAATAGTTTTCGATATAGCCAGTTAGGATTTTTCTGGCTTTCCCCTCTTGGGTGTATTCAATGCGATGCGTAGCCATACAGCCAATGACAGTTTTATTTTTGATGATTTTGTTTAGAGACCCGTTGCTCCATTTTCTATTGGATGTCTCATTTATTTTTGTTAGGGCGGTATTCATACCAAACTTCAACAAAAGTTCAAAAAGTTGCTTTATTTCTTTTTGTTCTTCTTCATGAATAACAAACTCATCATTTTCAACGCGCAAGCCATACGGTACGGACTTACCTTTCTTTATAATTATTTCTCCATTGGCTGCCTTTACCTTGCGCGCTTTCCAAGCAGACAAAAGACGATTAGATTTTGTTTCACTCTCTTCATTAGCCCGTTTCGCAATCAGGCTAATCATCAGCAGATTTTCAAAATCTCTTGAAGGGTCATTATATGAGTACGTTTTTTTATCTACGGTGGTGTAAATATTAATGCCTTTCTTCAAAATTCCTTGCAGTAGTTCTACGCCGTCAAGCACACGTTGGCGGGTTATCCGGTCGATGCTCTCCACGACAAGATAATCGCCTTTGTGGATAGCGCCACTCCCCATCCGGTCAAGCATCTCTTTAAAATTGCCAGAGCGAGCATTGTCGCCTCTGAATGCAGATTTACCCTTGTCGTATATGACTTCTACGACTTTCGTGCCTGTCGCGGTTTCAAAGAGGTCAAGGGCGGTCAACTGGCGGTTTTCGCTGTCGCCGGTGGCTTGAATTGCACTGGAATAGCGTACATACGCATAGGCTTTGGGCATGATAAAGCGTCTCAGAAATTCACTCTGAAAACTATATCACCCAATCATAATGCGGTTACGGCGCGGGAAGTTGGCCGGCAGTGGCCCGGCGTCCAGAGGGAACTCCGAAACCACCGCGCTGCCACTGGCAATCATCGCATCGGCCAGGGCGCGATGGCGCTGTGGATAAAGTTTTTCCAGGCCGGTGCCCAACACCCCCACAGTCTGCCCGCCAATGCCCAGCGCCGCTTCATGTGCAGCAGCATCGATGCCCGCCGCCAGCCCGCTGGTAATCACAAATCCGGCCCCGGCCAGACAGCGGGAAAAGGCCGCAGCAGTGTCCAGACCCGGCCTTGATGCACGTCGGCTACCGACCATCGCCAATTGCGGTTTTTCCAGAATGCCCGGATCTCCCGCCACGAACAGCAACGGTGGCGCATCGCTGAGTTCCCCCAACAGGGCCGGATAATTTGCCCGGTCGTGCAGCAGCACATGCTGGCTGGAGCTCTCAAGCCAGCGCAATGCAGCGCTGGCACCGTCACGAACTTGCGGGCTGCGCCTGGCCTGGGCACAGCCCGCCGGCAACCCCAGGGCGGACCAGGCACTGGCGGGCGCGCTCAGCGCCGAGCTGGCCGAACCGAATGCACTGAGCAGGGTGTAAAAACGCCGGGGCCCGACCTCGGGCAAACGATGTAAACGCAGGCGGGCTTCGAGTTCGGCAGGGGAAATTTCAGGCAGCGGCATGGGATCATCCTTGATCGGTTTGAGCGCCTTCAAAGACAGCACAACCTGTGGATAAGTCTGTTGACAAGTTGTTTGGAAAACGCCTGGAAAGACCCTCCTGAACGGCCGGTCTGCCCTTGAAATAGCACGTGGAAACCCAATTTTAGTGAAGTGACTGGCAGAGCCGGCGGCCATAGGTTTCAAACTGCGACACACCTTGGCCCGGGCCAGTCGCGGGCAGCCCGGCAGCTAGTCGTTTCATCCGTTGCTGAATCCCTTTATTATGTGCGTTCGCGTGAAACGCCAGAGCCCGAGCGGGCTATCTCTGAAGGAGACGTTTTGCACAGGTTGCCCGATGTCCTCAGGACCACCTGACAACCGTTTTTGAATCTTTCACACAGTGCATCAATCAAACTTATGGCTATTTTAAACATCCTCGAATTCCCAGACTCGCGTCTGCGCACCATCGCCAAACCCGTGGCGGTTGTGGACGACGAAGTCCGTCAGTTGATCGATGACATGTTTGAAACCATGTACGAGGCGCCGGGCATTGGCCTGGCCGCGACTCAGGTCAACGTGCATAAACGCATTGTCGTCATGGACCTGAGCGAAGACCGCAGCGAACCGCTGGTGCTGATCAACCCCGAGCTTGAAATGCTCACCGACGAGATGGGCCAGTATCAAGAAGGCTGCCTCTCGGTACCGGGTTACTACGAAAACGTTGACCGCCCGCAGCGGGTAAAAATCAAGGCGCTGGACCGTGACGGCAAACCTTTCGAAATGATCGCCGAAGGCCTGCTGGCCGTGTGCATCCAGCACGAATGCGACCACCTCAATGGCAAGCTGTTCGTCGATTATCTGTCTACGCTCAAGCGTGACCGGATCAAGAAGAAGCTGGAAAAACTGCATCGCCAGAACGCTTGATAGTCCTTATCTCAATTCTGTAGTCGCTGCCCAGGCACTAAGGCTGCGATCGGGCAGAGCCCGTAAAGCCAGCTATTCCCAAGTGCCTGGCATACCGAAGTTGAGTGATTGACGAGAGCTGCGTCGAACCTGATCGCAGCCTCGTACCTCGACAGCGACTACAGGCATCTATCGGGATTACTCCCGCCCCCCCATTCCAAGTGAGTAATTCATGACTGAGCCACTGCGCATCGTATTTGCCGGCACCCCGGAATTCGCCGCGGAACACCTCAAGGCGCTGCTCGACAGCCCTTACGAGATCGTCGCGGTCTACACCCAGCCGGATCGCCCGGCCGGGCGCGGGCAAAAGCTGATGCCGAGCCCGGTCAAGCAACTGGCGCTGGAACACCACATCGCTGTCATGCAGCCGCCCACGCTGCGGGCTCCCGAGGCTCAAGCCGAGCTGGCAGCCCTCAAGCCCGACTTGCTGGTGGTGGTGGCCTACGGTCTGATCCTGCCGCAAGTGGTGCTGGATATTCCGCGCCTGGGCTGTATCAACAGCCATGCCTCCTTGCTGCCACGCTGGCGCGGGGCGGCGCCGATTCAGCGGGCCATCGAGGCCGGCGATAGCGAAAGCGGCGTGACCGTGATGCGCATGGAGGCGGGTCTGGACACCGGCCCGATGCTGCTCAAGACCGTCACCCCGATCACCGGTGCAGACACAGGTGGCAGCCTGCACGACCGTCTGGCCGAACTGGGCCCACCTGCGGTGATTGAAGCAATCGCAGGCCTGGCAGCAGGCACGCTGCAAGGCGAAGTGCAGGACGACAGTCTGGCCACCTACGCCCACAAGCTGAATAAAGACGAGGCGCGCATCGACTGGAGCCGCCCGGCAGTGGAGCTGGAGCGTCTGGTTCGGGCTTTCAATCCGTGGCCGATTTGCCACAGCACACTCAATGGCGAAGCTCTGAAAGTACTGGCCGCCACTGTCGCCGACGCCCGGGGCGCACCAGGACAAATCCTCGCAGCGAGCAAAGACGGCCTGATCGTCGGCTGCGGTGAAGGCGCGTTGTGCCTGACACGTCTGCAATTGCCCGGCGGTAAAGCGCTGAACTTCAGCGATTTTTTCAACAGTCGCCGTGAGAAATTCGCCGTCGGCATTACCCTCGGTCAAACGGAAAGCGCGCAATGAATCCTCGTCTGGCCGCCGCCAAGGCACTGACTGCAGTACTGAACGGCAAAGCATCACTCAACAGCTCGTTGCCGCTGCAACTGGACAAGGTTGAGGCCCGTGATCGCGGCCTGACCCAGGATCTGGCATTCGGTACTGCCCGCTGGCAGCCACGCTTGTCGGCGCTGGCCAACAAGCTGCTGCAAAAGCCGTTCAAGGCGGCCGACGCCGATGTCGAGGCGCTGCTGCTGGTGGGTCTGTATCAACTGCTGTACACCCGCATTCCGGCCCACGCCGCCATTGGCGAAACCGTGGGCTGTGCTGACAAGCTGAAAAAACCCTGGGCCAAAGCCCTGCTCAACGCCGTGCTGCGTAATGCACAACGCGAGAGCGAAGCCCTGCTGACCGAGCTGGAGCACGACCCGGTGGTGCGTACCGCACACCCGCGCTGGCTGCAAAAATCCCTGAAAGCTTTCTGGCCGCAACAATGGGAAGCCATTTGCGCCGCCAACAACGCGCATCCGCCAATGATTCTGCGGGTCAACCGGCGCCATAAAACCCGTGATGCCTACCTGCAACTGCTGGTCGAGAGCGGTATCGAAGCTCAGCCCTGCGTGTTCAGCCAGGACGGCATTGTGCTGGCGGAACCCTGCGATGTACGCAACCTGCCGGGCTTTGCCGAAGGCTGGATCAGCGTGCAGGACGAAGCCGCACAACTGGCCGCCGACCTGCTGGACCTGGCGCCGGGCCAACGGGTACTCGATGCCTGCTGCGCCCCGGGCGGCAAGACCTGCCACATTCTTGAGGTCGAGCCAGAACTGGCCGGCGTAGTGGCGGTGGATCTGGAAGCCAAGCGCCTGGTACGGGTGCGGGAAAACCTTGAGCGTCTGGGCCTGAGCGCCGAACTGATTGCTGCCGATGGCCGTGACACCGCCACCTGGTGGGACGGCAAGCCTTTCCAGCGCATTCTGCTCGATGCACCGTGCTCGGCGACCGGGGTGATTCGTCGTCACCCGGACATCAAGCTGACCCGCCAACCGGATGACATTGCCGAACTCGCCACCCTGCAAGGTGAATTGCTGGACGCGATGTGGCCAACCCTGGAAGTCGGCGGCATCCTGCTCTACGCCACCTGCTCGACGTTACCGACCGAAAACACCGAGGTGATCGAGGCGTTCCTGGCCCGTACGCCGGGTGCGCGGGAGCTGGATATCGCCGGTCAGTTCGGCATCAAGCAGCCCCATGGCCGCCAGTTGCTGGCCCAGGAGGGCGGGCACGATGGCTTCTATTACGCCAAACTGATCAAGATCGCAGCCGCCCGCGGCTAATCGACAAAGGACTGACGGCATGAAAATCATCATCCTCGGCGCAGGTCAGGTCGGCGGCTCGCTGGCCGAGCATCTGGCCAGCGAAGCCAACGACATTACCGTGGTCGATACCGATGGCGATCGCCTGCGGGATCTGGGCGACCGGCTCGACATTCGTACTATTCAGGGCCGCGCCTCGCTGCCCAATGTGCTGCGTCAGGCCGGGGCCGATGATGCCGACATGCTGGTGGCAGTGACCAACAGTGACGAAACCAACATGGTGGCGTGCCAGGTGGCCTACACCCTGTTTCACACCCCGACCAAAATCGCCCGGGTACGTGAAGCCGCCTATCTGACACGGGGTGGCGAACTGTTCGATAACGACGCGATCCCGGTGGACGTGTTGATCAGTCCCGAGCAAGTGGTGACCAACTACATCAAGCGCCTGATCGAACACCCCGGCGCATTGCAGGTTATCGACTTTGCCGAAGGCAAAGCCCAGCTGGTGGCGGTCAAGGCGTACTACGGCGGCCCTCTGATCGGCCAGCAGTTACGCCAGTTACGCGAACACATGCCGAATGTGGATACGCGGGTAGCGGCAATTTTCCGACGTGACCGTCCCATTACGCCCCGGGGCGACACGGTCATCGAGGCAGACGATGAAGTGTTTTTCATCGCCGCCAAAGCCAACATTCGCGCAGTGATGAGCGAAATGCGCCGCCTCGATGAAAGCTACAAACGCATTGTGATTGCCGGTGGCGGGCAGATCGGCGAACGCCTGGCCGAAGCCATTGAAAACCGTTATCAGGTCAAGATCATCGAGATGAACCCGGCGCGTTGCCGGTATCTGTCAGATACCCTGGACAACACCGTAGTCCTGCAGGGCAGCGCTTCGGATCGCGACTTGATGCTCGAAGAGAACATCGCCGATGCCGACCTGTTTTTGGCCCTGACCAACGACGACGAGGCCAACATCATGTCCTCGCTGCTGGCCAAACGCCTGGGCGCGAAGAAGGTGATGACCATCATCAACAACCCGGCCTACGTGGACCTGATCCAGGGCGGTGAAATCGACATCGCCATCAGCCCGCAACTGGCGACCATCGGCACCTTGCTGGCCCACGTGCGGCGTGGCGACATTGTCAGCGTGCACTCATTGCGCCGGGGCGCAGCGGAGGCCATCGAAGCGATTGCCCACGGTGATTCGAAGTCGAGCAAAGTGATTGGCCGCCGGATCGGCGAAATCCACTTGCCGCCGGGCACCACGATTGGCGCAATCATTCGCGACGAAGAAGTGCTGATTGCCCACGACTCCACTGTGATCAATGCCGGCGACCACGTGATTTTGTTCCTTGTGGATAAAAAGCATATTCGCGACGTGGAGAAGCTGTTCCACGTGGGCCTGAGTTTTTTCTAAGGAGTCACGGATGCTCGAATCACTGGAAAAAATGCTGGCCAAGGGTGTGGATAACTCACTGCTGCGCTTCGGCCTGGGCAAGGGTTATCTCGACCTTGGGGAAAACCTCAAGGCGGCGGAGCATTTACAGCGCTGTGTGGAGTTTGATCCCAAATATTCCGCGGCCTGGAAATTGCTGGGCAAGGCGCATCTGGCGGCAGGGGATCGCGGGGCGGCCCGCACGGCGTGGGAGCAGGGGCTTGAGGCAGCCCGTGCCCATGGCGACAAACAGGCCGAGAAAGAAATGACCGTGTTTTTGAAGAAGCTGGATAAACAGCTTTAACACCACTGATCTGCGTAGGAGCGAGCTTGCTCGCGAGCCCTTCGCACAGCTCGCTCCTACAGATACAGCGGTCTAGTACCAGCGCGCCTCGCCAGGCGGACGCTTTTTGAAGCGCTTCATGCTCCACATGTACTGGCTCGGGTAAGCCCGTACATACTTCTCCACCACCTGGCTCATGGCTGCACACGAAGTTTCAGTGTCGGTGCTGTACATGGCTTCAGGGGCCGCCTCGAGAATCACCTTGAAACCCGAACCGTCCGGCAGGCGCAATGCGTGCAGGAATACCCCCACCGCTTTGCCACCCGCCAGCATGTTCGGCACGAACTTGCTGGTCAGGGCCATGGTGCCGAGGAATGGCACGAAAATACCGGCCGACTCAGCGGGTTCCGGGTCTGCCGGAATGCCTACCTGCCCCCCTTTGCGCACTTCCTTGATGACACTCAAAATGCCTTCTTTGGTCGACGCGGCCACGCGGTTGCCCAGCTGCACGCGCTGCTTGCGCAACAGTTCGTCTACCGCCTTGAGCTTGGGCGGACGGTAGAAAATGATCGGCTTGCACTGGCTGCAATAGAAGTGGTTGAGCACTTCCCAGTTGCCCAGGTGGCTGGTGATGCCGACGACACCTTTACCTGAGGCAAGGGCCTGCTTGAGCACGTCCAGGCCTTCGACTTCACGCACCAGGTCAATCGAACGCTGGGCGGGCCAGATCCAGGCGCAAGCGCTCTCGGTCAGGCTCTTGCCGATATCCTTGAGGCTTTGTCCCACCAGTTGTTCACGGGCCACCGGGTCCATCTCGGGGAAGCATTTGGCCAGGTTGATGCGCACCACCTCGCGCGAGCGATTGGGCAGTTTCCACATCAGCCAGCCGATACCGGAGCCGACCCGTTGAACCGCACTCCACGGGAGCATGGCGAATAACCGCAGAGCCCCGACCAGCAGGGCGCCTTTAAACTTTTCCACAGGGTTTTCTCTTTAAAAAAACGTTTTCTGCAGGGGCGAGCAAGCTCGCTCCTGCAGGTCTGTATTGGGCAGCATTCTAACCGCCGTTCGCCAGCTGAGCGTAGCGGTCACAGGTGGTGGCGTGATCCATGACCATGCCACTGGCCTGCATGAAGGCATAACAAATGGTCGGTCCGACGAACGTGAATCCGGCTTTTTTCAACCCTTTGCTCATGGCTTCAGCCTCGGCGGTGACGGCCGGAAACTCATGGCGTTCAGTGAAGTGGTTGATCTTCGGTTTGCCGCCCACAAAGGACCATAGATACTCGACCGGGTTATCCAGCGCCAGCCAGGCCCGGGCGTTACGCCTTGCCCCGGTAATTTTCAGGCGGTTACGGATAATCCCGGGATCGAGCATCAAGGCCTCGATTTCGGCATCGGTCATGGCTGCCAGACGCTGCACATCAAAGCCGAACATGACCTTGCGATAGTGCTCGCGTTTGCGCAGAACAGTGATCCAGGACAAACCGGCCTGGAACCCTTCGAGCAATAACAACTCGAAGAGCCCATGTGCGTCGCGCAACGGCACGCCCCACTCTTGATAGTGGTACGCCGCATACAGCGGGTCTTCTGGACACCAGAAACAACGTGGCATATAGGCTCCAAGGGGTGGAGGCGCGACCGAATCGGGTATACTCCCGCTCTTTAAATCGCAGCCCAAGAAACAGGTGAATTTGTGAGCCAGCCTACGCCAGCAGTGCGTACCTTCCAAGACTTGATCCTCGCCCTCCAGCAATACTGGGCCGAGCAAGGTTGTGTGGTGCTTCAGCCCTACGATATGGAAGTGGGCGCCGGCACATTCCATACCGCCACGTTTCTGCGCTCTCTGGGCCCGGAAACCTGGAACGCCGCTTATGTGCAGCCCAGTCGTCGTCCGACTGACGGCCGCTACGGCGAAAACCCGAACCGTCTGCAGCATTACTACCAGTTCCAGGTAGTACTCAAGCCCAATCCGCCTAATTTTCAGGAGCTGTACCTGGGCTCGCTGAAGCACATCGGCCTGGATCCGCTGGTGCACGACATTCGTTTCGTGGAAGACAACTGGGAATCGCCGACACTGGGCGCCTGGGGTCTGGGCTGGGAAATCTGGCTCAACGGCATGGAAGTCACGCAGTTCACTTACTTCCAGCAAGTAGGCGGCATCGAGTGCTACCCGGTAACCGGCGAAATCACCTACGGCCTCGAGCGTCTGGCGATGTACCTGCAGGGTGTGGATTCAGTCTACGACCTGGTATGGACTGACGGCCCGTTCGGCAAAGTGACCTACGGCGACGTGTTCCACCAGAACGAAGTCGAGCAGTCGACTTACAACTTCGAACACGCCAACGTCGACAAACTGTTCGAACTGTTCGATTTCTATGAAAGCGAAGCCAAGCGTCTGATCGAACTCGATCAACCGCTGCCGCTGCCAAGCTACGAGATGGTGCTCAAGGCATCCCACACGTTCAACCTGCTGGATGCGCGCCGGGCCATTTCGGTCACTGCACGCCAGCAGTACATCTTGCGTGTGCGGACCCTGGCGCGCTCGGTGGCCCAGGCGTATCTCGAAGCCCGCGCCAAGCTCGGCTTCCCGATGGCTCCACCTGATTTGCGTGATGAAGTGTTGGCTAAGTTGGAGGCTGCACAATGAGTGCTCAAGATTTTCTGGTTGAACTGGGCACTGAAGAACTGCCGCCAAAAGCCCTTAATACCCTGGCCGAAGCTTTCCTGGCCGGGATTGAAAAAGGCCTGCAAAGCGCAGGTTTGAAATTCAGCGCGAAAAAAGTTTACGCCGCGCCCCGTCGTTTGGCCGTGCTGCTGACTCAGCTCGAAACCCAGCAACCGGATCGCAGCATCAACATCGACGGCCCGCCACGCCAGGCCGCCTTCGATGCTGAAGGTAACCCGACCCAGGCGGCCCTCGGGTTTGCCAAGAAATGTGGCGTTGAACTGAGCGAAATCGATCAGAGCGGTCCAAAACTGCGTTTCAGCCAGGTCATCGTCGGCAAGCCGACCGCCAGCCTGCTGCCGACCATCGTTGAAGACTCGCTGAACGATCTGCCTATTCCCAAGCGCATGCGCTGGGGTGCCCGCAAGGTCGAGTTCGTGCGTCCGACCCAATGGCTGGTGATGTTGCTGGGCGATGAAGTCATCGACTGCACGATCCTGGCTCAGAAATCCGGTCGCGATTCCCGTGGTCACCGCTTCCACCACCCGGAAAATGTGCGTATCAGCGCTCCGGCCAACTACCTCGAAGACTTGCGCCAAGCCCACGTGCTGGCGGATTTCAACGAGCGTCGCGAGTTGATTTCCAAGCGTGTGGCCGAACTGGCAACCATGCAGGAAGGTACCGCAATCGTGCCGCCAGCCCTGCTGGACGAAGTGACCGCGCTGGTTGAATGGCCGGTACCGCTGGTGTGCTCTTTCGAAGAGCGCTTCCTCGATGTGCCGCAAGAAGCCCTGATCACCACCATGCAGGACAACCAGAAGTATTTCTGCCTGCTGGACGTTGATGGCAAGTTGCTGCCGCGTTTCATTACTGTGGCCAACATCGAGAGCAAAGACCCGCAGCAGATCGTCTCGGGTAACGAGAAAGTGGTTCGCCCGCGCCTGACCGACGCCGAGTTTTTCTTCAAGCAAGACAAGAAGCAGACTCTGGAAAGCTTCAACCTGCGCCTGCAAAACGTAGTGTTCCAGGCGCAACTGGGCAGCGTTTACGACAAGGCGGTGCGGGTTTCCAAGCTGGCAGCGTTGATTGCTCCGCGCATTGGTGGCGACGCACAGCGCGCAGCCCGTGCCGGCCTGCTGTCCAAGTGCGACCTGGCCACTGAAATGGTCGGCGAGTTCCCGGAGATGCAAGGCATTGCCGGTTACTACTACGCCCTCAACGATGGCGAGCCGCAGGATGTTGCGCTGGCATTGAACGAACAGTACATGCCACGCGGTGCTGGCGCCGAGTTGCCGGGTACACTGACCGGCGCGGCAGTGGCCATTGCTGACAAGCTCGACACCCTGGTCGGTATTTTCGGCATCGGCATGCTGCCTACCGGTAGCAAAGACCCCTATGCACTGCGTCGTGCAGCGCTGGGTATCTTGCGGATACTGATCGACAAGAAACTCGACCTCGACCTGACCGAAGCGGTGAACTTCGCTGTCAGCGCATTCGGCGCCAAGATCAAGTCGGCCGGCCTGGCTGACCAGGTGCTGGAGTTCATCTTCGACCGCCTGCGTGCGCGTTACGAAGATGAAGGCGTGGACGTCGCCACTTACCTTTCGGTACGTGCGTTGAACCCGACCTCGGCACTGGACTTCGATCAGCGTGTGCAAGCAGTACAGGCCTTCCGTCAATTGCCGGAAGCCGCCGCCCTGGCCGCGGTGAACAAGCGCGTATCGAACCTGCTGAGCAAAGTTGAAGGCACGGTTTCGACCCATGTCGAGGCGCGTTATTTCGATAATGCCAGTGAGTTCTCGTTGTTCTCGGCCATCCAGAAAGCCGACGAAGCAGTACAGCCAATGGCAGCTGCCCGCCAGTACAACGAAGCGCTGACACGTCTGGCATCGTTGCGCGAGCCTGTGGATGCGTTCTTCGAAGCGGTCATGATCAACGCTGAAGACCCGAGTGTGCGGGCTAACCGCTATGCACTGCTGGCGCGCTTGCGCGGTCTGTTCCTGGGCGTTGCCGACATTTCGCTGCTGGGCTAAGGGGTTTACTGTTGAAACTGCTGATTCTCGATCGGGACGGAGTGATCAATTATGACTCCGACGCTTACATCAAGTCTGTCGAGGAGTGGCTCCCGCTCCCTGGCGCGATCGAGGCCATTGCGCAGTTGAGCAAGTCGGGCTGGACCGTCGCGGTCGCGACCAACCAGTCCGGCATTGCCCGCGGCTACTACAGCGTCGCGACCCTGGAGGCCATGCATGAGCGTTTACGGGCGCTCGTGGCCGAGCAGGGTGGCGAGGTCGGCTTGATTGTTTACTGCCCTCACGGCCCCGACGAGGGTTGCGCTTGCCGCAAGCCAAAACCGGGCATGTTGCAGACCATTGCCGAGCATTACGGTGCTGATTTGGCCGAATGTTGGTTTGTCGGCGACAGTTTGGGTGACTTGCAGGCCGCACAAGCCGTCGATTCTCAGCCAGTTTTGGTAAAGACCGGAAAAGGCCTGCTGACTTTGGCCAAGAAGTTACCGGTCAATACCCTAATATTTGACGATCTGGCGGCAGTTGCCGCAGAACTTATCCACAAATAAAGCACCCCCGAACACCCGCCTGAACCCTAGGTGCAGGCCGGTTAAGCGGTGCTTTATCCGCAACGGTAAAAGTCGCTATGTCGATACTGCAGGCCATCAGAACCTTCTTCTTTTACCTGCTGCTGGGCACCAGCGCCCTGCTGTGGTGCTCACTGAGCTTTTTTGTCGCCCCGTTCCTGCCGTTTCGTGCGCGTTACCGGTTTATTAACGTGTACTGGTGCCGCTGCGCTCTGTGGCTGACCCGGGTGTTTCTTAACATTCAGGTTGAAGTGAAGGGTGCTGAAAATATTCCGCAACAGCCTTGCGTGATCCTGGCCAACCATCAAAGTACCTGGGAGACGTTTTTTCTCTCGGCCTACTTTCAGCCGTTGAGTCAGGTACTCAAGCGCGAGCTGCTGTATGTACCGTTCTTTGGCTGGGCGATGGCGATGCTGCGCCCGATTGCCATTGACCGCGACAACCCCAAGGCGGCGCTCAAGCACATCGCCAAAAAGGGCGACGAGCTGCTCAAGGACAACATTTGGGTGCTGATCTTTCCGGAAGGCACACGTGTGCCATTCGGTCAGGTGGGCAAGTTTTCCCGAGGCGGTACCGCACTGGCCGTAAACGCCGAGTTGCCGGTATTGCCGATAGCCCACAATGCCGGCAAATACTGGCCCAAGACAGGCTGGGCGAAAAAACCCGGCACCATTGAGCTGGTGATTGGCGAACCGATGTACGCCAATGGCACTGGGCCCCGGGCAATTGCAGAGCTCAATGACCGGGTGCAAGCCTGGAACGAGAGCACTCAGCGCGAAATGGGTTCACTGCCACCGGTGACGGCACCCACTGCAACCACAGACCAGGCAAATTGTGGATAACTTGTGCACAAGTTTTGGATTATCTTCATAAAACATCCGTAACTTAATGATTTATATACTTATTTCGCGGCATGACTTTTCAATGAAAAACGTGCATAAGTTTTTCCAGGCACTAAAAAAACCGGCTGATTAGCCGGTTTTTTTGTGCCTGACATATACCTGTCCTGTGTAGGAGCGAGCTTTTCAAGGGCTCGCAAGCAATCGAGCGTCGCTCCTGCAGGGTAATCGCCGTTTATATCTTGTCGATATCCACGTTTCGGGTTTCCTTCAGGCAGAGCATGCCCACTACCAGGCTGACCCCGGTGATCACCACCGGGTACCACAGCCCGTAGAAGATATCCCCGGTGTAGACCACCAGGGCAAAGGAGACGGTGGGCAAAAAGCCGCCGAACCAGCCATTGCCAATGTGATACGGCAGGGACATGGAGGTGTAGCGGATCCGGGTCGGGAACAGTTCCACCATCACTGCAGCCAGTGGGCCGTAGGTCATGGTTGCGATGAGCGTCAGCAGAACCATCATCAGCACCACCATCGGCTGGTTGACCGCACTCGGATCTGCCTTGGCGGGGTAGCCCGCTTCGTTGATCGCAGCGCGCATGGCCGCTTCGTCAAAGCCTTTGATCTGCGTCTCACCCACCGACACCTGGACATCAGTGCCCGGCGCCACGGCCTGGGAGGTGTAAGGCAGGCCCTGTTTGACCAGGAAGGTCTTGACCTTGTCACAGGGGCTGTCAAAACGCGCCTTACCCACCGGATCGAACTGGAAGGTGCAGGTTGCCGGGTCAGCCATCACTACAATCGGCGACTGACGGCTGGCCGTATCGATTTGCGGGTTGGCATAGTGGCTCAGGCCTTTGAACAGCGGGAAATACAGCACCGTGGCCAGCAACAGCCCGAGCATCAGAATGGGTTTACGACCTACGCGGTCCGACAGCCAGCCGAAAAAGATAAAGAACGGGGCGCCGA
This sequence comes from Pseudomonas sp. TMW22089, assembly GCF_022496645.1. Taxonomy (NCBI): domain Bacteria; kingdom Pseudomonadati; phylum Pseudomonadota; class Gammaproteobacteria; order Pseudomonadales; family Pseudomonadaceae; genus Pseudomonas; species Pseudomonas sp. TMW22089. The sequence goes on from NZ_SCFG01000028.1 coordinate 16,935, forward strand.
TAACCACACTGATGATGAGCAGCATATTGGCCTGGGCCGGGTCCATCTTGAGCATCTGGGTAAGGAAGAACAGTACGTAAAACTGTGCCGTGTAAAAGGTCACGGCCTGGCCGGCGTTGATGCCGAACAGTGCAATCAGCACGATCTTGAGGTTTTCCCACTTGCCGAACGATTCCCGGATCGGCGATTTACTGGTTTTGCCTTCAGCCTTCATTTTCACGAAGGCCGGGGACTCATGCATGCTCATGCGGATCCAGGTCGAGATGCCCAGCAGCACGATGGACAGCAGGAACGGCAGGCGCCAGCCCCAGACTTCAAACTGGTCACCGGTCAGGTAGCGGCAGCTCAGTACCACCACCAGCGACAGCAGCAGCCCCAGGGTGGCAGTTGATTGAATCCAGCTGGTATTGAAACCGCGTTTGCCGGGCGCTGCGTGCTCCGCCACGTAGGTCGCCGCGCCGCCGTATTCACCGCCCAACGCCAGCCCCTGGAGCATGCGTAACAGCACGAGCATGATCGGTGCCGCAATGCCGATGCTGGTGTAAGTGGGTAGCAGCCCCACGGCAAAGGTCGATAAACCCATCAGAATGATGGTCATGAGGAAGGTGTATTTACGCCCGATCATGTCGCCCAACCGGCCAAATACCAATGCACCGAAGGGTCTCACCAGAAAGCCGGCGGCGAAGGCCATTAAGGCAAAAATGAACGCTGTGGTGTCGTTGACCCCGACAAAAAACTGTTTGCTGAGAACGGTCGCCAAAGCGCCATACAAGAAAAAGTCATACCACTCGAAAACCGTCCCGAGGGATGACGCAAAAATGATCTTTCGTTCTTCACGGCCGGTTGTTCCCTTGGCAGAAACAGCCTGTTGTGCAATTGAGTCTGACATGTGCAATGCCCTCAGCCCCATGAATGGGGCCACAGTGATTATTGTTGTTGTCCACTGTCGGTTGCGGATGACTGCGTCCGAAACCACGATCGCATTCAGGCGACCGGTGCTGCTTGTGTGCGGGTGTTTTCTGTTTCTCGTGTGTGAACAGGCGCCGCAAGAATCAGCTGCGCGGCCTTTTCGCCAATCATCAAGGTTGGTGAGCAGGTATTGCCTGAAACGATGAAGGGCATGATCGACGCGTCTGCCACCCTTAAGCCTGGCACCCCGTGTACCCGCAACTCGGCATCGACCACCGCGTCTGCGTCCTGCCCCATGCGGCAAGTGCCCACAGGGTGAAAGATCGTGGTGCCGATGCGCGCGGCAGCCTCATAGAGCTCCTGCTCGGTCTGCAACGCCTGACCCGGGAGGTATTCCTCGGGTGAAAAGACTTGCAGGGCAGGGCTGGCCACGATGCGGCGGGTCATGCGAATGGCATCTGCCGCGACCTTTAGATCATCGGGGTGGCTCAGGTAATTGGGATCGATAAGCGGCGCGTCGTCCGGGTTGGCCGAGCGGATATCAACCCGGCCACGGCTTTTGGGGCGCAAGTTGCACACCGAAGCGGTGAAAGCCGGGAAGCTGTGCAGCGGCTCGCCAAAACGCTCAAGGGACAGCGGCTGCACATGGTATTGCAGGTTGGCCGAAGGTTGATCCGCAGCGGATTTGACGAAAGCCCCCAATTGACTCGGTGCCATGGCCAGTGGACCACTGCGGTCGTAGGCATATCGCAGGCCCATGCCGATCTTGCCCCACAGGCTATTGGCCACCTGGTTAAGGGTGCGCGCCCTGGTCAGTTTGAAGATCAGACGCAGTTGCAGGTGGTCCTGCAGGTTACCGCCGACGCCGGGCAGTGCGTGCTGCACAGTTATCCCCAGGCTTTCCAGGAGCGGGCGAGGGCCGATGCCCGAGCGCTGCAAGATACCCGGAGAACCAATGGAGCCGGCACACAGGATGATTTCGCGACGGGCGGTAAAGGCCTGTTCGATACCTTGCCTGCGGGCGTTGACCCGGGTGGCGCGACCTTGATCAAGTACGACTTTGTCGACCTGCACATCGGTCAATACGGTCAGGTTAGGCCGTTTGAGTACTGGCCGTAAAAATGCCTTGGAAGCATTCCAGCGCACACCGGCCCGCTGGTTAACCTGAAAATATCCACAGCCCTGATTGTCGCCGCCGTTGAAATCGTCAACGGTGGCAATGCCGCTTTGCTCGGCGGCATCACGGAACGCATCCAGAATCGGCCACGAGTAGCGCTGTTGCTCGACCCGCCACTCGCCGTCAGCACTGTGCAAATCCGAGTTGCCGGCAAAGTGTTTTTCACTGCGTTTGAACAGCGGCAGTACGTCTTTCCAGGCCCAGCCCGGATTGCCCAGCTCGGCCCAGCGGTCGTAATCGCTCGACTGGCCACGCATATAAATCATGCCGTTGATCGACGAACTGCCCCCCAGCACCTTGCCCCGTGGATAACTCAGGCTGCGGCCTTGCAAACCGGCCTGGGCCTCGGTTTTGAAGCACCAGTCGGTACGCGGGTTACCAATGCAATAGAGGTAGCCCACGGGGATGTGAATCCACGGGTAGTTATCCTGGCCGCCCGCTTCGAGCAGCAGCACGCTATGACGGGGATCGGCAGACAGCCGATTCGCCAGCACTGAACCCGCAGGTCCGGCGCCCACCACGATAAAGTCGTACACCTTGCTGGCTGATGTCATGCATCACCTTTTTATTGTTCTTGTCCTGCACCATCGTATTGATTAATTCCGAGTTTGAAACGCGTGATTTCGCCCATGGCTTGTGCGTTTTTGCACTGCCCCCTCAAAAGTGCCGGGACGGGTATTGCGCTTCCCCAACTGCATGACCCGCAAAAGTCGCTGCAACCCAGCGACTGGATACTGGATACTGGATCAGCACCCGGTGCACCTTGCACAAATCTGTAAGGCTGCGGGTAGTGGGGATGTTTGCTGGAATTCTGTGTAACTGAGCATGGACTGTTATTGGCGCCACAGGATTTTTTCCCATAAAAAAAGCCAACGCTAAGCGTTGGCTTTTTTTGTACTGCTCGCTACACCATCAGAAGTCCAGGTTGGACACTGCCAGTGCGTTGCTCTCGATGAATTCACGGCGCGGTTCTACGGCGTCGCCCATCAAGGTGTTGAAGATCTGGTCGGCACCGACCGCGTCTTCGATGGTGACTTTCAGCATGCGACGCACGCTTGGGTCCATCGTGGTTTCCCAGAGCTGATCCGGGTTCATTTCGCCCAGACCTTTGTAGCGCTGGATGGTATGACGCTTGGTGCTTTCGGCCATCAACCAGTCCAGTGCTTCCTTGAACTCGGTCACGGCTTTTTTGCGCTCGCCACGCTGGATGTAAGCGCCTTCGTCCAGCAGAGTGCTGAGTTGAGCGCCCAGGGTCACAACGGTTTTGTAGTCGTTGCTGCCGAAGAAGTCACGGTTGAAGGTGATGAAGGTCGAGTGGCCGTGGGAGATCAGTTCGACTTCCGGCAACCAGACATTACGCTCGCGATCTTCGCGCAGGCTGGCCTTGTAGACCAGACCCGACTTCTCGACCAGACGCAGGCGGGCTTCGTATTTCACCATCCACTCCTGCATGGCAGCGTGGTCACCCAACTGCTCGAGGGTAACGGCCGGCAGGTAGATGAAGTGCTCGGTCAGCTCCTGTGGGTACAGGCGCGACAAACGCTTGAGCGTCTTCATTACCATGCGGAAGTCGTGTACCAGACGCTCCAGCGCTTCTCCGGAGATGCCAGGGGCATCTTCGTTCAAGTGCAGGCTCGCATCTTCAAGGGCCGACTGGGTCATGTACTCTTCCATGGCCTCGTCGTCTTTGATGTATTGCTCTTGCTTGCCCTTTTTCACTTTGTACAACGGCGGCTGAGCGATGTAGATGTAGCCACGCTCGATCAGTTCCGGCAGCTGACGGAAGAAGAAGGTCAGCAGCAGGGTACGGATGTGGGAACCGTCGACGTCAGCATCGGTCATGATGATGATGTTGTGATAACGCAGTTTTTCGATGTTGTACTCGTCGCGGCCAATACCGCAACCCAGTGCAGTGATCAAGGTGCCCACTTCTTGCGAAGAGATCATCTTGTCGAAACGCGCTTTCTCAACGTTAAGAATCTTGCCTTTCAACGGCAGGATCGCTTGGGTACGGCGGTTACGTCCCTGCTTGGCGGAACCGCCAGCAGAGTCACCTTCCACGAGGTACAGTTCGGACAGCGCCGGATCTTTTTCCTGGCAGTCGGCCAGTTTGCCCGGCAAGCCTGCGATGTCGAGCGCGCCTTTACGACGGGTCATCTCACGGGCTTTACGTGCTGCTTCACGGGCACGTGCCGCGTCGATCATCTTGCCGACGATCAGCTTGGCTTCGTTCGGGTTTTCCAGCAGGAAGTCGGAGAAGAAGCGGCCCATTTCCTGTTCAACAGCGGTCTTCACTTCAGAAGAAACCAGCTTGTCTTTGGTCTGGGAGCTGAACTTCGGATCCGGCACTTTCACCGAGATGATCGCGGTCAGGCCTTCACGGGCGTCATCACCGGTGGTGGCGACCTTGTGCTTTTTGGCCAGACCTTCTGCTTCGATGTAAGTGTTGAGGTTACGCGTCAGGGCAGAGCGGAAGCCCACCAGGTGCGTACCGCCATCGCGCTGCGGAATGTTGTTGGTGAAGCACAACAGGTTCTCGTTGAAGCTGTCGTTCCACTGCAGGGCGATTTCTACGCCGATGCCGTCTTCACGTTGAACACTGAAGTGGAACACCTGGTTGACCGGAGTCTTGTTGGTGTTCAGGTAATCGACGAATGCACGCAGACCGCCTTCGTACTTGAACAGCTCTTCTTTACCGCTGCGCTCATCCTTGAGGACGATGCCGACACCGGAGTTCAGGAAGGACAGTTCACGAATCCGCTTGGCCAGGATGTCCCAGCTGAAGTGGATATTTTTGAAGGTCTGATCAGACGGCTTGAAATGGATCTGGGTGCCGGTGGTCTCGCTCTCGCCAACGATAGCCATCGGAGCTTGAGGCACGCCGTGAACGTAGGTCTGTTCCCAGATTTTGCCGCTACGACGTACAGTCAGTACCAGCAATTCGGAAAGGGCGTTTACAACAGACACACCTACACCGTGCAGGCCGCCGGATACTTTGTAGGAGTTGTCATCGAATTTACCGCCAGCGTGCAGCACGGTCATGATGACCTCGGCTGCAGAAACGCCTTCTTCTTTATGCACATCTACCGGAATGCCGCGGCCGTTGTCGCGCACGGTGATGGATTCATCCGGGTGGATGGTGATGGTGATGTCGTCGCAATGGCCAGCCAGCGCTTCGTCGATGGAGTTGTCGACTACTTCGAACACCATGTGGTGCAGACCGCTGCCATCGTCGGTGTCACCAATGTACATACCGGGACGTTTGCGTACGGCATCAAGGCCTTTCAGCACTTTAATGCTCGTTGAGTCGTACGTGTTTTCTTCGCTCAATGCCTTCACTCCCGATGGTCGTGGGTCTGGGTGATACAGCCCTGTTCCACGTGGAACAGGGCAACTGGCGTTTCCGTCTGCCAGCCTTCCCTCAATAATTCGTGATCTACACAGGTAATAAATACCTGGCAGCGTAAGTCTTCCAACAAGCGACACAAGGCGTTGCGATGTTGCTCGTCCAGCTCGGACGGCAAATCATCCACCAGATAAATACATTGGCCGCGTCGGGCCTGGCTAACCAAGTGCCCTTGAGCAATACGCAATGCACAGACCACTAACTTCTGCTGCCCCCGCGACAGGATCTCTGCTGCGTTGTTTGAGCCCAACTTAAGGCGCAAATCAGCACGTTGTGGTCCGGCCTGGGTGTGACCCATTTGCTGGTCCCGGTGGACGGACGCGGCGAGTACGGCACTCAGCTCACGGTCTTTGTCCCAACCACGGTAATAGCTCAGCGTTAAGCCTTCGAGTTGTAGCAACTCGCTTAAGGTCTGCTCAAAGACTGGTTTCAAGGCTTTGATGTAGGCGCGGCGGTATTCATCAATTTCGGCACTGGCCAGGCACAGTTCCCGGTCCCAGGCCGCTTGTGAAACGGCGTCGAGTGTACCATGCCGCAGCCATGAGTTCCGCTGCCGCAGGGCCTTCTGTAGCCGCTGCCAGGTCGACATGAAGCGCGGTTCCACATGGAACACACCCCAATCGAGAAACTGCCTGCGGATCTTGGGGGCGCCTTCCAGCAAGCGGAAGCTGTCCGGGTTGATCAATTGCAGCGGCAGGATCTCGGCCAGCTGCGCCGCACTGCGTGCGTTCTGGCCGTCGATCCGAATTTGAAACTCCCCTTGCCGGTCCCGGGAGATACCCAGCGCGCTGTGCCCGCCCTCAGCCAGCTCGACCTGGCCAAAAACTGTACAGCTCTGTTGCTCGTGGGCAATTACCGGATTGAGCCGCACGCTTCGAAACGAACGCGCCAGCCCCAACAAGTGAATGGCTTCAAGCACGCTGGTTTTTCCGCTGCCGTTGGCGCCGTACAAGATATTGATGCGGGGGGAAGGGGAGAAGGTCACCGGGTGCAGGTTACGCACCGCGGTGACTGTGACACGACTGAGGGACATCTAGCTTGGGCTGTGCATAAGTTACAGGCGCATCGGCATAACAACGTAGGCCGAGTCGTCGTTGTCAGACTCTTGCACCAGGGCACTGCTGTTGGAGTCAGACAGGATCAGTCGCACTTGTTCAGTGGTCATTACGCCCAGCACGTCCAGCAGATAGCTTACGTTAAAGCCGATTTCCAGCGAGCCGCCGTTGTAGTCAACGCCCACTTCTTCTTCCGCTTCTTCCTGTTCCGGGTTATTGGCCTGAATCTTTAGCTGGCCATTGGCCAGTTGCAGGCGGATACCACGGTATTTCTCGTTGGACAGGATCGCGGTACGGCTGAACGCTTCACGCAGTGCCTGGCGATCACCAATCACGATCTTGTCACCGCCTTTGGGCAGCACACGCTCGTAGTCCGGGAACTTGCCGTCTACCAGCTTGGAGGTGAAGGTGAACTCGCCGGTGGTGGCACGGATGTGGTGAGCACCCAGAACGATGCTGACTTCACCATCCGGTTCGGTCAGCAAGCGCGCCAGCTCAAGGATACCCTTGCGCGGGACAATCACCTGGTGACGGTCCGGCTGGCCGATATCGGCTTTCATCGAGCACATGGCCAGACGGTGACCGTCAGTGGCCACGGCACGGATGATGCCGGCCGATACTTCCAGCAGCATGCCGTTGAGGTAGTAACGCACGTCCTGCTGGGCCATCGCGAAGCTGGTGCGCTCGATCAGGCGTCGCAGTTTGCTTTGCTGCAAGTTGCAGGTCAGCGAACCCGGGCCTTCTTCTACAGTCGGGAAATCGTTGGCTGGCAAGGTGGACAACGTAAAGCGGCTACGCCCGGCCTTGACCACCAGCTTGTTGTCGTCGAGCTTGATGTCGATCAGGGCATCGTTGGGCAAGCTTTTGCAGATATCCATCAGCTTGCGAGCAGGCACGGTGATTTCGCCTGGCTCAGCCGGCTCTTCCAGCTGTACCCGACCGACCAGCTCGACTTCAAGGTCGGTACCGGTCAGCGACAGTTGCTGGCCATCGACAACCAACAGCACGTTGGACAATACCGGCAAGGTCTGGCGGCGTTCAACAACGCCTGCGACCAGTTGCAGGGGTTTCAACAGGGCTTCGCGTTGAATGGTGAAATGCATGGTCTAGTCCCTTGCCTTAATAAGCTGCGCTGGTGTCATCAGGTTGTCAGAGTTCGCAGCAGGTTCTTGTAGTCCTCGCGGATGTCCGCGTCGGATTCCTTGAGTTCGTTGATCTTGCGGCATGCGTGCAAGACCGTGGTGTGATCGCGACCGCCAAACACGTCGCCGATTTCCGGCAGACTGTGGTTGGTCAGTTCTTTGGACAGTGCCATGGCGACCTGACGTGGTCGCGCCACCGAGCGCGAACGGCGCTTGGACAGCAGGTCCGAAATCTTGATCTTGTAGTACTCGGCCACTGTGCGCTGGATGTTATCCACAGAGACCAGTTTGTCCTGTAGCGCCAGCAGGTCTTTAAGGGATTCGCGAATCAGCTCGATGGTGATGTCACGGCCCATAAAGTGCGAGTGAGCGATGACACGCTTGAGCGCACCTTCGAGCTCACGCACGTTGGAACGAATGCGCTGGGCAATGAAGAACGCTGCGTCGTGAGGCAGGTCGACCTTGGCCTGATCGGCTTTCTTCATCAGGATCGCGACCCGGGTCTCAAGCTCCGGCGGTTCAACAGCAACCGTCAGGCCCCAGCCAAAGCGCGACTTGAGACGCTCTTCAAGACCTTCAATTTCTTTCGGATAACGGTCACTGGTGAGGATGACTTGCTGGCCGCCTTCAAGCAGGGCGTTGAAGGTATGGAAGAACTCTTCTTGCGAGCGCTCTTTGCGTGCGAAGAACTGAATATCATCGATCAGCAAGGCGTCCACCGAACGGTAGAAGCGCTTGAATTCGTTGATTGCGTTGAGCTGCAAGGCCTTGACCATGTCAGCTACAAAACGCTCGGAATGCAGGTACACGACCTTGGCATTCGGGTTCTTCTTCAGCAGGTGGTTACCCACCGCGTGCATCAAGTGAGTCTTACCCAGGCCAACGCCGCCATAAAGGAAGAGCGGGTTGTAACCGTGCTTGGGGTTATCCGCCACCTGCCACGCCGCAGCGCGGGCCAGTTGGTTGGACTTGCCTTCTACGAAGTTTTCGAAGGTAAAGGTGCGGTTCAGGTAGCTGGTGTGCTTGAGCGCACCTTCAACCTGAACAGTTCGCTGCTCGGCGCGTACAGGCGCCTGTTGCGAACTGGCACCCGCCATCGGGTCGAAGCTGGCACGCGAAGGTTCTTCGCTTGCTTGAGCCGACTGTTTAGGTGCGGGCGCTGACGCAGGAGCCGAGGCAGTCGGTGCGCTCGCCGGGGCCGGGGCTTGTTGAGAAGCCGCGGCCGCCAGCGGCGCATTGGGTGCTGCACGAGGAGCTGAACTGCGTTTGCTGCCTATTAATAAGGACAACGCAGGCGCCATGCCATTGCTGTGCTCATTCAACAGTTCGAGCAAACGGCTCAGATACTTCTCGTTGACCCAGTCGAGAACAAAGCGGTTGGGTGCATACACACGCAACTCGTCGCCTTCGGCTTCGACCTGTAGTGGACGGATCCAGGTGTTGAATTGCTGGGCAGGCAGTTCATCGCGCAAAAGCTCTACGCACTGCTGCCAAAGTTCCACTGACACGGATATCCCCTAAGTTGAAAGCCGGTGAGGCAAAAACAGGCGCCATTGTAGCGAGCACTCGCCCACTTATCCACATGTAGGTTGCCTGCCTATAAGGGGAGATTCGCCTTTTTGCTGTGAACAAAGCGACAAATGGTATGTGCATAAGGTCTGTGGATAAGCGGGCCTAAGCTCGTTGCACAAGTGGGGTCGAAACTCTGTGCATAACTGGCCTGTGGATAAATAGCCCTTTCGTGCACAGCTTATCCGAGGGTGCAGCACAGGCAGAGCACGGCTTCTCGACAGTGTTGTCATCCTCTGAGAACGTTGATTTATCTAGCCTCGAGCGAGTTATCCACAGAAGATGGCTTCCCTAAGTTTAATAAGCTTTATAAAAGAGCTTTAAATACTTCGTTTCTTTATTTTTATAGTTGGCTGGTGAAAGGGCTGTGCAAAAGGCCAAACATCTATTTAGCAGTAAACGTTGGTTGGAAATTGACCTATCGGCTTGCTTTCTCTAGAATCGCCGGTCTCTTAAAACGGGGGCCATTCCGGCCCGTTGTGGACGAACCAGGTAGCACGACATGAAACGTACTTTCCAACCAAGCACTATCAAACGCGCCCGCACTCACGGTTTCCGTGCTCGCATGGCAACCAAAAACGGCCGTGCAGTCCTGTCGCGTCGCCGCGCCAAAGGCCGTGCACGTCTGGCAGTTTGATAATCAGACAATGGTGGTGAGTCAGGACTTCAGTCGGGAAAAGCGGTTACTCACTCCCCGACATTTCAAGGCAGTCTTTGACTCCCCCACCGGCAAGGTTCCGGGGAAAAATCTCCTGCTCCTTGCGCGCAGCAACGATCTCGATCACCCCCGTTTGGGGTTAGTGATCGGTAAAAAGAGCGTAAAGCTCTCCGTTGAGCGCAATCGCCTTAAGCGTTTGATGCGTGAATCGTTTCGTCTCCACCAGGATTTACTGGTTGGTTGGGATATCGTTATCGTCGCGCGCAAAGGTTTGGGTGACGTAGAGAACCCCGAATTGATTCAGCATTTCGGCAAACTCTGGAAGCGTCTGGCCCGTAACGCGCCAGTTCCAGCGGTTAAAACCGAAACTGTAGGGGTAGGCAGTCCTGATGCGTAAACTGGTGCTCGTTCCGATCCAGTTTTATCGTTATGCCATTAGTCCTTTGATGGCCAGCCACTGCCGTTTCTACCCCAGTTGTTCCTGCTACGCGTTGGAAGCCATCGAAAATCATGGCGTTCTTCGCGGCGGCTGGCTGACCTTTCGTCGTTTAGGTCGCTGTCACCCGTGGAATCCCGGTGGTTACGACCCGGTTCCACCTATCCCTACCTCCCGTTCTTCTTCGATGGCCGAGTAATCATGGATATTAAACGCACGATCCTGATCGTCGCTCTAGCAGTCGTGTCCTACGTTATGGTCCTGAAATGGAACCAGGACTACGGCCAAGCTGCACTGCCGACTCAGAATGTTGCCGCCAGCAGCACCACCGCGCCGGCTTTGCCCGACACGGCTTCAGGTAACAACGCTTCCAACAGTGCCGATGTACCCAGCGCCAATGGCGATACCAGCACACCGACTGAAACTCCGGTTGCTGCAAGCAAAGATCTCATCCACCTGAAAACGGATGTTCTGGACATTGCGATTGATCCACAGGGTGGCGACATTGCCCAGTTGCGTCTGCCGCTTTATCCGCGCCGTCAGGACCACCCGGATGTTCCTTTCCAGTTGTTCGATAACGGCAACGAACGCACCTATCTGGCTCAAAGCGGCCTGACAGGTGTTGATGGACCGGATGCCCGCCCTGCAGGTCGCCCGGTTTTCAGCACAGATAAAAAGACTTATGAACTGGCTCCAGGCCAGGATCAGTTGGTCGTTGACCTGAAATTCAGCGAAAACGGGATCAACTACATCAAGCGTTTCACGCTCAAGCGTGGCCTGTACGATGTTCAAGTCAGCTATTTGATTGATAACGAGAGCGGCAAGCCGTGGAACGGCAACCTGTTCGCGCAATTGAAACGCGACAACAGCTCCGATCCTTCTTCCAGCACCGCCACCGGCACTGCGACTTACCTGGGCGCCGCCCTGTGGACAAGTTCTGAGCCGTACAAAAAAGTGTCGATGAAAGATATCGACAAGGGCCAGCTGAAAGAAACCGTTCAAGGTGGCTGGGTTGCATGGCTGCAACACTACTTTGTAACCGCGTGGATTCCTCAGAAGGGTGATTCCAACGTAGTTCAGACCCGTAAAGACAGCCAGGGCAACTACATCATCGGTTTTACCGGTCCAACCTTGACCGTTGAGCCGGGCAAAACAGGCGAAACCAGCGCTACCTTGTACGCCGGTCCGAAAAGCCAGGGTGTGCTCAAAGAGTTATCCCCAGGCCTGGAACTGACTGTCGACTACGGCATCCTGTGGTTCATTGCCCAGCCTATTTTCTGGCTGCTGCAACATATCCACAGCCTGGTAGGTAACTGGGGCTGGTCGATCATTTTCCTGACCATGCTGATCAAGGGGATCTTCTTCCCTCTGTCGGCCGCCAGCTACAAGTCGATGGCCCGCATGCGCGCTGTGGCACCAAAACTGGCCGCTCTGAAAGAGCAGTTCGGTGATGATCGCCAGAAAATGTCGCAAGCGATGATGGAGTTGTACAAGAAAGAGAAGATCAATCCGCTGGGCGGCTGCTTGCCGATTCTGGTGCAGATGCCGGTCTTCCTGTCCTTGTACTGGGTACTTCTGGAAAGTGTTGAAATGCGCCAGGCGCCGTTCATGCTCTGGATTACCGACCTGTCGATCAAGGACCCGTTCTTCATTCTGCCGATCATCATGGGCGCAACCATGTTCATCCAGCAGCGTCTGAACCCGACTCCTCCGGATCCGATGCAGGCCAAGGTGATGAAGCTGATGCCAATCATCTTCACCTTCTTCTTCCTGTGGTTCCCGGCTGGTCTGGTGCTGTACTGGGTTGTGAACAACTGCCTGTCCATCGCCCAACAGTGGTACATCACACGTAAGGTCGAAGCTGCTACCAAAAAAGCAGCCGAGTAACTTACTCTGGTGAGCACCACTCAAAACGCCCCCTAGTGGGGCGTTTTGCTTTCCATCACTTTTGTTTTGAGGCCTGTTTTATGAGTGTTGCTGCTGAAACCATTGCCGCTGTGGCAACTGCCCAAGGCCGAGGTGGTGTGGGTATCGTGCGTATCTCCGGCCCGCTCGCAAGCATCGCAGCCAAAGCATTCAGCGAGCGCGAATTGAAGCCGCGCTACGCCCACTACGGTCCGTTTTATGGGGAAAACCGCGAAGTACTCGATGAAGGCATCGCGCTGTACTTCCCGGGCCCCAACTCTTTTACCGGCGAAGACGTGCTGGAACTGCAAGGTCACGGCGGCCCCATTGTTCTCGATATGTTGCTGCAACGCTGTATTCAACTGGGTTGCCGCCTGGCACGCCCGGGCGAGTTCAGTGAACGCGCATTTTTGAATGACAAGCTCGATCTGGCCCAGGCCGAAGCCATTGCCGACCTTATCGAGGCCAGCTCTGCACAGGCGGCACGCAATGCCTTGCGCTCCTTGCAGGGAGCGTTTTCGCAGCGTGTGCATAACTTGACCGAACAATTGATCGGTTTGCGCATCTACGTCGAAGCTGCGATTGATTTTCCGGAAGAGGAAATCGACTTTCTGGCCGATGGCCACGTGCTGGGGATGCTCGACAAGGTTCGCCAAGAGTTATCCACCGTGATGCGCGAGGCAGGCCAGGGCGCATTGTTGCGGGACGGCATGACAGTAGTGATTGCCGGCCGGCCCAATGCAGGAAAGTCCAGCTTGCTCAACGCACTGGCCGGACGCGAAGCCGCAATTGTTACTGAAATTGCCGGCACCACCCGTGACGTATTGCGTGAACATATCCACATCGATGGCATGCCGTTGCACGTGGTAGACACTGCAGGTCTGCGCGACACCGATGATCAAGTCGAAAAAATCGGTGTACAACGAGCCCTCAAGGCCATTGGTGAAGCTGACCGGGTGTTGCTGGTGGTGGATGCGACTGCACCAGAGGCTGATGACCCCTTTGCCCTGTGGCCCGAGTTTTTGCAGCAGCGTCCGGACCCGGCCAAAGTAACCTTGATCCGCAACAAGGCTGACCTGACCGGAGAGGATATTCGTCTGCAGGTCTGTGACGATGGCCACGTGACCATCAGCTTGAGTGCCCGCTCCACAGATGCCGGAGATGGCCTCGAGTTGCTGCGCGATCATCTCAAGGCCTGCATGGGCTACGAGCAGACCTCTGAGAGCAGCTTCAGTGCACGCCGTCGTCACCTGGAGGCATTGCGCCATGCAAGTGATGCCCTGGAGCACGGCAGGGCACAGCTGACCCTGGCGGGTGCTGGTGAGTTGCTGGCGGAGGATTTACGTCAGGCCCAGCATTCCCTCGGCGAGATTACCGGGGCATTCAGCTCGGATGATCTGCTGGGACGGATCTTCTCCAGCTTCTGTATCGGTAAATAGACAAGATCCCTGTAGGAGCGAGCGGTTAAAAGATAGCGAGCAAGCTCGCTCCTACAGTTTTCGGTATAGTTTCCATTCCCCACATCCACAGAGGTGTTAGTCCAATGCGTCATTGATGCCGCCGCGATTCTTGCGGCCAGTTCTTATTCCCCTCACAGCAGGGGCAGTTCTGGGCATCTTTGGAGTGCATATGACTCACGTTCCCTATGTGACGCTGGAAAGCGTTTCTTATCAGCTACCCGACGGTAGCCCGCTGTTTTCTGACCTTGATTTGCACCTCGACCAACGCCCCACAGGCCTGATCGGGCGCAATGGCGTGGGCAAAAGTATCCTGGCGCGTCTAATCGCAGGGGATCTCTTGCCTGCCTCAGGTCGCTGTCTGCGCAACGGATCGGTGTATTACCTGGCACAGCAAGTCAGCCTTGAATCAGAGCGGACCCTGGCCGATCTGGCAGGCGTGCAGCCCATCCTCTGTGCCCTTGAGCGTATCGGGCAAGGCAGCACTGCCCAAGCGGACTTTGACTGCGTAGGAGAGCAGTGGAACATTCGTCAGCAATTGCTCGACCAGCTGCAGCAAAACGGACTCGCCCACCTGAATCCTTCGACCCCTGCTTCGGCGCTCAGTGGTGGCGAAGCCATGCGCGTAGCTTTGATGGGCGCTTTTTTGTCTGAAGCCGACTTTTTGATACTGGATGAACCCTCCAATCATCTCGATCGTCAGCACCGACAGGCTTTGTATCAACAACTGCAACGTTGGCCCGGCGGTCTGCTGGTGATCAGCCATGACCGCGAATTGTTGGAGTGCATGGAACGCATCGTGGAACTCTCATCCCTGGGACTCACCAGCTATGGCGGCAATTTCTCGTTTTATGCACAGGCCAAAGACCAGCAGCAACAGTCGGCCCTGCAACGACTGGAATCAGCCAAGGTTGAACGCAAACGCGAGGAGCATGCCCTGCGTGAGCAAAGGGAGCGCCTTGAGCGCAGGCAAGCCCGAGGCAAGCAACAGGCCAGTGGCAGTAACCAGGCGAAGATCCTGCTGGATCGGCAAAAGGAACGCAGTCAGACCAATAGCGGCAAACTGCGGCTGCAACAAAACGCTGCACATCAGGCCTTGTCTGCCAAGGTCCACCTGGCTGCAAGCCAGGTAGAAGACCAACAGAGCATTTTTGTGTATCCACCTGTACGCAGCCAAAACGTACCTTTGCAAATCGCAGAGCTGATAGATGCCCGTTTGCCCCGGGGGGCTGAGCCTCTGCAGCTGGTCAACCTGACCCTGAGTCGGGGCCAGCGAGTCGCCCTTGTGGGGCCAAACGGTTGCGGCAAGTCGACCTTGCTCAAGGTTTTGGCCGGGCAGCTTCCTATCATATCGGGCCAGGCTCACACCTTTGTGACAGCGGCTTATCTCGACCAGCATCTGACATTGCTGGAGCCCGGGCTGTCAGTGCTTGAGCAATTGCGCGCTCTGAACCAGGAGCTCAATGACAGTGAATTGCGTACGCGGCTGGCGCAATTAGGCCTTGACGCTAACCAGGTAAACCAGACTTGTGCACAGCTCAGTGGGGGTGAGCGGGTGAAAGCGGCAATGGCATGTGTGCTTTATGCACAACAGCCAGCACAGCTTTTATTGCTGGATGAACCGGCCAATCATCTCGATTTGCCCTCTATCCGGGCCCTGGAATCGATGCTCCAGCAGTACCGGGGGACTTTGATCG
The DNA here is from genome assembly GCF_022496645.1 of Pseudomonas sp. TMW22089. Taxonomy (NCBI): domain Bacteria; kingdom Pseudomonadati; phylum Pseudomonadota; class Gammaproteobacteria; order Pseudomonadales; family Pseudomonadaceae; genus Pseudomonas; species Pseudomonas sp. TMW22089. The sequence continues at coordinate 32,346 of NZ_SCFG01000028.1, forward strand.
TGACCTCCCACGATGAAGCGTTTGTGGACGCTATCGGAATTACCCACAGGCTTGAGGCCTCGACCTCAGGCTGGCTGAATATCTCCGTCTGAAGGGGTTAATTTCAGGCATTTTTCGCTTTACCCAGCTACCGATCGTCAGGCCGCTTGATGAAACAGCCATTCGAGCGGCCTTCGGCTGCCTGTTTATTGGCTGGATTGCACAATAAACATGAAATAAGCCCTGTGCATAACCGCCCCTCAGCTCGGTGGGTAAGTAGGCCTGAAAACTGAAGATAACCACCCCTGTGGATAAGAGAGGTCTTTATCCACAAGCTTAAAGCACTTATCCAAACCCCTCATTGGCACCTAACCACAGATTTTTGAATCTCTGTACAGTATGAGTTTAATGGCCTTCAGCAATCTATCCACAGATAGGTCGCTCAGTAGTAATAAACATAAAAACAAAGCTTTATAAATTTCTTCTCTATTTATTTATCTATCTGGCCTTATCCACAGCTGGTTAAATTTTGTGCAAAGGGTTCTTTAAGAAGGGCGAAGTCCCTATACTTTGCGGTCTATCCAAAAACCCCTAGAAACAGGCACGAGGTGCGTGGTGAATTTCCCTTCCCGTTTTGCAGTGATCGTCATCGGCGGCGGTCACGCCGGAACCGAGGCTGCACTTGCTTCAGCACGTATGGGCGTAAAAACCCTGCTGTTGACCCACAACGTGGAAACCCTCGGGCAAATGAGCTGCAATCCTGCGATTGGCGGGATTGGTAAAAGCCATCTGGTTAAAGAAATCGATGCCCTCGGTGGCGCGATGGCGATTGCCACCGATAAAGGCGGTATCCAGTTCCGTGTACTCAATGGCCGCAAAGGCCCGGCAGTGCGTGCAACCCGTGCACAGGCCGACCGCATTCTGTACAAGGCGGCAGTACGGGAAATTCTGGAAAACCAGCCCAACCTGTGGATATTTCAACAAGCGGCTGATGACCTGATCGTTGAACAGGATCAGGTCCGTGGCGTAGTAACCCAGATGGGTCTGCGTTTCATGGCCGATGCCGTGGTTTTGACCACAGGCACTTTCCTCGGTGGACTTATCCACATCGGAATGCAGAACTATTCAGGCGGCCGGGCCGGTGATCCACCTTCGATCGCCCTGGCACAGCGCCTGCGTGAACTGCCATTACGGGTCGGTCGCCTGAAAACCGGTACACCACCGCGTATTGATGGTCGTTCAGTGGATTTTTCGGTCATGACCGAACAGCCTGGCGATACCCCGATTCCAGTGATGTCGTTCATGGGCAACAAGCAACAGCATCCGGCGCAAGTCAGTTGCTGGATCACCCATACCAACGCCCGCACCCACGAAATCATTGCTGCCAACCTTGATCGTTCACCGATGTATTCGGGTGTTATCGAGGGCATTGGTCCGCGCTATTGCCCGTCCATCGAAGACAAGATTCATCGCTTTGCCGACAAGGAAAGCCACCAGGTCTTTATCGAACCTGAAGGTTTGACGACCCACGAGCTGTACCCGAACGGGATTTCCACTTCCTTGCCGTTCGATGTGCAGATCCAGATTGTGCAGTCGATCCGCGGTATGGAAAACGCCCACATCGTGCGTCCAGGTTATGCCATCGAATACGACTATTTCGATCCCCGTGACCTGAAATACAGCCTCGAAACCAAGGTGATCGGCGGTTTGTTCTTTGCCGGACAAATCAACGGCACCACCGGTTACGAAGAAGCCGGAGCACAAGGTTTGCTCGCCGGCGCCAACGCGGCATTGCTTGCACAGGGCAAAGACAGCTGGTGCCCTCGTCGCGACGAGGCCTACATCGGGGTCCTGGTGGACGATCTGATCACCTTGGGAACTCAAGAACCGTACCGGATGTTCACCTCCCGGGCCGAGTACCGCCTGATCCTGCGTGAAGACAACGCCGATATGCGTCTGACCGAGAAAGGTCGCGAGCTTGGCCTGGTCGACGACGCCCGCTGGGCTGCGTTTTGCACCAAGCGCGAAAGCATCGCGCAGGAAGAACAGCGCTTGAAGAGCACCTGGGTTCGCCCGGGCACCGAACAGGGTGAAGCGATTGCAGCCCGGTTCGGTACGCCTTTGACCCACGAATACAATTTGCTGAATCTGCTGACCCGTCCCGAAATTGATTACGTCGGTCTGATCGAAGTGACAGGGCAGGGTGCAACCGATCCGCTGGTGGCCGAGCAGGTTGAAATCAAGACCAAATATGCCGGTTACATCGATCGTCAACAGGATGAGATTGCTCGTCTGCGGGCCAGTGAAAATACCAAACTGCCTGTGGATATCGATTACACGAACATCTCCGGACTGTCGAAAGAGATCCAGAGCAAGCTGGGTGCTACGCGTCCCGAGACGCTGGGCCAGGCTTCGCGCATTCCCGGTGTGACACCGGCTGCGATCTCCCTGTTGATGATTCACCTGAAAAAACGCGGCGCTGGCCGCAAGTTGGAGCAAAACGCTTGAGTTCGCTGGTTACCGCACAACATGCTGAAGAGTTATCCACAGGTGCACGCCAGCTGGGCGTCGATCTGACCGAGGCCCAGCACCAGCAGTTGCTGGGTTATCTCGCCCTGTTGATCAAATGGAACAAGGCCTACAACCTTACGGCTGTGCGTAACCCCGACGAAATGGTGTCGCGCCATTTGCTCGACAGTCTGAGCGTGATGCCTTTCATCGAAAACGGCCGCTGGCTGGATGTCGGTAGTGGCGGCGGCATGCCGGGGATTCCCTTGGCCATCCTGTTTCCCGGTTCGCAAGTGACCTGCCTGGACAGTAACGGCAAGAAAACCCGCTTCCTGACCCAGGTCAAACTCGAGCTCAAGCTGGATAACCTGCAAGTTATCCACAGTCGAGTCGAGGAGTATCAGCCTGCGCAACCGTTCACTGGAATTGTGTCCAGAGCTTTCAGCAGTATGGAAAACTTCAGCAACTGGACGCGTCACCTTGGTGACAGCGAAACGCGCTGGTTGGCAATGAAGGGCGTTCATCCGGCCGATGAGCTGGTAGCATTGCCGTCTGATTTTCGTCTCGATGGCGAACACGCCTTGACCGTTCCGGGTTGCCAAGGCCAACGCCATCTGCTGATACTGCGCCGCACGGCATGATTGGGAACGCAAGCAAGAATGGCTAAGGTATTCGCAATAGCGAACCAAAAGGGTGGTGTGGGTAAAACCACCACCTGTATCAACCTCGCAGCATCGTTGGTCGCGACCAAGCGCCGCGTACTGCTGATCGACCTCGATCCACAGGGCAACGCCACCATGGGTAGCGGTGTGGATAAGCATGGTCTCGAGAATTCAGTCTATGACCTGTTGATCGGTGAGTGTGATCTGGCCGAGGCCATGCACTACTCCGAACACGGTGGTTACCAGTTACTGCCAGCTAACCGCGATCTGACCGCGGCTGAAGTCGTACTGCTCGAAATGCAGATGAAGGAAAGCCGTCTGCGTACTGCACTGGCCCCGGTCCGTGAGAGCTACGACTACATCCTGATCGATTGCCCGCCGTCACTGTCGATGCTGACCCTGAACGCTCTGGTCGCTGCCGACGGGGTGATTATCCCCATGCAGTGCGAGTACTTCGCGCTCGAAGGCTTGAGCGACCTTGTGGATAACATCAAGCGTATCGCTGAGCTGCTGAACCCGAACCTGAAAATCGAAGGCTTGCTGCGGACTATGTACGATCCGCGTCTGAGCCTGATGAACGATGTCTCGGCCCAGCTCAAGGAACACTTTGGCGAGCAGCTCTACGACACCGTGATTCCGCGCAATATCCGTCTGGCTGAAGCGCCAAGCTATGGCATGCCTGCCCTGGCCTATGACAAAAATTCCCGTGGCGCGATTGCTTACCTTGCCCTGGCGGGCGAGCTGGTTCGTCGTCAACGTCGTACCTCCCGCACTGCTCAGCCAACTTAAGGAAATCCCATGGCCGTCAAGAAACGAGGTCTCGGACGCGGACTGGATGCTCTTCTGAGTGGTCCTACGGTCAGCTCGCTGGAAGAACAAGCGGTCAAGGTTGATCAAAGCGAACTGCAGCATTTGCCCCTGGACTTGATCCAGCGCGGTAAATACCAGCCTCGTCGCGACATGGACCCCCAGGCACTTGAAGAGCTTGCGAGTTCGATCAAGTCTCAGGGCGTGATGCAGCCGATCGTGGTGCGTCCGATCGCTGGCGGGCGTTTTGAGATCATTGCCGGTGAGCGCCGCTGGCGTGCAAGTCAGCAAGCGGGCAAGGACACCATCCCGGCGATGGTCAAAGACGTACCGGATGAAACTGCCATTGCAATGGCGCTGATCGAAAACATCCAGCGTGAAGACCTCAATCCGATTGAAGAAGCCGTGGCCTTGCAGCGTTTGCAGCAAGAGTTCCAGCTGACTCAGCAACAGGTGGCCGATGCTGTGGGTAAGTCCCGAGTGTCTGTGGCTAACTTGTTACGGTTGATTTCACTGCCGGAAGTGATCAAAACCATGCTGTCCCATGGTGACCTGGAAATGGGTCATGCCCGGGCACTCCTGGGTTTGCCTGAAAATCAGCAGGTTGAAGGGGCGCGACACGTTGTCGCACGTGGTTTGACCGTGCGTCAGACCGAAGCCCTGGTTCGCCAGTGGTTGAGTGGCAAGCAAGAGCCTGCCGAACCGGTCAAAACCGATCCGGATATCACCCGGCTCGAGCAGCGTCTGGCCGAGCGCCTAGGCTCTGCGGTGCAGATTCGCCACGGTAAGAAGGGAAAGGGTCAGTTAGTCATTGGTTACAACTCTCTGGATGAGCTTCAAGGAGTGCTTGCTCACATCCGCTGAAACATTTCCTCATGTAGCGCGCAGTCGGAAATCACTACCTGACAGTTGAATAGGGGCTTAAGCGCCCCTATACTCTGCGCGCATTTTGTCGGCACAAATTATGCCAAGTTTTTTTCTTTTGGCAGCCGACCTTTGAGGAGCAGTTGTGATGGAAACCCGCACGCCAAACCGCTTGCCGTTCCATCGCTTGGCGGTATTTCCAGTTTTACTGGCTCAATTTGTCGTTTTATTGCTGGCTGCTCTGGGGCTCTGGCAATGGCATGGAGTCGTAGCCGGATATTCAGGACTCTGCGGAGGCCTGATAGCTTTGCTACCCAATGTGTATTTTGCTCACAGGGCTTTCCGGTTTTCCGGCGCCCGAGCAGCGCAAGCCATCGTCCGGTCGTTTTACGCTGGCGAGGCAGGCAAATTAATTTTGACGGCAGTGCTGTTCGCGCTGACGTTTGCAGGTGTGAAGCCATTGGCGCCGCTAGCTGTATTCGGCGTCTTCGTGCTGACCCAACTGGTCAGTTGGTTCGCTCCCCTGCTAATGAGAACAACACTTTCGAGACCTTAGGGCGTTTGAGGCAACCATGGCAGAAACAACCGCTTCGGGCTATATCCAGCACCACTTACAGAACCTGACCTTCGGGCAGCTACCTGATGGTGGCTGGGGCTTTGCTCACACCGTTGCAGAAGCTAAATCAATGGGCTTTTGGGCGTTCCATGTCGATACTCTCGGCTGGTCGCTGTTTGTCGGTCTGATTTTCATCCTCGTATTCCGCATGGCGGCCAAGAAGGCAACTTCCGGTCAACCAGGCGCACTGCAAAACTTCGTAGAGGTTTTGATTGAATTCGTTGATGGCAGTGTGAAAGACAGCTTCCATGGTCGCAGTGCCGTCATTGCACCACTGGCGCTGACCATTTTCGTCTGGGTATTCCTGATGAATGCCATCGACCTGGTACCGGTTGACTGGATTCCTCAGTTGGCGATGCTGATCACTGGCGACCCGCACATCCCTTTCCGTGCCGTACCGACGACAGATCCAAACGCGACCATGGGCATGGCCCTGTCGGTGTTTGCACTGATCATCTTCTACAGCATCAAAGTCAAAGGCATCGGCGGTTTCATCGGTGAACTGACCCTGCACCCGTTTGGCAGCAAGAATATCTTTATTCAGGCACTGCTGATTCCGGTGAACTTCCTGCTCGAATTCGTGACGCTGATTGCCAAGCCAATCTCGCTGGCTCTGCGTCTGTTCGGCAATATGTATGCTGGCGAACTGGTATTTATCCTGATCGCCGTAATGTTCGGCAGCGGCCTGCTTTGGCTTAGCGGTCTGGGCGTGGTGCTGCAATGGGCGTGGGCTGTATTCCACATCCTGATCATCACCTTGCAAGCGTTCATCTTCATGATGTTGACCATCGTCTACTTGTCGATGGCACACGAAGATAACCACTAAGACCCGTCTCGGCGAGTCTGGCGCCCCCTGCTCCGGCATGGGGGTGTCGCAAAATGATTTTGTTTTACCGCTTTAATCTAAAAAACCTAAACCATACGACGTAAAAGTCGGGAGGAAAGATGGAAACTGTAGTTGGTCTAACCGCTATCGCTGTTGCACTGTTGATCGGCCTGGGCGCACTGGGTACCGCAATTGGTTTCGGCCTGTTGGGCGGCAAGTTCCTGGAAGGCGCAGCGCGTCAGCCAGAAATGGTTCCAATGCTGCAAGTTAAAATGTTCATCGTTGCCGGTCTGCTCGACGCCGTAACCATGATCGGTGTTGGTATTGCACTGTTCTTCACCTTCGCGAACCCCTTCGTTGGTCAACTCGCTGGCTAATCACTCGAATTTTCGAGTTGATTAGAGTGATGGACAACGAACGAGCGAGGTGTTGGCGTGAACATTAATGCAACCCTGATTGGCCAGTCCGTTGCGTTCTTCATTTTTGTACTGTTTTGCATGAAGTTCGTGTGGCCTCCGGTCATCGCGGCATTGCAAGAACGTCAGAAGAAGATTGCGGCTGGACTGGACGCTGCTAACCGAGCAGCTCGCGACCTGGAGTTGGCCCAAGATAAAGCGGGTCAACAACTGCGCGAAGCTAAGGCTCAAGCAGCTGAAATCATTGAGCAAGCCAAGAAACGCGGTACTCAGATCGTAGACGAAGCCCGTGAACAGGCTCGCGTTGAAGCTGACCGTGTGAAGGCTCAGGCTCAGGCCGAGATCGAACAGGAAATCAACAGTGTCAAAGACGCGCTGCGCACCCAATTGGGTAGCCTGGCCGTTGAAGGCGCTGAAAAGATCCTGGGTGCCACAATCGATCAAAACGCGCACGCGGAGCTGGTTAATAAACTGGCTGCTGAAATTTAAGCGAGGGCGATCATGGCAGAATTGACCACGTTGGCCCGACCTTACGCTAAGGCAGCCTTCGAGCACGCCCAGGCCCACCAGCAACTGGCCTCTTGGTCAGCCATGCTCGGCCTGGCTGCAGCAGTGTCGCAAGACGACACTATGCAGCGCGTGCTCAAGGCCCCGCGACTGACGAGCGCAGAAAAGGCCGCCACGTTTATTGACGTGTGCGGCGACAAGTTCGATGTAAAAATGCAGAACTTCATCAACGTCGTTGCCGAAAACGACCGTCTCCCGCTATTGCCGGAGATCGCCGCTCTGTTTGACCTGTACAAGGCTGAACAAGAGAAGTCGGTAGACGTAGAAGTGACCAGTGCTTTTACATTGGACCAAGAACAGCAAGACAAACTCGCCAAGGTTCTCAGTGCACGACTCAACCGGGAAGTGCGCCTGCAAGTTGCGGAGGATGCCAGCCTTATAGGTGGTGTCATCATCCGCGCCGGCGACCTGGTTATCGATGGCTCGGTTCGCGGAAAACTCGCAAGCCTTGCCGAAGCATTGAAATCTTGAGTTTGAAGGGGCAGCAGAGCAATGCAGCAACTCAATCCTTCCGAAATAAGTGAAATTATCAAGGGCCGCATCGAAAAACTCGATGTGACCTCCCAAGCCCGTAACGAAGGCACCATCGTCAGCGTATCTGACGGTATTGTGCGGATTCACGGTCTGGCCGACGTAATGTACGGCGAGATGATCGAGTTTCCGGGCAGCGTCTTCGGCATGGCCCTCAACCTGGAGCAAGACTCTGTAGGTGCTGTTGTATTGGGCGCATACACGACTCTGGCTGAAGGCATGAGCGCCAAGTGCACTGGCCGCATCCTGGAAGTTCCGGTTGGTAAGGAACTGCTGGGTCGCGTAGTCGACGCACTGGGTAACCCAGTTGATGGCAAAGGTCCGCTGAACAACACCGAGACTGATGCAGTCGAGAAAGTTGCTCCAGGCGTGATCTGGCGTAAGTCGGTAGACCAGCCTGTACAGACTGGCTACAAGGCTGTCGATGCCATGATCCCTGTCGGCCGTGGCCAGCGTGAGCTGATCATCGGTGACCGTCAGATCGGTAAAACCGCTCTGGCGATCGACGCGATCATCAACCAGAAGAACAGCGGCATTTTCTGTGTATACGTAGCGATCGGTCAGAAGCAATCGACCATCGCCAACGTGGTTCGCAAGCTGGAAGAAAACGGCGCGTTGGCTAACACCATCGTCGTTGCTGCCAGTGCTTCCGAATCCGCAGCGCTGCAGTTCCTGGCACCGTACTCCGGTTGCACCATGGGCGAATACTTCCGCGACCGCGGTGAAGACGCACTGATCGTTTATGACGATCTGTCCAAGCAAGCAGTGGCTTACCGCCAGATTTCCCTGCTGCTGCGCCGTCCACCAGGCCGTGAAGCTTACCCGGGCGACGTGTTCTATCTCCACTCCCGTCTTCTGGAGCGCGCATCCCGCGTATCCGAAGAGTACGTAGAGAAGTTCACCAACGGCGCAGTGACCGGCAAAACCGGTTCCCTGACCGCACTGCCGATCATCGAAACTCAAGCTGGCGACGTTTCCGCGTTCGTTCCGACCAACGTGATTTCCATCACTGACGGTCAGATCTTCCTGGAATCGGCCATGTTCAACTCCGGGATCCGTCCTGCAGTGAACGCCGGTGTTTCGGTATCCCGTGTGGGTGGTGCCGCTCAGACCAAGATCATCAAGAAGCTGTCCGGTGGTATCCGTACCGCTCTGGCTCAGTACCGTGAACTGGCGGCATTCGCCCAGTTCGCATCTGACCTGGACGAAGCGACCCGTAAGCAACTTGAGCATGGTCAGCGCGTTACCGAGCTGATGAAGCAGAAGCAATACGCACCAATGTCGATCGCTGACATGGCGCTGTCGCTGTATGCCGCTGAGCGTGGGTTCCTGACTGACGTCGAAATCACCAAGATCGGTAGCTTTGAACAAGCGCTGATTGCTTACTTCAACCGCGATCACGCCGAGCTTATGGCGAAGATCAACGTTAAAGGTGACTTCAATGACGAAATCGATTCTGGCATCAAAGCCGGCATCGAGAAGTTCAAGGCCACCCAAACCTGGTAAGCCGCAGCGGGAGCCGCAAGGCTCCCGCTTGCTAACCTGATAGGTGTTACATGGCAGGCGCAAAAGAGATTCGCAGTAAGATTGCGAGCATCAAAAGCACGCAAAAGATTACCAGCGCCATGGAAAAAGTGGCGGTCAGCAAAATGCGCAAGGCACAAATGCGCATGGCTGCTAGCCGTCCTTATGCGGAGCGCATCCGCCAGGTTATTGGGCATTTGGCCAACGCCAACCCGGAATACCGCCACCCTTTCATGATCGACCGCGAAGTTAAGCGTGTGGGTTATGTGGTTGTGAGCAGTGACCGTGGCTTGTGCGGTGGTTTGAATACCAACCTGTTCAAGGCTTTGGTCAAGGACATGGCGGTAAACCGTGAAAACGGCGTCGAGATTGATCTGTGCGTGGTCGGCAGCAAAGGTGCGGCTTTTTTCCGTAACTTCGGCGGTAACGTCGTCGCTGCAATCAGCCATCTGGGTGAAGAACCGTCGATCAATGATTTGATCGGCAGCGTTAAGGTGATGCTGGATGCTTACCTGGAAGGCCGTATTGATCGCCTGTCCGTGGTGTCCAACAAGTTTATCAACACCATGACGCAACAGCCTACTGTGGAGCAATTGATTCCACTGGTGGCGACCCCGGATCAAGAACTCAAGCACCACTGGGACTATCTCTACGAACCGGACGCCAAAGAGCTGCTAGACGGCTTGATGGTTCGTTACGTGGAGTCGCAGGTGTACCAGGCGGTGGTCGAGAACAGTGCAGCTGAACAAGCTGCGCGGATGATCGCGATGAAGAACGCCACTGATAACGCCGGTGATTTGATCAGCGATTTGCAGCTGATCTACAACAAGGCGCGTCAGGCTGCGATCACCCAAGAGATCTCGGAAATCGTCGGCGGCGCTGCCGCGGTTTAACGGTTCAAATATTCAGAGGATCCAGCTATGAGTAGCGGACGTATCGTTCAAATCATCGGCGCCGTGATCGACGTGGAATTTCCACGCGAAAACGTACCGAGCATCTACAACGCGCTGAAAGTACAAAGCGCGGCCGGAACCACTCTGGAAGTTCAGCAGCAGCTGGGCGACGGCGTGGTTCGTACCATTGCGATGGGTTCCACCGAGGGCTTGAAGCGCGGTCTGGAAGTCACCGACACTGGCGCAGCCATCTCCGTACCGGTCGGTAAAGCGACTCTGGGCCGGATCATGGACGTTCTGGGCAACCCGATCGACGAAGCTGGTCCGATTGATACCGAAGAGCGCTGGGGCATTCACCGTCCTGCACCGTCCTTCGCTGATCAAGCGGGCGGCAACGACCTTCTGGAAACCGGCATCAAGGTTATCGACCTGATCTGCCCGTTTGCAAAAGGCGGTAAGGTTGGTCTGTTCGGTGGTGCCGGTGTAGGCAAAACCGTAAACATGATGGAACTGATCCGTAACATCGCCATGGAACACAGCGGTTACTCTGTGTTTGCTGGTGTGGGCGAGCGTACCCGTGAGGGTAACGACTTCTACCACGAGATGAAGGACTCCAACGTTCTGGACAAAGTGGCACTGGTTTACGGTCAGATGAACGAGCCGCCGGGTAACCGTCTGCGCGTAGCACTGACCGGCCTGACCATGGCCGAGAAGTTCCGTGACGAAGGTAACGACGTACTGTTGTTCGTTGACAACATCTACCGTTACACCCTGGCCGGTACTGAAGTATCCGCACTGCTGGGCCGTATGCCTTCCGCAGTAGGTTACCAGCCGACCCTGGCTGAAGAGATGGGTACTCTGCAAGAGCGCATCACTTCGACCAAGAACGGTTCGATCACTTCGATCCAAGCGGTATACGTACCTGCGGATGACTTGACTGACCCGTCGCCGGCGACCACCTTCGCCCACTTGGACGCCACTGTCGTACTGTCCCGTGACATCGCATCCCTGGGTATCTACCCGGCGGTGGATCCACTGGATTCGACTTCGCGCCAGCTGGACCCGATGGTAATCGGCCAGGAACACTACGACACCGCTCGCGGCGTTCAGTACGTGTTGCAGCGTTACAAAGAACTGAAGGACATCATTGCGATCCTGGGTATGGACGAGCTGTCGGAAGTCGACAAGCAGTTGGTATCCCGCGCTCGTAAGATCCAGCGTTTCTTGTCTCAGCCGTTCTTCGTGGCAGAAGTCTTCACTGGCGCTTCGGGTAAATACGTTTCCCTGAAAGACACCATTGCTGGCTTCAAAGGCATCCTCAACGGTGACTACGACCACCTGCCAGAACAAGCGTTCTACATGGTCGGCGGCATCGAAGAAGCGATCGAGAAAGCCAAGAAACTGTAATTCCGGCGCCCGGTAACGGGCGCTAATCAGGTTGAGGCAATCAGATGGCTAATATGATGACAGTCCATTGCGATATCGTCAGTGCGGAAGGAGAAATCTTTTCCGGTCAGGTCGAGATGGTGATTGCGCACGGCAGCCTGGGTGATCTTGGTATCGCTCTGGGTCACGCTCCGCTGATCACTGAACTCAAGCCAGGTCCGATCCGCCTGATCAAAATGGGTGGAGAAGCCGAGGTGTTTTACATCTCTGGTGGTTACCTCGAGGTTCAGCCGAACATGGTCAAGGTTCTTGCCGACACCGTGCAACGTGCTGCCGACCTGGATGAAGCCTCCGCTCAGGCCGCCGTCAAGGCAGCCGAGAAGGCACTGAACGAGAAAGGCGCAGATTTCGATTACGGATCTGCTGCTGCACGTCTGGCCGAGGCCGCAGCTCAGCTGCGCACCGTCCAGCAAATCCGCAAAAAGTTCGGCGGCTAAGCCTCCTGCTTCATTGTGTGATTGATTAAAAAGGGTAGCCTCGGCTACCCTTTTTCTTTTTCCGCGAATTACTTCTGGTCGCAGCCGCTGACCACCCAGGATTGGTAGCCAGTCATGTCTCTCGATATCGTTATTCTCGCTGCAGGTCAGGGCACCCGCATGCGTTCGGCCCTGCCCAAGGTTCTGCATCCCGTCGCCGGAAACTCCATGCTCGGGCATGTTATCCACAGCGCCCGGCAACTCAAACCGAGAGGCATCCACGTGGTCATCGGGCACGGGGCCGAATTGGTCCGTGAACGCCTGGCGGCCGATGATCTGAACTTTGTATTGCAAGACAAGCAGCTGGGCACAGGGCATGCCGTCGCCCAGGCGCTGCCATTTCTGACCGCGCAGAACGTACTGATTCTGTACGGCGATGTACCCCTGATCGAGGTGCCGACCCTGGAGCGCCTGCTGAAACAGGTAGGCCCGGAGCAGCTGGGTTTGTTGACCGTTAACCTGGCGGACCCGACCGGCTATGGCCGCATCGTGCGTGACGCCGAAGGCAAGGTCTGCGCCATTGTCGAGCACAAGGACGCCACCGAGGCTGAACGTGCGATCACTGAAGGCAATACTGGCATTCTGGCATTGCCCACTGGACGTCTGGCTGACTGGATGAGCCGGCTGTCGAATAACAATGCACAGGGCGAGTACTACCTGACCGATGTGATCGCGATGGCAGTTGCTGATGGTCTGGTGGTGGCCACTGAGCATGCCCACGACCCGATGGAAGTGCAGGGCGCCAACGACCGTAAACAACTCGCGGAGTTGGAGCGTCATTACCAGCTACGTGAAGCCCGTCGCCTGATGGCCCTGGGTGTGACCCTGCGTGATCCGGCGCGCTTCGATGTGCGCGGTGAAGTCACGGTCGGGCGCGATGTCATGATTGATATCAACGTGATTCTCGAAGGCCGTGTGGTCATCGAAGATGACGTGGTGATTGGTCCCAACTGTGTGATCAAAGACAGCACCCTGCGTAAAGGGGTGGTGGTCAAGGCCAATAGCCATATCGACGGTGCCGTGATGGGCGAGGGCAGCGATGCCGGTCCTTTTGCCCGTTTGCGTCCGGGTAGCGTGCTTGATGCCCGCGCCCATGTGGGTAACTTTGTAGAGTTGAAAAACGCCCACCTCGGCGAAGATGCCAAGTGCGGTCACCTGACTTACCTGGGCGATGCCGAAGTTGGGGCGCGTACCAACATCGGCGCGGGCACCATCACCTGCAATTACGATGGCGCCAACAAATGGAAGACCGTGTTGGGAGCCGACGTATTTATTGGTTCGAACAACTCGTTGGTGGCACCTGTGGATATCTCCAGCGGAGCCACCACGGCAGCCGGATCGACCATTAATCAGGACGTAGCCGTCGAACAGCTGGCCGTTGGTCGGGCACGGCAACGCAATATCGATGGCTGGAAGCGCCCGGTAAAGCTGCCAAAGCCTTGATTTGAAGTTATCCACAAGCGAAAACAGTGTTTTTGTGGGTAAAACAGGTTGTCGTATAACTGTTTAAAATCAGCAAGTTAGCAAAAGCCTTATCCACTGCCTGTGGATAAGGCTTTGTTTTATCCGCGTCTATATCAGCCAATCGCCCCGCCCTGCGCCAGCTCAGCGAGTTATTCACTGCTTAAAAGCTACAAAAAATTGTTGACGCTGATTACGGGATCGGGTCTCATTGCTTTCGTTATCTTTCGAAACGAAACTTAGGCTCTCATGTCGAAACGCAATACGCCTCAACGCCGCCACAACATCCTGGCTTTGCTTGCGCAGCAAGGTGAAGTCAGTGTGGATGAGCTGGCCAAGCGCTTCGAAACTTCCGAAGTGACGATCCGCAAGGATTTGGCCGCACTCGAAAGTAACGGTCTGCTGCTGCGTCGTTACGGTGGTGCCATCACCATGCCGCAAGAGTTGGTGAGTGATCCCGCCCAGCCCGTTTCTCTTTATAAGCAAGCCATTGCCCGTGCGGCGGTTGGCCTGATTCGGGAACATGCGCGCATCATCATCGACAGCGGCACCACCACCGCTTCGATGATTCCACAATTGGGCCAGCAACCTGGTCTTGTGGTAATGACCAATTCGTTGCATGTCGCCAGGGCCCTGAGCGAACTCGAACATGAACCCGTGCTGTTGATGACCGGCGGTACCTGGGACCCTCATTCCGAGTCCTTCCAGGGCCAGGTGGCTGAGCAGGTGCTGCGTTCATACGATTTCGATCAATTATTTATCGGCGCTGATGGCATCGATCTGTTGCGTGGCACCACAACTTTTAACGAATTGTTGGGCCTGAGCCGAGTCATGGCCGAGGTCGCGCGTGAAGTGATTGTGATGGTCGAGTCCGACAAAATTGGTCGCAAGATACCCAACCTGGAACTGCCCTGGAGCAGCGTCCATACCCTTATTACAGATGATCGCTTGTCCATGGAGGCACGCGAACAGATTCAGGCCCGGGGCATAACACTGTTATGCGCCGCCCTAAGCTAGGAGAATATTATGTGTGGAATCGTTGGCGCAGTCGCTGAACGCAATATCACGGCCATTCTGCTTGAAGGCCTGAAACGTCTTGAATACCGGGGCTACGACAGCGCCGGTGTAGCAGTGTTTACCCACAACGGTACGCTGGAACGCATGCGCCGCAATGGCAAAGTGGCCGAGCTGGAACAAGCTCTGGCCGGTGAGCCGCTGATGGGGCGCCTGGGCATTGCCCACACCCGTTGGGCGACCCATGGTGCACCCAGCGAGCGTAATGCTCACCCGCATTTTTCGGGTTCCGACCTGGCTGTCGTGCACAACGGCATCATTGAAAACTACGAAGCCCTGCGCGAACAGCTCAAAGGCTTGGGTTATGTGTTCACGTCGGACACCGATACTGAAGTGATCGCACACCTGCTCAATCACAAACTCAAAGATCAAAGCGACCTGACCGAAGCCTTGAAAGCCACGGTTAAAGAGCTGCACGGTGCATACGGCCTGGCCGTCATCAGTGCCAAACAGCCGGATCGTCTGGTTGCTGCACGCAGTGGCAGCCCGCTGGTGATTGGCCTGGGCCTGGGTGAAAACTTCCTGGCTTCCGATCAATTGGCATTGCGCCAGGTCACTGACCGCTTCATGTACCTGGAAGAAGGCGATATCGCTGAAATCCGCCGTGACAGCGTGCAAATCTGGGACGTGAACGGTAAAAGCGTGCAGCGTGAAACCGTGCAGTACCGTGATGGTGCTGAAGCTGCGGACAAAGGCGAATACCGTCACTACATGCTCAAGGAAATTCACGAGCAACCAGCGGTGGTGCAACGCACCCTGGAAAACCGCCTGGGCCAGGACCACGTACTGGTTCAGGCATTCGGTCCACAGGCTGCTGAATTGTTCGCCAAAGTGCGTAATGTTCAGATCGTTGCCTGTGGTACCAGCTATCACGCGGGGATGGTTGCCCGATACTGGCTCGAAAGTCTGGCCGGAATTCCGTGCCAGGTTGAAGTGGCCAGCGAGTTCCGTTATCGCAAGGTCGTGGTCCAGCCTGACACCCTGTTTGTTTCGATCTCGCAATCGGGCGAAACCGCAGACACCCTGGCTGCACTGCGTAACGCCAAAGAACTGGGTTTCCTCGCCAGCCTGGCGATTTGTAACGTTGGTATCAGCTCACTGGTACGTGAGTCTGACCTGACCCTGCTGACCCAGGCGGGTCGCGAAATTGGTGTGGCGTCGACCAAAGCCTTCACCACCCAGCTGGTTGGCTTACTGTTGCTGACCCTGTCTTTGGGGCAGGTGCGTGGCACTCTTGAAGCCGGTGTCGAAGCGCAACTGGTTGAAGAACTGCGCCGCCTGCCTGCGCGTTTGGGTGAAGCACTGGCGATGGATGCCACGATTGAGAAAGTCGCCGAACTGTTTGCCGACAAGCACCACACCTTGTTCCTGGGGCGTGGCGCGCAGTTCCCGGTAGCGATGGAAGGTGCTCTCAAGCTGAAAGAAATTTCCTATATCCACGCCGAAGCTTACCCGGCAGGCGAGTTGAAGCATGGTCCGCTGGCACTGGTGGATAACGACATGCCGGTGGTCACCGTGGCGCCGAACAACGAACTGCTGGAAAAACTGAAGTCCAACCTGCAGGAAGTTCGTGCCCGTGGCGGTGAACTGATTGTGTTCGCTGACGAGCAAGCAGGTATGACCAATGGCGAAGGCACCCATGTGATCAACATGCCGCACATCCATGATGTACTGGCGCCGATCCTCTACACCATCCCGCTGCAACTGCTGTCTTACTACGTTGCCGTGCTCAAAGGCACCGATGTGGATCAGCCACGCAACCTAGCCAAATCGGTCACCGTGGAATAAGCAGTTAGCGTTGAGCGTAATTGGATTTAGGGAAGGTCTGAAGTAAGCAGCCGTTTTTAACGGTCTAGCTGTCTGAGGTTCAAAAAACACCGACTTAATCGAAAAACAGACCTTTCCTCCTGTCAGTTCACTATTTTTTGCGGAAGAGCACC
>NZ_SCFG01000029.1:0-43387 GCF_022496645.1 Pseudomonas sp. TMW22089
ACTTGGTCGACGACCGACAATTTAAAGGTCAGCGTGTAGTCTCGCTGACTACGCCTTTTACTTGTCTCCATTACGCCCTCCTGAAAATAGATCAGAAGGTGTAAACCTTATTCAGGACGGGACACAGGCATAAAAAAAGGATCCCGAAGGATCCTTTTTTCAACGCCGGTTTCGGGGGCTATTAAGCTTCCGAAGCCTTGGCAGCTGCTACGTCCTTGATGGAGAGCTTGATACGGCCGCGGTTGTCCACGTCCAGTACCAGTACTTCCACTTCCTGACCTTCTTTCAGAATGTCAGTCACTTTCTCGACACGAGCATCGCTCAGCATGGAGATGTGCACCAGGCCGTCTTTGCCTGGCAGGATGTTTACGAATGCCCCGAAGTCGACGATGCGCTCAACCTTGCCGGTGTAGATCTTGCCGATTTCGGCTTCTGCGGTGATGCCCAGAACGCGCTGACGCGCCGCTTCTGCTGCTTCCTTGGTTTCGCCGAAGATCTTGATCGAACCGTCGTCTTCGATATCGATCGAAGCCTTGGTTTCTTCGCAGATTGCACGGATGGTCGCGCCGCCTTTACCGATGACATCACGGATTTTGTCGGTGTCGATCTTCATCGCAATCATGGTCGGAGCGTTGGCCGACAATTCGTTGCGAGATACGGCAATGATCTGGTTCATCTGACCCAAGATGTTCAGGCGAGCGTCCAGGGCCTGGCCCAGTGCGATCTCCATGATTTCTTCGGTGATGCCTTTGATCTTGATGTCCATCTGCAGCGCGGTAACACCTTTAGCGGTACCTGCTACTTTGAAGTCCATGTCGCCGAGGTGATCTTCGTCACCCAGGATGTCGGTCAGAACTGCGAATTTCTCGCCTTCTTTAACCAGACCCATGGCGATACCGGCAACCGGTGCTTTCATCGGCACACCAGCGTCCATCAGTGCCAGGGAAGCGCCGCAGACCGAAGCCATGGAGCTGGAACCGTTGGACTCGGTGATTTCCGATACAACACGGATGGTGTACGGGAATACGTCAGCAGCAGGCAGCATGGCCTGAACCGAACGACGGGCCAGACGGCCGTGACCGATTTCGCGACGACCGGCGCCACCCATGCGACCACACTCACCTACCGAGAACGGCGGGAAGTTGTAGTGCAGCATGAACGGGTCTTTCTTCTCGCCTTCCAGGGTGTCCAGCAGTTGTGCATCACGGGCAGTACCCAGAGTTGCAACGACCAGAGCCTGAGTTTCACCACGGGTGAACAGAGCCGAACCGTGGGTCTTTGGCAGAACGCCAACTTCGATGTTCAAAGGGCGAACGGTTTTGGTGTCACGGCCATCGATACGCGGCTTGCCGTTAACGATGTTTTCGCGAACGGTGCGGTATTCGATTTCGCCGAATGCAGCTTTGACTTCAGCAGAAGTCGGCTGGCCTTCTTCACCGGACAGCTTGGCAACAACCTGGTCTTTCAGTTCGCCCAGACGTGCATAACGCTCGTGCTTGACGGTCAGGGTGTAAGCCTGGGAGATCGCTTCGCCGAACTCGGCGCGGATAGCGGCCAGCAGAGCGGTGGCTTCTGGAGCAGGAGCCCAGTCCCAAGTCGGTTTGGCAGCTTCGGCAGCCAGCTCTTTAACAGCCTGGATCACTACCTGGAATTCGTCGTGGGCGAACAGTACCGCGCCCAGCATCTGGTCTTCGGTCAGCTCTTTGGCTTCCGATTCAACCATCAATACAGCTTCCGAAGTACCGGCAACAACCATGTCCAGGCTGGAAGCGGCCAGTTGCTCGTAAGTCGGGTTCAGCAGGTAGCCAGTGCTTTCGTGGTAAGCAACGCGGGCGGCGCCGATCGGACCATCAAAAGGAATACCGGAGATTGCCAGAGCAGCCGAGGTACCGATCATCGCAGCGACGTCCGGATCGGTTTTCTTGCTGGTGGACAGAACGGTGCAGACAACCTGCACTTCGTTCATGAAGCCTTCTGGGAACAGCGGACGGATCGGACGGTCGATCAGACGCGAAGTCAGGGTTTCTTTCTCGGAAGGGCGACCTTCACGCTTGAAGAAACCGCCCGGGATTTTACCCGCGGCGTAGGTTTTTTCTTGGTAGTGAACAGACAGAGGGAAGAAGCCCTTGCCTGGATCAGCTTGCTTGGAGCCGACAACAGTCACCAACACGCTGACGTCGTCGTCAACGGTGACCAATACTGCGCCGGAGGCCTGACGGGCGATACGGCCAGTCTCGAGGGTGACGGTCGACTGACCGAACTGGAATTTTTTGATAACCGGGTTCACGGTGTCCTACCTTCTTTGTGGCTCTTGGGGAACGGGTTTCTTGCGAAATACTGACGCAATGTCGGGTATTGACCCGACTCAGATGCTTACGAAAGCGGACGGCACAGTGAGCTTTCGTAAGAATCCGGCTGGCCCAGATAAAACTTGAGGCTGGAAGCCTGCCGTACACCTGCGGGAAACCCGCAGATACACGACAAACGACCAGCCTCTAGCAACATCGCTATTAGCGACGCAGACCCAGGCGAGCGATCAGCGTTTTGTAACGCTCAACGTTCTTGCCTTTGAGGTAGTCCAGCAGCTTGCGACGCTGGTTTACCATGCGGATCAGACCACGACGGGAGTGGTGGTCTTTTTTGTTTTCTTTGAAGTGACCTTGCAGCGTGTTGATGTTAAAGGTCAGCAGTGCAACCTGCACTTCTGGAGAACCTGTATCACCTGGAGCTTGCTGGTAGTCAGCTACGATTTCTGCTTTATGTTCGATTGTCAGTGCCATGGGGCATTTCCTTTCATTAGGGTTCTGCTTGCGAACAAGACAGATCCAATAGGCCGAGGACAAATCCTCGTATTTATAAGTGAGGAGTGACCGTGCCTAATAACAGCCACCCTCGTTCCAGTCTGGCCAAAGAGTATTACATCTCGAGCCAGCCTGTTCCGGTCATTCTGACCGAATCAGTCGACGCGGCGCGATGCGCCCGTCTTCGCTCACTTCACCGATACCGATAAAGCGACCGTTGTGATCTTGTACCCGCACCATGCCGAACTTCGGAGCATCCGGAGCGCGTACCGGTTGGCCATTAAGCCAATAGAATGCGCTGTGTTCCGAGAAGTGCAGCAAAGGCCAGTCCAGCAAACCGCTGTCCGATGGCATCAGGAAGCGGTCAACCGCTTCGTTTCCGCCTTCGGCATGCACAGCTTCCAACTCTTCCAGAGTGACCGTTTGGGCCAGGCTGAAAGGTCCGGCGTGTGTACGACGCAGCTCTGCAACGTATGCACCGCAACCCAGTTGCTCACCAATATCTTCCACCAGGGTACGGATATAGGTGCCTTTGGTGCAGTCGACGGACAAGCGCGCAGTGTCGCCTTCGCTGGCCAGTAATTCGAGGCGGGTAATAGTAACAGAACGCGGTTCGCGCTCCACCACTTCGCCTGCACGAGCCAACTTGTAAAGCGGCTGGCCGTCACGCTTGAGTGCAGAGTACATCGGCGGTATCTGACTGATTTGCCCACGGAATTTGGGTAAAACAGCTTCAATATCGGCGCGACCAACGGTCACCGGACGCGTCAGCAAAACATCGCCTTCGGCATCCGCTGTGGTCGTGGTCTTGCCCAATTGCATCAGGGTTTCATAACCCTTGTCGGAATCGAGCAGGTATTGCGAAAACTTGGTGGCTTCGCCAAAGCACAGCGGCAATACGCCACTGGCCAATGGATCGAGGCTACCGGTGTGCCCTGCCTTCTCGGCATTGAGCAGCCAGCGGACTTTCTGCAGGGCCGCGTTGGAGGTGAATCCAAGCGGCTTGTCGAGCAGGATGATACCGCTGACGTTACGACGGATACGCTTGACCTGAGCCACCGGTTACTCCTTGGTGTCTTCGGGAGCGGTGCCTTCAGGATGCTGATTGTCTTCAGCCACTGCACGCTCAATCAAGGCGGACAGGTGCGCACCACGCACGACACTTTCATCGTAGTGGAAGTGCAGTTGCGGAACGCTGCGCAGTTTCATTTCACGCGCCAGTTGCATGCGCAGGAAACCCGCTGCCGAGTTCAGCACCTTGACGGTCTGGGCGATGTCTTCAGCGTTGTCCTGGCCCATCACGGTGATGAAGATCTTGGCGTGACCGACGTCACGGCTGACTTCAACAGCGGTAATTGTAACCAGACCCACGCGTGGATCTTTGACTTCACGACGGATCAGCTGTGCCAGCTCGCGCTGCATCTGATCGCCAATTCGTTGGGTACGGCTATATTCTTTTGCCATGTCTTGTTACCTGTTACTCACCCATGGGAAACCCATGCGGTCTGAAAGCGGCAAACGCCCGGCCAGACAGAAGCCGGACCGGGCGTTGCGTTTAGAGTCCAGGCCGGGCACAAGGCATTTGCATGCCCTGGCTCGTCCTCGCTCTTGAGGCTCGCGATTTAGAGGCTGCGAGCAACCTGGACCTTCTCGAACACTTCGATCTTGTCACCGACTTTAACGTCGTTGTAGCTCTTGACGCCGATACCGCATTCCATGCCGGCACGTACTTCGGCAGCGTCATCCTTGAAGCGGCGCAGGGATTCCAGCTCGCCTTCGAAGATAACGATGTCATCACGCAGTACGCGGATTGGACGGTTACGGTGAACAACACCTTCCAGCACCATACAACCTGCGATAGCACCGAACTTAGGCGAACGGAATACGTCACGCACTTCAGCGATACCCAGGATGTTCTCGCGAACGTCGCTGCCAAGCATGCCGGTAAGGGCTTTCTTGACGTCTTCGATGATGTCGTAGATGACGTTGTAGTAACGCATGTCCAGGCCTTCTTGCTCGACAATCTTGCGCGCGCCAGCATCAGCACGAACGTTAAAGCCGAACAGTACAGCGTTGGATGCCAGTGCCAGGTTAGCGTCGCTCTCGGTGATACCACCGACACCGCCGCCCACTACGCGCACTTGCACTTCGTCGTTACCCAGGCCGCTCAGAGCGCCCTGCAGAGCTTCCAACGAACCACGGACGTCAGATTTGAGGACGATGTTAAGCGTCTTCTTCTCTTCCTGGCCCATGTTCTCGAAGATGTTTTCCAGCTTGCCTGCGTGAGCACGAGCCAGTTTCACTTCGCGGAACTTGCCTTGACGGAACAGGGCAACTTCACGCGCCTTCTTCTCGTCAGTCATTACGCTCATCTCGTCGCCAGCATCTGGCGTACCGTCCAGGCCGAGAATCTCGACAGGGATGGATGGACCGGCTTCCTTGATGGATTTGCCGTTCTCGTCGAGCATGGCGCGGATGCGGCCGTAGTTGGAACCGACCAGAACCATGTCGCCTTGGCGCAGGGTACCGTCTTGAACCAGAACAGTCGCAACCGGACCGCGGCCTTTGTCCAGACGGGACTCAACTACTACGCCACGGCCAGGAGCCGATGGAGTTGCCTTGAGTTCCAGGACTTCAGCTTGCAGCAATACGGCTTCGAGCAAGTCGTCAACGCCGGTACCCATTTTCGCCGAAACCGAAACAAACGGAGTGTCGCCACCCCATTCTTCCGACGTTACGCCGTGAACGGACAACTCGCTGCGGATGCGATCGAGATCAGCGCCCGGCTTGTCGATTTTGTTCACTGCAACAACCAGCGGCACGCCAGCAGCTTTCGCATGCTGAACAGCTTCGATGGTCTGCGGCATTACGCCGTCATCTGCAGCAACAACCAGAATCACGATGTCAGTCGCCTTGGCACCACGAGCACGCATTGCGGTAAACGCAGCGTGACCCGGGGTATCGAGGAACGTGACCATGCCGCGTTCGGTTTCAACGTGGTATGCACCGATGTGCTGAGTAATACCACCGGCTTCGCCAGCAGCTACCTTGGCACGACGGATGTAGTCGAGCAGGGACGTTTTACCGTGGTCAACGTGACCCATTACGGTCACAACCGGAGCACGGGAGAACGACTCGCCTTCGAACTTCAGGGACTCGGCCAGGGAATCTTCCAGGGCGTTGTCGCTTACCAGAGTCACTTTGTGGCCCAGTTCTTCAGCAACCAGTTGAGCAGTTTCCTGATCAAGTACCTGGTTGATGGTTGCCGGAGTACCCAGCTTGAACATGAACTTGATGACTTCAGCAGCCTTGACCGACATCTGTGCAGCCAAATCGCCGACAGTGATGGTCTCGCCAATCTGAACGTCACGAACTACAGGGCCGGTTGGGCTCTGGAAACCGTGAGCGTTACGCTTCTTCAGCTTGCCCTTGCCACGACCACCGCGACGGAAGCTATCGCTTTCTTCATCGGAAGAGCGCGGAGCAACACGTGGAGTCGGTGCTTTTTCTTTAACCGATGCGCGATGCGGTGCGTTCTTGCGATCGCCGTCACCACTACCGCGACGATTGTTATCGTCTGCGCGTGGTTTGTCCGGGCGACGCTGTTCGTCACGTTTACGTGCATCAGCGGCTGGCGCAGGTGCTGCAGCCGGTGCAGCCTGCACAGGTGCAGGAGCAGCGACAGCCGGAGCTGCTGCAGGAGCAGAGGTAGATGCAGGCTGACGGCGCGCGTCTTCTTCGGCGCGACGCTTGGATTCTTCTTCAGCCTTCTGACGTGCGGCATTTTCTACTGCACGACGCTCATCCATCTCACGCTTGCGCTCGGCTTCGATTTCTTCCGGGCTGCGTTGTACGAAAACTTTCTTCTTGCGTACTTCAACACTAATGCTTTTGCTGCCAGCTACACGCAGGGTACTGGTGGTTTTACGCTGCAAAGTGATCTTGCGCGGTTCTTCCACTTTAGCCTTGTGGCTGCTTTTCAGGTGAGTCAGCAGAGCCTGCTTCTCACTGTCGGTCACATTCTGCTCGGCGGCGTTGTGCGGCAGACCTGCCTCACGCATCTGCTGCAACAGGCGCTCAACCGGTGTTTTGACCTCATCGGCCAGTTGTTTCACCGTGACTTGCGTCATGCATTTCTCTCCTCAGGCCGCGCCTAATTACTCGAACCAATGGGCTCGGGCGGCCATGATCAACTTGCCGGCACGATCAGAGTCAATGCCGTCGATGTCGAGCAGGTCGTCAATAGACTGCTCGGCCAGGTCTTCGCGGGTAATTACGCCGCGCACCGCCAGTTCCATCGCCAAATCCTTGTCCATACCCTCAAGCGAGAGCAGGTCTTCGGCCGGATGGGCGTCTGCCAGCTTTTCCTCAGTAGCGATGGCTTTAGTCAACAAACGATCCTTGGCTCGAGCGCGAAGCTCGTTGACGGTATCTTCGTCAAAGCCATCGATGTTGAGCATTTCCTCCACCGGTACGTAGGCAATCTCTTCCAGGCTAGTAAAGCCTTCATCTACCAGTACCTGCGCCAGGTCTTCATCAACTTCAAGCTCTTCGATGAAGTTGCGCAGGATGTCGCCGGTTTCTGCTTGCTGCTTAGCCTGGATGTCCGATTCGGTCATCACGTTCAGGGTCCAGCCGGTCAACTGGCTGGCCAAACGTACGTTCTGACCGCCGCGACCAATCGCCTGGGCCAGATTGTCTGCGCCAACGGCGATGTCCATGGCATGGGCATCTTCGTCGACGATAATCGCCGCTACTTCTGCTGGCGACATTGCGTTGATCACGAACTGCGCCGGGTTGTCATCCCAAAGGACGATATCCACTCGCTCTCCGCCCAATTCGCCGGACACTGCCTGGACGCGCGAACCGCGCATACCAATGCAGGCACCTTGCGGATCAATGCGTTTGTCTTTGGAGCGAACGGCTATTTTAGCGCGAGATCCAGGATCGCGGGAGGCCGCCATCACTTCGATCAGGCCTTCGGAGATTTCTGGAACTTCAATACGGAACAGCTCGATCAACATCTCCGGCGCGGTACGCGACAGGATCAGTTGAGGACCGCGGTTCTCGGTACGAATTTCTTTCAGCAGTGCGCGAAGGCGTACGCCAACACGGAAAGTTTCACGCGAGATGATGTCTTCACGAGCCAGCAACGCTTCTGCGTTGTTACCCAGGTCGACGATCACATTGTCACGTGTCACCTTTTTAACGGTACCCGAAATAATTTCGCCCAGACGCTCACGATAGGCATCGACTACTTGAGCACGCTCGGCTTCGCGGACTTTCTGCACGATTACCTGTTTGGCAGTCTGTGCAGCAATCCGACCGAATTCGATAGAATCGATTTTTTCTTCGATAATATCGCCGGCTACAGCGCCTGGCTGTTTCGCCTGGGCCTGGTCTACCGCCAACTCGATTGCTGGATCATCCAGATCTTCGTCTTCGACCACAGTCCAGCGACGGAAAGTCTCATAATTACCGGTGTGGCGATTGATTTCCACACGCAGATCGACTTCGTCTTCAAAACGCTTTTTAGTAGCGGTGGCCAGAGCCAGCTCCAGCGCTTCAAAAATAACGTTTGCCGGTACGCCCTTTTCATTGGACACCGACTCAACAACCAGCAGTACTTCTTTGCTCATCGTACGCCTCGCCTTTCGCAAGCCATTGGATCCGCGGGATCCGCGTCTCAGTCAAAACTGGGAATAATGTTGGCCTTGTCGATCATATCGATCGGCAACAGGAATTCATGGTCTTCAACTTGCACCACGATATCCTGCTCCTCTACGCCGCGCAGAAGGCCCTGAAAGTTACGTCGCCCTTCAAAAGGCGAGCGCAGCTTGATCTTCACTTGCTCACCGACATATTTCGCGAACTGTTCAAGAGTGAACAGCGGGCGTTCCATGCCAGGAGAAGAGACTTCAAGGGTGTATTCAACAGCGATAGGATCTTCGACATCCAGAACACCGCTGATCTGACGACTGACAATTGCACAGTCATCCACCAATACGCCGCCTTCCTTGTCGATATACACACGCAACATTGAATGGCGGCCTTGAGCCGAAAATTCAATACCCCAGCATTCATAGCCAAGGGCCACGATCACCGGGGCCAGCAAGGCCTGCAACTCTTCTAGCTTGCTCGACACTTGAACCCCCTAGTGCATGTTTGTGCATGCTGTGCAAAATGAAAAAATGGGCGAAGCGCCCATCTCTGAAACGTCGTTGAATACCGACGCTATAAAGTGTCCAGTTAACAAAAAGCCCCTAATAAGGGGCTCCGCTAAAACTGGTTGCGGGAGCCGGATTTGAACCGACGACCTTCGGGTTATGAGCCCGACGAGCTACCAGACTGCTCCATCCCGCGACAAAGCTGGAGCGGAAGTATACGGTTGATCCTTTTCAGGGTCAATCCAACCTTCCACATACAAGAAAGCCCGCTACTGCGGGCATTCTTGATAATTGGTACCGAGAAGGGGACTCGAACCCCTACACCCTATGGGCACAACCACCTCAAGGTTGCGTGTCTACCAATTCCACCACCTCGGCAATACTACAGTTACATCATGAAACCCGTTTTACTTTTGCTCTTGAGCTGGAGGTACGTCAGTCGCAGGAGTTGCCGACTTTTGCTCTTGAAGCACCGGAACATCATCTGAAGCCGGCTTTTGCACTGGAACTTCCAAAACCGCTGGATTTGGCAAACCTACTTGAGTCAGCTGTTCAGCTTTCTCTTTAGCAAAGTAACCTAACCCCAAGCTGGTTATGAAAAAACCTGCGGCAAGTATAGCAGTAAACTTACTAAGAAAGGTAGAGGAACCTTGGCTTCCGAACACAGTATTTGATGCACCTGCGCCAAAAGAAGCTCCAGCATCCGCTCCCTTACCCTGTTGCAGCAAAACCAGGGCAATTACACCCAAAGCTGTCAGCAGATGAAAAACAGTTACGACGTTATCCAGCATTTTCAGTTTCCTGCGGCACGAATAATCGCACCGAACTCATCTGCATTCAGGGAAGCCCCGCCAATGAGTCCCCCATCGATATCCGGCATGCTGAACAGTTCGACCGCATTGGCCGCCTTCACGCTGCCGCCGTATAGAAGCCGCACACCTTGCGCGACTTCAGAATTCTTTTGCGCCAACTGTGCGCGAATGGCCGCATGCACATCTTGCGCTTGCTGCGGTGATGCAGTCAGCCCGGTACCAATGGCCCAGACCGGCTCATATGCAATCACTGCATTTACAAAAGCCTCAATACCAAATGCGTCAATCACGACATCCAGTTGACGCCCTACCACTTCAAGGGTTTGCCCGGCTTCGCGCTGCCCCAGGGTTTCCCCTATACACAACACCGGCGTCAGACCAGAAGCCTGAACTGCTGCAAACTTGCGATTGAGGGTCTCATCCGACTCACCCAGAATCAGGCGACGCTCAGAGTGACCTACAAGCACCAATGCGCAACCTGCATCCTGCAACTGACTCGAAGAAATCTCCCCGGTCAGAGCTCCCTGCTTTGCTTCAACCGCAGCATTCTGAGCACCAACCGAAATTGGCGCGCCTTGTAAGCCTTTGATCACACGATCAATGAACAGGTCAGGCGGGAATACTGCAACATCAACACTGCCAGGCAAGGACAGATCACGCAGACCAACGATCAGCTCAGCGACGCTGGCGCAGGTACCGTGCATCTTCCAGTTACCAGCTACCATCATGCGACGCATGCTTTACCTCGTCGGTCAAAGTGGGCGCAGATGTTACCCAACCACATCCGCGCTGGCAAGTCGAATTCAGGCACAAACTTCACTTACTAGTTTTGCCAGCTCATCGGCATAGCCGCGAACCATATTTTCATCGTCACCTTCGACCATTACGCGCACCAGAGGCTCGGTACCCGACTTGCGCAGTAATACACGCCCACGCCCTTTCATGGCTTCAGTGACTCGTGCGCAGGCCTCTTTGACGGCCGGGTGCTCGACCGGGTCAACACCACCACCAAACCGCACATTTACCAGCACCTGCGGACATTTACGCAACGCCTGACGCGCCTGAGCCAGACTGTCGCCACGGCGACGCAACGCCAGCAGCACCTGCAGGGCAGCGATAATCGCATCACCGGTGGTCGTATGCTGGAAGCACACGATATGCCCCGAGTTCTCACCGCCCACCTGCCAGTCGCGCTCTTGCAGGCCTGCAATCACATAGCGATCCCCGACATTGGCCCGAACGAAGGGAATGCCCAGGTCATCCAGCGCCAACTCAAGCCCGAGATTACTCATCAGCGTGCCGACGACACCACCTTGCAATTTGCCACGCTCATGCAAGTCGCGGGCAATGATGAACAGCAACTCATCACCATCAACAATCGCGCCCGTGTGATCAACCATCAGCACCCGGTCACCGTCGCCATCAAACGCGATACCCAGGTCCGCGCCCTCAGCCAGGACTGCAGCCTGCAACTGCCCCATATGGGTCGAGCCGCAATCATGGTTGATGTTCAAACCATTAGGCTGAGCCGACAACACAGTGACTTGTGCACCCAGTTCCTTGAAAACACTTGGCGCAACCTTGTAGGTCGCACCATGGGCGCAATCAATAACGATCTTCAGATCGCTGAAGTTGGTACTGCTCGGCACACTGCTCTTGCAGAATTCGATATAGCGACCCGGCGCATCATTGATACGCGACACCTTACCCAGCTTGTCGGAGTCAACGACGGTCATCGGAGTGTCCAGCAACTCCTCAATCATCAACTCGACGTCATCAGGCAACTTGGTGCCATCCCCCGAGAAGAACTTGATACCGTTATCGTCGTGGGGATTGTGCGAAGCACTGATCACAATGCCCGCTTCCGCATGGAAGGTGCGCGTCAGATAAGCAATGGCCGGAGTAGGCATTGGCCCCAACAGCATCACATCGGCACCGGCCGCAGACAGACCGGCCTCTAGCGCGGACTCGAACATATAACCGGAAATGCGCGTGTCCTTGCCTACCAGGATGCGACATGCACCCTTGCTGCGGAACGCCATACCCGCCGCCCAACCCAGCTTGAGCATGAAGTCAGGGGTAATTGGATAAACGCCGACCCGACCACGAATACCGTCGGTGCCAAAATATTTCTTCGTCATAAGTGCTCCATCATTCTTAGTCGGCGGACTCTACCGCTGCGATCATCCGTACCACATCAACTGTTTCGGCAACGTCATGGACACGCAATATTCGCGCACCCTTGGTCACGGCCAGCGCTGCCAGAGCCAAACTGCCATACAGTCGCTCTGTAACCGGCCGATTCAGCGCCTGCCCAATCATGCTTTTACGCGAAACACCTACCAGCAATGGTCGACCCAGTGCATGCAGGGCCTCCATATGCTTAAACAAACTCAGGTTGTGCTGCAACGTCTTGGCGAAACCAAATCCCGGATCCAGCACTATGCGCTCAGACGCAATCCCGGCAGCGGCGCATTGCGCCATGCGTTCAGCAAGAAATGCCGACACCTCACCGACCAGATCAGTGTAATGCGGGTTGTCCTGCATATCCCCGGGCTCGCCGAGCATATGCATCAGGCATACCGGAAGACCTGTGGCTGCAGCAGCCTGCAGGGCACCTTCGCGGCGCAATGAGCGCACATCATTAATCAGGCCGGCGCCAAGGCGCGCAACCTCAGTCATGACGATGGGCGCGGAGGTATCGACCGAAATGATCACATCAAGTTCACGACTGATGCGCTCGACAACAGGCGCCACCCGATCAAGCTCTTCCTGTGGCGAAACCACCGGAGCACCGGGGCGAGTTGACTCACCGCCGACATCAATCAGGGTTGCCCCCGCAAGAACCATTGCCTGCGCATGGCGCATTGCCGCATCCACCGCAGCGAAGCGACCGCCATCAGAAAAGGAATCAGGGGTGACATTGAGAATGCCCATCACGTGCGGATGGGCCAAATCAAGAACCCGGTTGCCGCAAGGCAACCGGGTTGAGGGCTGAACAAAAGTCATTTCAAGCCTTATTGATCAGCAGCTGGGCCGCCGATAGGTGTTTCCGGGCGCTCGGTCTTGTCCAGGGTTGGAGCAGTCGGGGTACCCGAGCCACCACCTTCCCAGTCACGCGGCTCCCGTGGCGGGCGCCCCGCCATGATGTCGTCGATCTGATCGGCATCGATCGTTTCGTACTTCATCAAGGCATCAGCCATGGCTTCCAGCTTGTCACGATTGTCGGTCAGGATCTGCTTGGCAGTGCCATAGCACTGATCAATGATGCTGCGCACTTCGGAGTCGATCAGCTTGGCTGTCTCGCCCGAAACGCTCGAGCTCTGACCACCGCCACGCCCCAGATACGACTCTTCGTCTTCGGCATACATCAGCGGGCCCAATTTCTCGGACAGGCCCCATTTGGTGACCATGTTCCGGGCAATCTGGCTCGCACGCATGATGTCGTTGGACGCACCGGTAGTCACACCGTCAAAGCCCAGGGTCATCTCTTCAGCAATACGGCCGCCATAGAGCGAGCAGATCTGGCTGATCAGAGCACGCTTGGACAGGCTATAACGATCCTCTTCCGGCAGGAACATGGTGACGCCCAGGGCGCGACCACGAGGAATGATCGAAACCTTGTAAACCGGATCGTGCTCAGGCACAACGCGACCAACAATGGCATGACCCGCTTCGTGATAAGCCGTGTTGCGCTTTTCTTTGTCCGACATGACCATCGATTTGCGCTCTGCGCCCATCATGATCTTGTCTTTAGCCAGCTCGAATTCTTTCATTTCCACAACACGCTTACCGGTGCGCGCTGCAAACAGGGAAGCTTCGTTCACCAGGTTGGCCAGGTCAGCACCCGAGAAGCCCGGAGTACCACGCGCAATCACGCCTGGCTGGACATCATCGCCCATCGGAACTTTGCGCATGTGCACCTTGAGAATCTGCTCACGGCCACGAATGTCCGGCAAGCCAACCACGACCTGACGGTCAAAGCGGCCTGGACGCAACAGCGCAGGGTCGAGCACGTCCGGACGGTTGGTGGCGGCAATCACAATGATACCGTCATTCATCTCAAAGCCGTCCATCTCAACCAGCAACTGGTTAAGGGTTTGCTCACGCTCATCATGACCGCCGCCCATACCGTTACCACGGTGACGGCCGACAGCATCGATTTCATCGATAAAGATGATGCAAGGTGCGTGCTTTTTCGCCTGTTCGAACATGTCACGAACACGGCTGGCACCAACACCGACGAACATTTCAACGAAGTCCGAACCGGAAATCGTGAAGAACGGCACCTTGGCTTCGCCAGCAATCGCCTTGGCGATCAAGGTTTTACCGGTACCCGGCGGGCCAACCATCAGCACACCACGGGGAATTCGACCGCCCAGACGCTGGAACTTGCCCGGATCGCGAAGGAATTCGACCAGCTCGCCTACTTCTTCTTTCGCTTCGTCACAACCGGCTACGTCAGCCAGGGTCGTTTTGACCTGGTCTTCCGATAGCAGTCGCGCCTTGCTCTTGCCAAAGCTCATCGGTCCGCCTTTACCGCCGGCACCGCCCTGCATCTGACGCATGAAGAACATGAAGACAGCGATGAT
Source organism: Pseudomonas sp. TMW22089 (assembly GCF_022496645.1). NCBI lineage: Bacteria > Pseudomonadati > Pseudomonadota > Gammaproteobacteria > Pseudomonadales > Pseudomonadaceae > Pseudomonas > Pseudomonas sp. TMW22089. The sequence goes on from NZ_SCFG01000029.1 coordinate 14,373, forward strand.
CACCAGAATCGGGAAGCTCGCAACGAGCAATTGAGTCCAGATGCTTTGCTGCTCAGGCAGCTTGCCCTCAACGGTCACATGGTTATCAACCAGATCACCGATCAAACCGTTGTCCTGAATAGCCGGACGGATGGTTTTGAAGGAATCGCCATCGCTGCGTTTGCCGGTAATCACGTAGCCGTCCACGGCAACGCGTTCGACCTTGCCATCCTTAACTTGCTGGATGAAGTCGGAATAGTTGAGGGTTTGTGGCTCGTTTGGACTGGAGAAGTTGTTCATCACTGTCACCAGGACAGCTGCGATGATCAACCACAGGATCAGATTCTTTGCCATATCGTTCAATTAGCTACCCTCTGAAGCAAGCCCCGCTACTGAAGCGTGCTTCGCATGATATTCACCGGCATAACTTACTACATTGCCTACAACCCTTGCAGGCTCCGTCTGTAACCCTTTGTGAAACTTTGACTACACAATATTCTTTATGTGGGATCTGTAAAGCGATACAAAAAAACCTATCACCCTATTCAGAGACGCTCATCACTGGCAGATCCGGCGATTCCACGAAAGCCGCGGCCCAGCAAATATTGCTCACGGGACCTGTCTCGCGAAGAAGACGGCTTGCGCATCTGCACCTTATCAAACAGCTTGCGAATGTCTTTGTGGTATTCGTCGAAGCCTTCACCCTGGAAGACCTTGATCAAAAAATCACCACCGGGCCGCAAGACACGTCCGGCAAGATCCAGTGCCAATTCGCACAAGAACATCGCCCGAGGCATGTCAACAGCTGCCAATCCACTCATATTGGGGGCCATATCCGAAATCACAAGGTCTACCTGCGTATTTCCGACAGCTTCAAGAATCTGGGCAAGTACGTGATCTTCGGTAAAGTCACCCTGGATAAAGGTCACATCAGGAATGCTGTCCATCTCCAGGATGTCCGAAGCGATCAGTCGCCCCTGACCGCCGATCAGACGGCTGGTGACCTGCGACCAGCCACCCGGGGCGGCCCCCAGGTCAATAACAGTCATGCCCGGGCGAATAATGCGGTCACGTTCCTGGATCTCCAGCAACTTGTAGCTGGCACGCGAACGATACCCGTCTTTTTGCGCCATTTTGACGTATGGGTCGTTGAAATGCTCTTTCAGCCAGTTAAGGCTAGTCTTGGAACGGGCCACGGGCCACCTCAAAAAAATAAACGGGTCGTGATTAACTGGGCGGTCCCGGACTCCCTCGGGTAAACTGGCCGCCGCTTTTTACAAGATCAGACACAGGGGTCAGATTATGCCGCTCACTCAAGAGCAGAAGAAACAGTACAAATCCATTGGCCACCATCTGAAACCAGTATTGACTGTGGCTGATAATGGTTTGACTGAGGGTGTTTTAGCCGAACTCGAACGCGCATTGGGCGATCACGAGTTGATTAAAATCAAAGTCAACATCCTGGATCGCGAATCCCGCCTGGAGGCCATTGCAGAACTGTGCAAGGCAGGCAAAGCGGAATTGGTGCAGGTTATCGGCAAAATGGCGCTTCTTTACCGCAAGAACGTCAATGTTAACAAGCAACTGTCGAACATCCATCGTTTCAAGTGATGCCGACAAGGGTCAAGGGTGCGCTTTGCGCGCCCTGACACTCTTGCCTGGCCAATAGCAAAAACTGCCCGCGCAACGCATCAGGCAGCCAGAACCAGCCATCGCAACACATCCCGCCAGCAGACTGCATCAAATAGTGCTCGCCGCTTATCGGCCACACTACGCGATACATTGATCAACAGCGACACCACAGCATACAGCCCGGCACCGCCAAAAAATTCTGTGTGCAACAAGCATCAGCCGCCAACCCGGATATCCGGGCCGGCCGCCAAAGCAGTGCGCCCGCACGAAGCGGGCGCCTTTTCTCAGATGTGACGTACTTCGACAATCTCGTACTCAATGACGCCGCCCGGTGTTTTCACCGCAACCACATCACCTTCTTCCTTGGCAATCAAGGCACGAGCAAGTGGCGAAGCTACGGAGATTTTTCCGAGTTTGAAGTCAGCCTCATCCTCACCAACGATCTGATAAGTCACGCGCTCGTCAGTTTCAACGTTCGCGATCTCGACGGTCGTGCCGAAAATCACCTTGCCGGTATGAGGAATCGCCGCCACATCAATAACCACTGCGTTCTGCAGACGGCCCTCGATATCACGGATACGCGCCTCAGACATACCCTGCAGCTCACGAGCGGCATGGTACTCAGCATTTTCCTTGAGGTCGCCCAGTTCGCGCGCCGTACCGATTTCCTTGCTCAGCTTTGGCCGAACAACCTTGGTCAGGTGTGCAAGCTCTTCTTCCAGGGCTTTATGGCCCTGGACCGTCATTGGGTATTTGATCATGCCTTCAATCCTGCGTGTAGATCCTGCAAGCTGCGTACGGTTTTTTCAGGACCGAATTTAAGCGCTTCGCAGATCGCTTCGCCAGCAGCAATAGTCGTGGTGCAGTAGATTTTGTGCTGCAGAGCGTTGCGGCGAATGGAGTAAGAGTCAGCAATCGACTGACGACCTTCGGTCGTATTGATGATCAGGCTGACTTCATCATTTTTGATCATATCGACAACGTGCGGACGACCTTCGGTCACCTTGTTCACCCGGCGCACTTTCAGACCCGCCGCCTCGATGAACTTGGCAGTGCCAACGGTCGAAACAATCTCGAAGCCCAGGCTGATCAGATCACGTGCAACACCCGCCACCAAAGGCTTGTCGTCGTCACGTACGCTGATGAACGCAGTACCGCCGGTAGGCAGAACTTCGCTGGCACCCATTTGAGCCTTGGCAAAAGCTTCACCGAAGGTATCGCCCACGCCCATCACTTCACCGGTGGACTTCATCTCAGGGCCGAGAATCGGGTCAACACCAGGGAATTTGGCGAACGGGAAGACCGCCTCTTTCACGCTGTAGAAGTTTGGAATGATTTCTTTAGTGAAACCGATTTCCTTCAGGGTTTTACCAGCCATCACCCGCGCCGCGATCATCGCCAGGGAAACACCGATGCACTTGGATACGAAAGGAACTGTACGCGAAGCACGCGGGTTCACTTCGATCACGTAGATATCTTCGCCCTGCAGAGCAAGCTGCACGTTCATCAGGCCGACAACGCCCAACTCCAGAGCCATTTTCTTGACCTGTTCACGCATCTCGTCCTGGATATGCAACGGCAGCGAGTACGGTGGCAGCGAGCATGCGGAGTCACCGGAGTGAACACCTGCCTGCTCAATGTGCTGCATGATCGCGCCGATCACTACGTCAGTTCCGTCGCAGACGGCATCAACGTCCATTTCGATTGCACAGTTCAGGAAGTGATCCAGCAGCACCGGGCTGTCGTTGGACACTTTCACCGCATCGCGCAGGTAACGCTTGAGCTCGTCTTCTTCGTAAACGATTTCCATCGCCCGGCCGCCCAACACGTAGGAAGGACGAACCACCAGCGGGTAACCGATTTTGGAGGCAGCACGAATGGCTTCGTCTTCGCTGCGCACGGTGGCGTTTGGCGGCTGACGCAGGTTCAGACGCTCAACCATTTGCTGGAAGCGCTCACGGTCTTCTGCACGGTCGATAGCATCAGGGCTGGTACCAATGATCGGCACGCCTGCTTCTTCCAGCGCACGGGCCAGTTTCAACGGGGTCTGGCCGCCGTACTGGACGATCACGCCCTTCGGCTTCTCGACACGTACGATTTCCAGCACGTCTTCCAGGGTCACGGATTCGAAGTACAGACGATCCGAGGTGTCGTAGTCAGTGGAAACAGTTTCCGGGTTGCAGTTGACCATGATGGTTTCGTAACCATCGGCACGCAACGCCAGAGCCGCGTGAACGCAGCAGTAGTCGAACTCGATACCCTGACCGATACGGTTCGGACCACCACCCAGAATCATGATCTTGTCACGATCCGAAGGGTTGGCCTCGCACTCTTCCTCATAGGTCGAGTACATGTAAGCCGTGTCGGTAGCAAACTCGGCTGCGCAGGTGTCAACGCGCTTGTAAACCGGGAACACTTCCAGCTTGTGACGATGGCGACGCAGGTTCTTCTCGGTCACACCCAGCAGTACAGCCAGACGTGCGTCGGAGAAGCCTTTGCGCTTGAGGCGATACATGGCATCGCGATCAATCGAAGACAGCGCCATGGTCTTGATCTTCTCTTCGTCCTTGATCAGATCTTCGATCTGCACCAGGAACCAAGGGTCAATCATGTTCATGCCGAAGATGTCTTCTACGGTCATGCCCGCACGGAATGCGTCAGCCACGTACCAGATACGCTCGGCACCCGGCACAGTCAGCTCGCGCTTGAGCACCGCCATGCTTTCCGGGTTGCTCAGGTCCAGCTTTGGATCAAGACCGCTGACACCCACTTCCAGACCGCGAAGGGCTTTCTGCAAGGATTCCTGGAAAGTCCGGCCAATGGCCATGACTTCACCAACCGACTTCATCTGAGTTGTCAGGCGCGCATCGGCTTTAGGGAATTTTTCGAAAGCAAAGCGCGGCAGCTTGGTCACGACGTAGTCGATGGACGGCTCGAAGGACGCCGGAGTAGCGCCACCGGTGATTTCGTTCTGCAACTCGTCCAGGGTGTAACCGATCGCCAGCTTGGCAGCGATACGCGCAATCGGGAAACCGGTGGCTTTCGAAGCCAGCGCCGAAGAACGCGAAACACGCGGGTTCATCTCGATCACAACCATACGGCCAGTGTCCGGGCAAATGCCGAACTGCACGTTGGAGCCACCGGTCTCAACGCCGATCTCACGCAGTACCGCCAGCGAGGCGTTACGCATGATCTGGTATTCCTTGTCCGTCAGGGTCTGTGCCGGAGCAACAGTGATCGAGTCACCGGTGTGCACGCCCATCGGGTCAAAGTTTTCGATCGAGCAAACGATGATGCAGTTGTCCTTTTTGTCGCGGACAACCTCCATTTCGTACTCTTTCCAGCCGATCAGGGATTCGTCGATCAGCAGCTCTTTGGTCGGCGACAGGTCCAGACCACGAGCGCAGATTTCTTCGAACTCTTCACGGTTGTAAGCGATACCGCCACCGGTGCCGCCCATGGTGAACGATGGACGGATGATGCACGGGAAGCCCAGCTTTTCGAGGACCGCATTGGCCTCTTCCATGCTGTGGGCGATACCGGAGCGCGGGCAATCCAGACCGATGGACTTCATCGCCTTGTCAAAACGCGAACGGTCTTCAGCCTTGTCGATGGTGTCGGCATTGGCGCCGATCATTTCTACGCCGAACTTCTCCAGAACGCCTTCACGCTCCAGGTCCAGTGCGCAGTTCAGAGCAGTCTGGCCGCCCATGGTCGGCAACAGAGCGTCCGGACGCTCTTTTTCGATGATCTTGGCAACAGTCTGCCACTTGATCGGCTCGATGTACGTTGCGTCGGCCATGTCCGGGTCGGTCATGATGGTGGCCGGGTTGGAGTTCACCAGGATGACGCGATAGCCTTCCTCGCGCAGAGCTTTACAAGCCTGGGCGCCGGAGTAGTCGAATTCACAGGCCTGGCCGATAACGATCGGGCCAGCGCCGAGAATCAGGATGCTTTTAATGTCTGTACGTTTTGGCATGGGTTTGTCACTCAAATCCGCAGGTCAGTCGGCAAGCCGTCGATCAAGCCTGTGAAGCACCCAAGGGGCCGCCGGAGTCCGGGGCCGGCACTGGGTACTAGCACAAGGGTATGATCAGCGGCGCTTGGCCATCTCATTGATGAAACGATCGAACAGCGGCGCTACGTCGTTCGGGCCAGGGCTGGCTTCAGGGTGACCCTGGAAGCTGAAAGCGCTCTTGTCGGTCAGCTCGATACCTTGCAAGGTGCCGTCAAACAGCGACTTGTGGATTGCGCGCACGTTGGCCGGCAAAGTCGCTTCATCAACCGCAAAACCGTGGTTCTGACTGGTGATCATCACAACGCCCGTGTCCAGATCCTGAACCGGGTGGTTCGCACCGTGGTGGCCGTGACCCATTTTCACCGTCTTGGCGCCGGACGCCAGAGCCAGCAACTGGTGTCCCAGGCAGATACCGAACACCGGAATTTCGGTTTTCAGCACTTCCTGAATAGCCGTGATTGCGTAGTTGCATGGCTCCGGATCACCCGGGCCGTTGGACAGGAACACACCATCCGGATTCAGAGCCAGTACGTCGCTGGCCGGAGTTTGTGCCGGCACAACAGTGACGCGGCAGCCACGCTCAACCAGCATGCGCAGGATGTTCCACTTTACGCCGTAGTCGTAGGCAACTACGTGATAAGGCAGCTCGGACGCTTCAATTGTCGGATGGCTATCGGTGGCCAGGTTCCAGACACTGGAGCGCCACTCGTAAGCCTTCTCGGTGCTGACAACTTTCGCCAGATCCATGCCTTTCAGGCCCGGGAAGCCGCGCGCAGCAGCAATGGCAGCTTCGTCAGAAATGTTGTCGCCGGCCATGATGCAGCCGTTCTGTGCACCTTTCTCACGCAAAATGCGGGTCAGGCGACGGGTATCGATACCTGCGATAGCGACAACATTGTTGGCTTTCAGGTAATCGGAAAGCGACATCGTGTTGCGCCAGTTGCTGGCAACCAGTGGCAGATCACGAATAACCAGACCTGCGGACCAGACACGATCAGACTCGGCATCTTCCGGCGTAGTACCGGTATTGCCAACATGCGGGTAAGTCAGGGTAACGATTTGCTGAGCGTAGGATGGATCCGTCAAGATCTCCTGGTAGCCAGTCATTGCGGTGTTAAACACCACCTCTCCAACGGTCTGACCGTCGGCTCCAATGGCTTCGCCGCGAAAAATGCTGCCATCAGCGAGGGCGAGTATGGCTTGCTTAGTCAAGAAGACCTCCCGTAAATAAAGCCTGAAAGGGCGATCGCAGGTTGTAAAAAAGCGGAGTGACGTATGGACACGTCACCCCGCTTCTTCATCGAATTATCTGCGCGCTTTTAGTGGACACACTAAAGCTGTAGCTTACAGAAAAAGGCTTTTTTGGTCTACCGCTAAAGAGCCTAAAAGGCAGAGGAATGCGACAGAACATCGCTTAGCGGTTAAAAGTCAGGCTGCCGGCGCGCCAACAGCCTGATTTTACAGAGACAACTCAACGCAGGTCGAGCACATCCTGCATGTCATACAGCCCGGGCTCACGCCCGTCGAGCCACAGCGCAGCACGAACGGCACCCTTGGCGAAGGTCATGCGGCTGGATGCCTTGTGGGTGATCTCAAGACGCTCGCCCTCGGTCGCAAACAGAACCGTATGATCCCCCACCACATCACCGCCCCGAACTGTCGCAAAACCGATGGTTTCGCGCTCGCGGGCGCCGGTGTGACCTTCGCGACCATAGACCGCCACCTGCTGCAGGTCACGCCCCAATGCACTGGCAATGACCTCACCCATGCGCATCGCGGTTCCCGAAGGCGCGTCGACCTTGTGCCGGTGATGAGCTTCGATGATTTCGATATCAGCATCTTCACCCATCACCCGTGCCGCCATATCCAGCAGCTTGAACGACAGGTTGACGCCCACACTGAAGTTGGAGGCAAAAACAATCGCAATATCCTGGCCGGCTTCAACCAGCAACTGCTTTTGTTCGGCATTCAACCCCGTAGTACCGATCACCATGGCCTTGCCCAACTGGCGACACACGGCCAGGTTGGCCAGCATTACCTCAGGCAGGGTGAAATCGATCAGTACGTCGAAATCAGCCGCGACCGCTTGCAGGTTTTCCGACAACGGCACACCGATACGCCCGATAGAGGCCAGCTCACCGGCATCCGCCCCCACCAGGGAGCTGCCCGGGCGCACGATGGCCGCTGTCAGCCCGCACACTGGTGAGCGCTGCTGCACCGCATCGACCAAGGTCTTACCCATGCGCCCAGCAGCGCCCATCACAGCCATACGTCGCATGTCCCGCTCCTTACAAATCGCCGAAGAAGCGCTTCACGCCTTCGAACCAGCCGGTTGCGTTCGGCGAATGACTACTATCGCCTTCGAGTGTCGAACGGAACTCTTCCATCAACTCACGCTGACGACGGCTCAGTTTCACCGGCGTCTCGATCACCACACGGCACATCAAGTCACCAGCGCCGCCGCCACGTACCGGAGCAACACCCTTGCCACGCAGACGGAACTGCTTGCCGGTTTGCGTGCCTTCCGGAATCTTCAGCTTGACCCGGCCATCCAGGGTCGGCACTTCAATCTCGGCACCCAGCGAAGCATCGGCAAAGTTGATCGGTACTTCACAGAACAGATGCTTGCCGTCGCGCTGGAAGATCGCGTGCTCACGCACCTCGATCACCACGTACAGATCGCCGGTCGGCCCGCCCTGCACACCCGCCTCGCCTTCGCCCGAAAGACGAATCCGGTCGCCCGTATCTACGCCCGCAGGCACTTTTACGGAAAGGGTTTTGTATTCTTCTACGCGGCCTTCGCCACGGCAGCTGTCGCACGGATCAGAAATGATCTTGCCCTGACCGTGGCAACGCGGACAGGTCTGCTGCACAGCAAAAAAGCCCTGCTGCATGCGCACCTGGCCAATACCGCCACAGGTCGTACAGGTAACCGGCGAAGAACCTTTCTTGGCACCCGAACCATCGCATGGTTTGCAGTTGACCAGCGTCGGCACACGAATATTGACCGTGGTACCGCGTACGGCCTCTTCCAGATCCAGCTCCAGCGTGTAGCGCAAATCGCTGCCCCGCTGAGCGCCGCCCCGGGAGCCACCGCGACCACCGCCGAAGAAATCACTGAACACATCGCCGAAAATATCGGAGAAGTTCTGCCCGCCAAAACCGGCACCGCCACCACCCATTTGCGGATCAACACCGGCATGGCCGTATTGATCATAGGCGGCACGCTTACTGGAGTCCGACAGAACTTCGTAAGCCTCGTTGGCTTCCTTGAACAACTCTTCGGAAGCCTTGTCATCCGGATTGCGATCCGGGTGATGCTTCATTGCGAGGCGACGATATGCCTTCTTCAACTCCACTTCAGTGGTAGTACGTTCAACACCCAATATTTCGTAATAATCGCGCTTTGCCATAATTCTTTGCACTCTCAAGGACGTTCGGCAAAACCCTCCCGAGCCTCACCAAACCCGCCGGACCCCAGTAAAGACCAAGCCCGACTCACGTCTTTTTCAACGATATTGGTTTCTGATTAACAGCCAATGCATCGGCCAACAGGAGCGGTTACAGCCAAGCGGAAACAAAAAAGATCCGGACCCAACCGCAAGCATTCGACCATGTCGCATGCTGTAAAAATTCCTCTACTCCAGACACGCCAACGCGGGAGCAAGCTCCCGCGCGGCGACATCCTACCAGTCACCGCTAATGCACGGTCAACCGGCCGACCAACAAGCTAATTACTTGTTGTCTTTTACTTCTTCGAACTCGGCGTCGACAACGTCGTCAGCCTTGGCTTCTTCAGCAGGCTTGGCCGCTGCGTCTGCCGGGTTCGCTTGCTCGGCGTACATTTTCTGTGCGACCGGAGCAGACACCTTGGACAGCTCTTCAACCTTGGCTTCGATAGCAGCCTTGTCATCGCCTTTAACAGCGGCTTCAAGTGCAACTACTGCAGCTTCGATTGCAACTTTCTCTTCTGCGGTCACTTTATCGCCAGCATCAGCGATCATTTTACGAGTCGAGTGAACCAGTGCGTCGCCCTGGTTACGTGCAGCTGCCAGCTCTTCGAACTTGCGGTCTTCTTCAGCGTTGACTTCAGCGTCACGAACCATCTGAGCAATTTCTTCCTCGGACAGACCCGAGTTAGCCTTGATCACGATGGACTGAGACTTGCCAGTCGCCTTGTCTTTTGCACTTACGTGCAGGATGCCGTTGGCATCGATGTCGAAGGTCACTTCGATCTGAGGCACGCCACGTGGAGCTGGTGGAATGTCAGCCAGGTCGAACTTGCCCAACGACTTGTTCTGAGCGGCTTGCTTGCGCTCGCCTTGCAGCACGTGAATGGTCACTGCGCCCTGGTTATCGTCAGCAGTCGAGAACACTTGCGATTTCTTGGTAGGAATCGTGGTGTTTTTCTCGATCAGGGCAGTCATTACGCCACCCATGGTTTCGATACCCAAAGTCAGCGGGCTCACGTCCAGCAACAGAACGTCTTTCACATCACCGGCCAATACTGCGCCCTGGATAGCAGCACCCATTGCAACAGCTTCGTCCGGGTTCACGTCTTTACGTGCTTCCTTGCCGAAGAACTCGGTTACCAGCTTCTGTACCAGCGGCATGCGAGTCTGACCACCGACCAGGATCACGTCGTTGATCGCGCCAACGTCGATACCGGCGTCTTTCAGTGCAGTGCGGCAAGGCTCGATGGTGCGCTGAACCAGGTCTTCAACCAGCGATTCCAGCTTGGCGCGGGAAATCTTCACGTTCAAGTGCTTAGGACCGGTGGCATCTGCAGTGATGTACGGCAGATTCACGTCGGTCGACTGGCTCGAAGACAGTTCGATCTTGGCTTTTTCAGCAGCTTCTTTCAGACGCTGCATCGCCAGCGGGTCACCTTTGAGGTTCATGCCGCTTTCTTTCTTGAACTCGTCAACCAGGTAGTCGATCAGACGGATGTCAAAGTCTTCACCACCCAGGAACGTGTCACCGTTGGTCGCCAGCACTTCAAACTGGTGCTCGCCATCCACTTCGGCAATTTCAATTACCGACACGTCGAAAGTACCGCCACCCAGGTCATAAACGATGACAGTGTGGTCGCCTTTCGCTTTGTCCATACCGTAAGCCAGAGCAGCAGCGGTTGGTTCGTTGATGATGCGTTTTACGTCCAGACCCGCGATACGGCCGGCGTCTTTGGTCGCCTGACGCTGGCTGTCGTTGAAGTAGGCCGGAACGGTGATAACCGCTTCAGTCACTGGCTCGCCGAGGTAGTCTTCGGCGGTTTTCTTCATTTTCTTCAGAATTTCAGCCGAGATTTGTGGCGGAGCCATTTTCTGGCCGTTCACTTCAACCCAAGCGTCGCCGTTGTCAGCCTTGGCGATCTTGTACGGAACCATCTGAATGTCTTTCTGCACAACTTCTTCGTCAAAACGACGACCGATCAGACGCTTCACCGCGTACAGGGTGTTATGCGGATTGGTCACTGCCTGACGCTTGGCCGACTGGCCAACCAGAATTTCGCCATCGTTGGCATACGCAACGATCGACGGCGTGGTACGCGCGCCTTCAGCGTTTTCGATAACTTTTGCTTTACCGTTTTCCAGAACCGAAACACACGAGTTGGTGGTCCCGAGGTCAATACCGATAATTCTGCCCATGTTAACTCTCCCTAAATTTGAATTTTTTTGCCGCAGCAGTAATGACCAACTGCGGCATTACTTAACGCTTGACTTCTAAATGGGGGCCTTGCGGCCGATTTCAAGCCTGCTCGTCAATCGATGGCGAAACCGGCGCTGGAGCCTTGCTGACTACGACCATAGCCGGGCGCAGCAAGCGACCATTGAGCTGATAACCTTTTTGAAACACCTTGAGCACACTGTTTGGCTCCAGGTCAGCGCTTTCCTGCATTGCCATCGCCTGGTGATGCTCGGCATTGAAGGGCTCGCCGTGTGGATCGATAGCTTCCAGGTGATAACGCTTCAGGGTGTCCTGGAACATTTTCAGGGTCAGCTCGATCCCTTCACGCATTGGACGAATGCTTTCGTCGTCCGGGTTCGACAGCTCAAGGCCGCGTTCCAGACTGTCGATTACCGGCAACAGGTCGCCAGCAAATTTTTCCAGTGCAAATTTGTGTGCTTTTTCAACGTCCTGTTCTGCACGGCGGCGAACGTTCTGTAGATCGGCAGCTACGCGCAAAGCCTGATCATTAGCGGCCGCCAGCTGCTCTTCAAGCACTTGCACGCGGGATACCAGATCTTCGCTTCCTGCATCAGCAGCCTGATTAGCGTCTTGATTCTGCGTATCCATAGTCTGTTCGTCTGCCATAGATTTCTCCTTTCAAACTTTGTCCGCGAGCTCGACTCGCGCTTCTGCCAAGGTATATGGGGTCGCAATTTTCAGGTTCAAGAGCCAAAAAGCAGTAAGTGTGGTCTTTCCCCTCGAGCAAAAGCCCCGGCTGGACAATCGAAACGACCTAAAAAAGCAAAACGACCAAGCAAATCGAACTAAACGAAGGCATTGTCAGCACGAAACAAAACACTGTATAAATAACCAGACATTACGTTTTGGAGCAGCTCCTATGCTGGTGCACCTGTCCGTACATAACTACGCCATCGTTGAACATCTCGATCTTGAACTGGATCGCGGGATGAGTGTAATCACTGGCGAGACCGGTGCCGGTAAATCGATCATGCTCGATGCGCTCGGCCTTACCCTGGGTGACCGCGCCGACAGTGGCGTAGTTCGCCCCGGGGCCGAAAAGGCAGACATCCTGGCCACCTTCGACCTGCAGGATATCCCCGAAGCCCGGGCATGGCTTGCCGCACGCGATCTCGAGGCTGAAGGCCCGTGCATCCTGCGCCGAGTGATCACGGCCGAAGGACGCTCACGCGGCTACATCAATGGCACACCCTGCCCTCAAGGCGACCTGAAAGCCCTGGGCGAGTTGTTGATCGATATCCACAGCCAGCACGAACACCAGTCGCTGCTCAAACCCGACACCCATCGCCGCTTGCTGGACGAGTATGCGGGTGCCACCGATCTGGCCCGCCAGGTCCATCTGGCAGCACAACGCTGGCGCCAGACCCGCCAGGAACTCGAGCACCTGTCCAACTCGGGTGACGAGCAGCGCGCACGCCACCAACTGCTGAGCTACCAGCTCGAAGAACTCGAAACCCTCTCGCTGGGCGAAAACGAACTGGAAGAGCTGGAGCAGGAACACAAGAACCTGACCAACGCCGAAACCCTGCTGACTATCTGCCGTCAGGTGGTTGAACAGTGCAGCGAAAACGATTCCGGCAACGTACTCAACGCGCTGACCGTGAGCCTGAATCGCCTGTCGAGCATCAACAACAACTCCGGCTCGCTGAGCGAAGCAACCGACCTGCTGGCCAGCGCACAAATTCAAGTCGAAGAGGCCGTGGGCGAACTTAACCGTTTCCTCGATCATTTTGATGCTGACCCGGGCCGCCTGCAGTACCTCGAAGAGCGACTGGACACCATCTACACCCTGGCACGCAAACACCGCGTCCAGCCAAATGACGTTGCCGCCCTGCAGCAACGGCTACTGGAAGAGATCGAAACCCTCAACGCCAACGATGAGTCCATTGAACGCCTGAACAATGAACTGACCGCGTACACCCGCCACTATCAGGAGTGCGCACGCGAACTCAGCGGTTTGCGTGCCCATGCGGCAACACAGCTGAGCAGTGCAGTAGAAGAAGAAATCCAGCGCCTGGGCATGCCTGGCGGCCGCTTCGTCATCGAGTTACGCCCACAAAACAGCACCGACCCGATGCCCCACGGTCTGGAGCAAGTTGAACTGCTGGTCAGCGCCAACCCCGGCCAGCCTCTTAAAGCCCTGGCCAAGGTGGCCTCTGGCGGCGAACTGTCACGCATCAGCCTGGCCATCCAGGTCATCACCGCACAAACCTCACGCGTACCCACCCTGGTATTCGACGAAGTCGACGTGGGCATCGGCGGTCCAACTGCTGAAATCGTTGGCCAGTTGCTGCGCAGGCTTGGCGAGCGCGGCCAGGTGCTGACGGTCACCCACCTGCCGCAAGTGGCAGCGCAATGCCACCAGCACCTTTTCGTACACAAGGTTCGCGAGAGCGAAACCACACGCACCGCCGTGTCCAAACTCAGTCAAAAAGAGCGAGTAGAAGAAGTCGCGCGCATGCTCGGCGGTATCGATCTGACCAAAGAATCATTGGCTCACGCCAAGAAAATGGTGGTCACAGCAAAAAACCTGGCAGCTTAACGACGAACGGTCAACAAATACCAAGATTCAGACAGCACGAAGGCGACCCTGGGGTCGCCTTCGTTGGTTTCGCGAACCGGGGTTCGCGCGACATGCTTATTTAGTTTTCTTGCGTACGTACAGCACCAGATTGTGATCTACCAGCTCGACGCCATGTTTGGCGGCGATGGCATGTTGCAGTTTTTCGATGTCTTCGTCGAAAAACTCGATCACTTCACCACTGTCCACGTTGACCATGTGGTCGTGGTGTCCGCCGTCGGCATCGGCCAATTCAAAGACCGCATGACCGCCATCAAAATTATGGCGAATCACCAGCCCTGCGGACTCAAACTGCGTCAGTACACGGTAGACCGTGGCCAGACCGACGTCTTCGCCAGCTTGCATCAATGCCTTGTAAACATCCTCGGCACTCATGTGACGCTGCTCGGCAGAGTCAAGCATTTGTAGAATCTTGACTCGTGGCAGAGTCACCTTAAGTCCGGCCTTACGTAGTTCGCTATTTTCAACCATGGTTAGCTTTCTCGCGGAAGCGCTTCGCAGCTTCTCTTAATACGGGTATGATCGGCGTTTACGTTGTCCCAGCCAAGATAGTGGAAGTCGCCCACCGATGCAAAACACCAAGCTCTTGCTAACCAGTTTCACCTTTGTGGGACTGCTCGCACTCGCCGGTTGTTCATTCCCCGGGGTTTACAAAATCGACATCCAGCAGGGCAATGTCGTCACGCAGGACATGATAAACCAGTTACGCCCGGGAATGACCCGCCGGCAAGTGCGGTTTATCATGGGCAACGCCCTGCTGACCGATACATTCCATCCGGATCGTTGGGATTATTTGTATAGCCTGCAACCCGGTGGCGGTGAACGCCAACAAGAACGCGTGAGCGTGTTCTTCAACGAAAACGACCAGCTCATCAGCTTGTCAGGCGATTTCAAGCCTGGCGTGAGCCGCGACGAGGCAATTCTCGGCAAAGACACTGCCCCGGGTGAAACCACCCCGCCAGTGCCTGAGACTGCCCCGAGCGAGAATAGCGATGAGCCACCTAAACCTGGCTCGCTGCTCGATCAGATCCAGAAAGACGTCGATGGAGTCAAAGCGGTACCTGTACCGACTCCAGCGCCTCTGGATACAACCGAACAATAAAGGTTCGGCACAAAAAAGCCCGGCATGCCGGGCTTTTTGTTGTCTGTCTAAAGTGCTTACAGCTGGCTCAGGCGCTTGGCTTCAGCCGCTTTGGCTGCACGCTGACGCCGGATTTCTTTAGGGTCGGCCAGCAAAGGACGATAAATTTCAACCCGATCACCGGCCTGCAATACATGGCTGTCTGGCGCTGCGACCTGCTTGCCGAAAATCCCCACAGGGCAATTCAGCAGATCCAGCTCCGCAAACTCGCTATCCATACCCGACGCCAGCACCGCCGCCCGTACAGTAGTGCCTTGCGGCACCGCCAAAACCAGCAAGCGCTGACGATCGACAGCCGCGTAGACAACCTCAACATCAATCATCAGAGTCAGCCATACAACTGCTTGGCGCGCTGGCAAAACGCATCTACCAGCGTATTGGCGGCCTGATTGAACAACGGCCCCAAGGTCGCCTTCACAATCGCCCCGGCGTAATCAAACGTCATATCCAGACTGATCTTGCAGGCTTTCTCGCCCAATGGCTTGAACACCCAGAGGCCGTGCAACTTGGTGAATGGCCCCTCTTCCAGATTCATCTCAATGGATTGCCCCGGCACCAGCGTGTTACGCGTCACAAAGTGCTGGCTCAAACCGCCCTTGGCCACACCCAGGCTGGCGCGCATCAGCACCTCGGTGCTTTCAAGAATTTCGGCCGATGAACACCACGGCAAGAACTCCGGATAACTCGCAACATCGTTAACCAGGTCATAAAGAGCCTGCGCCGGATAAGGCAGCAAGGCGGAGCGTTGGATATGGGTAGTCATGTCAGCGTTACTTCCACAGCTGGGCGGCAAACACAATCAGAATGCCGAGTGGCGCCACATAGCGCATCAAGAAAAGAGTCAGGGTGAACATCGCCGGGCTGCGCATCGACAACTCGTCGCGTACCGCGCCACGCCCCATGATCCAGCCTGCAAAGACCACAAAGCACAGCCCGCCTAAAGGCAGCATGATACGCGAGGTGAAGAAATCAACGACACCAAAGAAGTCCAGACCGCTGGCAGCCCCCCATTGGTACAGGTGAAAACCTGATTCTTCGCTCACGAAAAACTTGGCCTGCTTCCAGATATTGAACGAAAACACCGTACCCAGACCGACGAACCAGCAGGTAAAGGCCAGCCAGAACGTGACCCAAAGGCGCCTGACCCGGGTCCGCTCAACGAGGTAAGCCACCATCGGCTCCAGCAGTGAGATAGCCGAACTCCAGGCTGCAACGGCCACCAGAACAAAGAACACCACCCCCATCAACTGACCGAACGCTACGTTGCCAAAGGCAAACGGCAAGGTCACAAACATCAGCCCTGGGCCTTCGCTCGGGTTCAAACCCGAAGCGAATACAATTGGAAACAATGCCAGTCCGGCCAGCAATGAGACAAAGGTATCGATCAGCGCCACACCGACAACCGTCCCGGAAATCGATGCGTTTTTCGGCATATATGCACCGTAGATCATGATAGAACCCACGCCCACACTGAGCGAAAAGAACGCATGTCCCATCGCCGCCAGCAAGCCGTCGAGCACCCGGTCGGGGTTGAAGTCGAACATGAAATGCACGCCCTCCATGAAGTGCCCCGTGGTCATGCTGTAACCCAGCAGCACCAGCAACAGTACAAACAGAATAGGCATCATGATCCGCAAACTGCGCTCAAGACCCGCTACCACACCCCTGGCGATCACAAACGCTGACAGAAGCATGAACGCTGTATGCCAGAACGTAAGGCGCCATGGGTCGGCTATCACGCCACCGAAGTAAGCACCCACCTGATCAGCCGTCGCGCCCTGAAAGTCGCCCTTGCCCATATTGATGATGTAATCCAGCGACCAGCCGCCGACCACACTATAAAAAGACAGGATCAGCAGTGCCGTGATCATCCCGGCAAAAGCCCCCCAGGACCAACGCCCGGAATGCCCGGCCTCCACCGCCAATACCTTCAAGGCATTTGCCGGACTCAGTCGCGCCCGCCGACCGATCAGGGTTTCAGCCAGCATCACCGGCACACCAATCAGCGCGATACAGGCCAGAAACACCAATACAAAAGCACCGCCACCGTAGACGCCCACCATGTAAGGGAATTTCCAGATACTGCCCAGACCCACGGCAGAACCGGTCGCAGCGAAAATAAAGACCCAACGGCTTGCCCAACTGCCGTGGACAGAAACCTTGTCTGTCGACATCGTTACTACGCCCAACCACTAAAAAAAGAGGGCGCATTGTCCGGGAATCACCCTACGCGCTCAAGCACGCAGTCCTGCACGCACAAACTCGCAGGTTGGCCGTAGCCGACACGCTAGCAACTGCCTATAATGCCGGCCCTATGGCTAAACAGAAGAAACACCCCACAGGGACCATCGCGCAGAATAAAAAAGCGCGACACGATTACTTCATCGAACATCGGTTCGAGGCTGGTCTGGTCCTGGCCGGCTGGGAAGTAAAAAGTCTGCGTGCAGGCAAGGCACAGCTGGTCGACAGCTATGTGCTACTCAAGGACGGTGAAGCCTGGCTGCTTGGCAGCCATATTGCCCCCCTGACGACAGCCAGCACCCACGTTATTGCCGACCCGACGCGCAGCCGCAAACTGCTGCTTAACCAGCGCGAGCTGGAAAAGCTGTTTGCCGCGGTGCAGCAGAAGGGTTACGCCTGCGTCTGCCTCTCGCTTTACTGGAGCAAGCACTTGATCAAGTGCGAAATTGCCCTGGGTAAAGGCAAGAAGGAATACGACAAGCGTCATACCGAGCGTGAGCGCGACTCCGATCGCGAGCTGCAGCGTGCAGTGCGCAACAAGGGCAAGGAAGACTAAACCTCCCTGCCCCTATCATCTGCAGGAGCGAGCTTGCCTCGCCCCTGCAGGTTTGGCCCCTTACAACCCGTTACGCCGCTCAGCCCGCGCCATGCGCTGAACTTCCTGACGCACTTCTTCCAGCACTTCCTGCACGTACACCAGGTGCCGGCTCGCCACTTCCCGGGCATCCTCTGCACGCCCCTCGATAATCGCCAGATACAACTCGCGATGCTGACTGATCAGCATGTCGCGCGTTTCACTGCGCTGCTTGTACATACCCCCGATGTTGGTCACCACGTTGCGCTTGAGCAGGTCGAACAAGCCCCGAATGGTGTGCAGCAACACTGCGTTATGACTGGCTTCGGCGATAGCCAGATGGAAGTTGGCATCCGCCTCGCCCTCCTCGGCGCGGCTCACCTCATCGACCCGTGCATAACAATCCTGCAACTGCTCAAAGGCCAGGCGCAGACGCTCGCGATCCATCTCGGTGGCGCGCGATGCCGCGTAAAAGGCACATGAAGCCTCAAGGGTATGGCGAAACTCCAGTAAATCGCGCTGCGCTTCGGGATTGCTCTCCAGCAATTGCAACAACGGATCACTAAAGGTCGAACCCAGCGCAGTCGCCACATAATTGCCGCCGCCCTGGCGACTGACCAGCAAACCTTTGGCCGACAGCTTTTGAATGGCCTCGCGCAACGACGGGCGCGACACACCAAACTGCTCCGCCAGCGCACGCTCAGCCGGCAAGCGCTCGCCTGACTTCAACGTTCCCTCAAGGATCATGCCCTCAAGCTGCTCGACAATATCGTCCGACAAACGGCGCTGACGAATTTGATCAAACCCCATAACTGCTCTCCACCCTCCCGACCGAGCGCCGGGGGCCGCTATTCTCGCCGATTGGCGCAATCCGCACACTCATCAGAAGCGCCGCTCCGGCCCCCATCAGATGCACTGAACACGAACATCCCGACAAAAGATTTAAGAGCGGCAAATTGACACATACCGCATAAGGCTTTTACCCTAGCCGGTAGCGGTTGTAAATTGGTAATACCAATTATCCAAGCACGCTCGACCAATAACAATTAGGGGCCACCCCATATGCAAACCTGGCAACAGCTCTATAGCCCGCTCGGCAGCCTCGGCCTGTCCGCTCTCGCGGCTGTCATTCCGATCGTGTTTTTCTTCCTGGCTCTGGCCGTGTTCCGTCTCAAAGGACACGTCGCCGGGAGCATTACCCTTGCCCTGTCCATTGTGGTGGCCATCTTTGCCTTCCAGATGCCTGTCGACATGGCCTTCGCAGCTGCCGGCTATGGATTTGCCTATGGCCTCTGGCCAATTGCCTGGATCATCGTTGCCGCGGTGTTCCTCTACAAACTGACGGTTAAAAGTGGTCAGTTCGAAATCATCCGCAGTTCGGTACTGTCGATCACCGATGACCAGCGCCTGCAAGTGCTGCTGATTGGCTTCTGCTTCGGTGCCTTCCTCGAAGGTGCAGCCGGTTTCGGCGCGCCGGTAGCCATTACTGCCGCACTGCTCGTAGGCCTGGGCTTCAACCCGCTGTACGCGGCGGGCCTGTGCCTGATTGCCAACACCGCCCCCGTAGCGTTCGGCGCACTGGGCATTCCGATCATCGTGGCGGGCCAGGTGACGGGCATCGACTCGTTCAAGATCGGCGCCATGGCTGGCCGTCAGTTGCCATTGCTGTCGCTGTTCGTACCCTTCTGGCTGGTATTCATGATGGACGGCCTGCGCGGCGTACGTGAAACCTGGCCGGCAGCCCTGGTGGCCGGCTTGAGCTTCGCCGTCACCCAGTACTTCACCTCGAACTTCATTGGCCCTGAGCTGCCGGACATTACCTCGGCCCTCGCCAGCCTGGTCAGCCTGACCTTGTTCCTGAAAGTCTGGCAGCCAAAACGGACTGCAGGCGCACAGATAGCAGGCGTTTCCTCTGACGTAATCGTGACAGCCAGCGCAGGAGGTTTCGGCAAACCGAGCAACCTCATGGCTTCGCCTTACAGCCTGATGCAGATTCTCAAAGCCTGGTCGCCGTTCCTGATCCTCACCGTTCTGGTCACCATCTGGACCCTCAAACCGTTCAAGGCCCTGTTCTCCCCGGGCGGCGAGATGTATGGCTGGGTGTTCAACTTCGCCATTCCGCACCTTGATCAACTAGTGATCAAAACCGCACCCATCGTAAACGCACCGACCGCCATTGCTGCCGTGTTCAAACTGGACCCGATTTCAGCAACCGGCACAGCGATTTTCTTCTCTGCATTGATCTCGATGCTGATCCTGAAAATTGACATCAAGACTGGTCTTACCACTTTCAAAGAGACCCTCTACGAACTGCGCTGGCCGATCCTGTCCATCGGCATGGTGCTGGCCTTTGCCTTCGTCACCAACTACTCGGGCATGTCTTCCACCATGGCTCTGGTGCTGGCCGGGACTGGCGCGGCGTTCCCGTTCTTCTCGCCGTTCCTCGGCTGGCTGGGCGTATTCCTGACCGGTTCCGACACCTCCTCGAACGCGCTGTTCAGCTCGCTGCAAGCCACCACCGCGCACCAGATCGGCGTCAGCGACGTGTTGATGGTTGCGGCCAATACCAGCGGCGGCGTGACCGGCAAAATGATTTCCCCGCAATCAATCGCCGTAGCCTGTGCGGCCACCGGCCTGGTAGGCAAAGAGTCAGACCTGTTCCGCTTCACCCTCAAGCACAGCCTGTTCTTCGCCACCATCGTTGGCCTGATCACACTGGCGCAGGCCTACTGGTTCACCGGCATGCTGGTGCACTAATAAGACTATGGTTACTGCACGATAAAAGGCGCCGGCCTGCACGCCGGCGTCATTCATTCCAAACCCGGTCTGCCTGGCGGCTGAAGACGGTTTCAGCTGCTGACGCGGACACATAACCGGGACCACCCGGAGACGCCTGATGAGCGAGCTTTTTTACAACGCCGTGCCGAATGCGACCCGCGTCGCCCCGCCCCTCCCGACACCTCGTCAATACCCCTCGCACAAGCCACGCAAGGTCTATCTGTTTGGCACCTGCGTAGTGGACCTGTTCTTCCCCGAAGCCGGAATGGACGCCATTCACCTGATCGAACGCGAAGGTATCGCAGTCGACTACCCCCAGGGCCAAAGCTGCTGCGGACAACCGGCCTATACCTCCGGCTACACCGATCAGGCCCGCGAAGTCGCACGATCGCAGTTGGCATTGTTCGCCGAAGACTATCCCGTGGTCGTGCCGTCCGGCTCTTGCGCCGGGATGCTGCGCGAGCACTACGAAGACCTGTTCAAGGACGAACCCGAAACCCTGCTCAAGGTCCACGCCCTGGCCGAACGCACCTTCGAACTCACCGAATTCCTGCTGTTTGTGTGCAAGGTGCAATTCAAGGACAGCGGTGCTCCGGTCAAAGTAGCGCTGCACACCTCATGCTCCGCACGGCGCGAAATGAACACCCACCTGCATGGCCGCGAAATGCTCGCGCAACTGAGTAATGTCGAACGTATCGACCACAGCCACGAAAGTGAATGCTGCGGTTTTGGTGGGACATTCAGCGTACGCATGCCGGATATTTCCGGGGCCATGGTCGCCGACAAGACCCGCTCCTTGATTGAAACCGGCGCCCATCAGGTACTGACTGCCGACTGCGGCTGCCTGATGAATATCAATGGCTCGCTGGAAAAACAGAAGCAGGCCCTGCGCGGCCAGCATCTTGCCAGCTTCTTGTGGCAGCGCACCGGAGGCCAGCAATGAGCACCAGCACACTGATCCCCACCGTCGCGATTGAAGAAGACTTTCGCGAGCGCGCCCACGAAGCCTTGGCCGACACGCAACTGCGAAACAACTTTCGCAGTGCCATGGACTCTTTGATGACCAAACGTGCGGCGTCCTTCAGCGACGCCCATGAACGCGAACACTTGCGAGCCCTGGGCAATGCCGTGCGCGCCCGCGCCTTGTCCAAACTGCCCGACCTGCTGCAACAACTGGAAGCCAACCTGACTCGCAACGGCGTGCAGGTGCATTGGGCCGAAACCGTCGACCAGGCCAATGAAATCGTGATGTCCATTGCTCGCCGGCGCTCAGCCAGGCAAGTGATCAAAGGCAAGTCGATGGTCAGCGAAGAGATGGAGATGAACCACGTGCTCGGCGCCCAGGGCATTGAATGCCTTGAGTCCGACATGGGCGAGTACATCGTTCAACTCGACAACGAGAAGCCGTCCCACATCATCATGCCGGCGATCCACAAGAATGCCGGGCAAGTGGCTGACTTGTTCCACGAAAAACTCGGTGTGGACTACACCAAAGACGTCGACCAGTTGATCCAGATCGGCCGACGCGTGCTGCGCCAGAAATTCTTTGAAGCTGACATCGGCGTGTCCGGCGTCAACTTCGCAGTCGCCGAAACCGGCACTCTGTTGCTGGTGGAAAACGAAGGCAATGGCCGCATGTCCACCACCGTGCCACCGGTGCATATCGCCGTCACCGGTATCGAAAAAGTCGTCGAAAACCTGCGCGATGTGGTGCCACTGCTGTCACTGCTGACCCGCTCGGCCCTCGGCCAGCCGATCACCACCTACGTCAATATGATCTCCGGCCCGCGCAAACCCGGCGAACTGGACGGCCCCGAAGAAGTGCATCTGGTACTGCTCGACAATGGCCGCAGCCAGGCATTTGCCGACAGCGAGTTACGCCAGACTCTTAACTGCATCCGCTGTGGTGCCTGCATGAACCACTGCCCGGTATACACGCGCATCGGCGGCCATGCCTACGGCGAGGTTTACCCGGGGCCGATTGGTGCAATCATCACGCCGCACATGGTGGGCCTGGCCAAAGTTCCGGATCACCCCAGCGCGTCGTCGCTGTGCGGTGCCTGCGGCGAAGTGTGCCCGGTAAAAATTCCGATCCCGGCCCTGCTGCGCCGCCTGCGCGAAGAGAACGTCAAAGCGCCGGATGCTTCGCCCCGAATCATGCGCGG
The DNA here is from genome assembly GCF_022496645.1 of Pseudomonas sp. TMW22089. NCBI lineage: Bacteria > Pseudomonadati > Pseudomonadota > Gammaproteobacteria > Pseudomonadales > Pseudomonadaceae > Pseudomonas > Pseudomonas sp. TMW22089. The sequence goes on from NZ_SCFG01000029.1 coordinate 37,191, forward strand.
CCAGGGCAGCAAGTACTCGCGCAAAGAGCGCCTGGTCTGGAACATGTGGGCCAGACTCAATAGCTCTCCCACCCTCTACCGCGTGTTCCTCAAGGCTGCCACCCGCCTGCGCGGGCTCACGCCGAGCAATGTCGGGCCGTGGACGCAAAACCACAGTGCCCCCAAACCCGCAGCCCGCTCCCTGCACGATATGGCACGCGTGCACCTGGCGAAAAAATCGGGAGACCCGCGATGAGCGCTAGACAAAACATCCTCAACAAACTGCGTAACAGTCTGACAGGGACCACACCGGTGCCTGACAACTTCGACGAAGTGCTGGTGACACAACCCTGGACTTATACCCCGGAACAACGCATCCCTCAGCTGCGCAAACTGATGGAAGCGGTGCACACCGAAATCCACCTCAGCACCGAACAGGACTGGCCCGCTCTGTTGGCGCAATTGGTCACCGACCGTCAACTGCCGAGCCTGCTGATTGCCCCGACCACGGCCCACGGGCAAAAAGTGACGGCGCACTGGGAGCAAAATCCCGGGTTGGCGCCGCTCAAGGCCTACAACCGTCCGGTGGAAGAATGGAAAGCCGAACTGTTCAATGACACCCCGGCCAGCCTGACCACGACCCTGGGCGCGATTGCTGCCACCGGCAGCCTGATCATGTGGCCAACCCCTGAAGAACCGCGCCTGATGAGCCTGGTACCGCCGGTGCATTTCGCCCTGCTCAAGGCCAGCGAAATCCGCGACAACTTCTATCAGGTGCAGCAAGAGATGAACTGGGCCGCCGGGATGCCAACCAACGCATTATTGGTATCCGGCCCGTCGAAAACCGCCGATATCGAGCAAGTGCTGGCCTACGGCGCCCACGGCCCGAAAGACCTGGTGGTGTTGATCCTGGAGGATGCATGAGCCTGCCCGCTGCCTTTGTGCGTGATGTCGAACAACTGATCGCGCAGGACCGCCGTTTCAGCGACCCGCTGTCCACCCTGGCCTTTGGCACTGACGCCAGCTTCTATCGGCTGATCCCCAAGCTGGTGATCCGCGTCGAGTCCGAAGACGAAGTGGTCGAACTGCTGCGCCTCGCCCGTCGCGATCAGGTGCCGGTGACTTTTCGCGCCGCCGGCACCAGCCTGTCGGGGCAGGCCATCAGCGACTCGGTGCTGATCGTGCTTGGGGATAACTGGAACGCCAAGGAAATACGCGGCCAGGGCACACAAATCCGCCTGCAACCCGGGGTTATCGGCGCCCAGGCCAACGCCTGGCTGGCACCGTTCGGGCGCAAGATCGGCCCCGACCCGGCCTCGATCAACGCCTGCAAAATCGGCGGCATCGTCGCCAACAATGCCAGCGGCATGTGTTGCGGCACCGCGCAAAACACCTACCACACCCTGGCTGGCCTGCGCGTGGTGCTGGCCGACGGTACCCGGGTCGATACCGAAGACGCGAACAACGTCGCCGACTTCCGCCAAAGCCATGCTCCATTGCTCGAACAGCTGGCGACATTGGCCCGCGAGACCCGCGCCAATCCCGAACTGGCTGCCAAAATTCGCCATAAATACCGTCTGAAAAATACCACTGGCCTGTCGCTCAACGCCCTGGTGGATTTCGATGACCCGCTGGATATCCTCAGCCACTTGCTGGTGGGCAGCGAAGGCACGCTGGGCTTCATCAGCTCGGTGACCTACGACACGGTAATCGACCATCCGAATAAAGCCTCGGCGCTGATCGTGTTCCCCGACGTTGAAACCTGTTGCAACGCAGTCACCGTACTGAAAAGCCAACCTGTGTCCGCCGTGGAGCTACTGGATCGTCGCAGCCTGCGCTCGGTACAGGACAAGCCCGGCATGCCGGCTTTCGTACAACAGCTGTCGGCCAATGCCTGCGCCCTGTTGATCGAGTCCCGTGCCGCAACCTCGACCTTACTGCACGAACAACTGGCGCAAATCATGGCGTCGATGGCGGCGTTCCCGGTCGAGAAACAAGTCGACTTCACCGAGGACCCGGTGGAAAACGCAAAACTGTGGGCGATCCGCAAAGACACCTTCCCTGCAGTCGGCGCCGTGCGCAAAACCGGGACCACGGTCATCATCGAAGACGTGACCTTCCCGGTCGAACAACTGGCCATCGGCGTCAATCGCCTGATCGAGCTGTTCGACAAACACCACTACGACGAAGCGATCCTGTTTGGCCATGCCCTGGAGGGCAACCTGCACTTCGTCTTCACCCAGGGTTTCAACAACCCCGAAGAAGTGGCGCGTTACCAGGCATTTATGGATGACGTGGCGCAACTGGTGGCCGTGGAATTTGGCGGCTCGCTCAAAGCCGAGCACGGCACCGGGCGCAACATGGCGCCTTTCGTAGAACTGGAATGGGGCAGCGATGCCTACCAGTTGATGTGGCAGCTCAAGCGTTTGCTGGACCCCCAGGGCATTCTCAACCCTGACGTGGTCCTCAGCGAAGACCCGCACATCCATCTAAAGCATCTGAAACCGATGCCCGCCGCTGACGAGATTGTGGATAAATGCATCGAGTGCGGCTTCTGCGAGCCGGTATGCCCATCAAAAGGCCTGACCCTCAGCCCGCGCCAGCGGATTGTGATCTGGCGCGACATTCAGGCCAAAAAGCGCGCAGGTATCGACACCCTAGAACTGGAAAAAGCTTACGCCTACCAGGGCATCGACACCTGCGCCGCTACCGGTTTATGCGCACAGCGTTGCCCGGTGGGTATCAATACCGGCGAGCTGGTGAAAAAACTCCGGGCCCGCAGCGCCCACAGCGTGAAAACCGCCGACTGGCTGGGAAATCACTTTACAACCACGCTGCAAGGCGCCCGCTTCATGCTGCACGCCGCCAATGGCGCACGCATGCTGCTGGGTGCGCCGCGGCTGGGCAAAATCTCGGCCGCGCTGACCAAGGCAAGCAAAGGCCGGGTACCCTTGTGGACCAACGCCATGCCGCAACCCGAACGGCCGATTCGCTTCAGCCCGCCGGTCAATGATGCACGGCCGCGCGTGGTGTATCTGGCCGCGTGCGTTTCACGGGTGATGGGGCCGGCGGCAGGCGACAGCGAGCAAATGTCGCTTCTGGATAAAACCCGCGGCCTGCTGGAAAAAGCCGGTTACCAGGTAGTGTTCCCCGACAACATGGACAGCCTGTGTTGCGGCCAGCCGTTTGCCTCCAAAGGCTATGCCGAACAGGCCGAACACAAACGCCAGGAACTCATCGGCGCCCTGCTGCATGCCAGCCGTGGCGGGCTTGATCCGATCTACTGCGACACCAGCCCTTGTACCTTGCGCCTGGTGCAGGACCTGAACCAGTCGCGCCTGGACCTGTACGACCCGGTGCGTTTTATCCGCACCCACCTTGTGCACAAGTTGAACTTCACCCCGCAGACCGCGCCGATTGCCGTGCATGTCACTTGCAGCACCCAGCACCTGGGCGAAAGCCAGGCGCTGATCGACATTGCACGGCTGTGCAGCACCCAGGTAGTGATTCCCGAAGGGATCCATTGCTGCGGATTTGCCGGCGACAAAGGCTTCACCACACCGGAGTTGAACGCCCACTCGCTGCGCACCCTGAAAGACGCCGTGCAGCATTGCAGTGAAGGGATATCCACCAGTCGCACCTGCGAAATCGGCCTGAGCCAACATGGCGGAATCGATTACCACGGGCTGGTGTATCTGGTGGACCGGGTGACCACCACCCTCTAGGAGCGAGCTTTTTACGTCGACGGCATGCAGGCTGGCTCGCCCCGGACGCCCTGCCGAACACTCAAAAAAACGCCCCACTTTTGGGCATAAAAAAACTCATTCCATGGCGGCCAAATACAGGCAGAACTCCTGAGCACAGCTATAGTCAATTGGCTTAAGGCCCCAATGTTTGGGGCATATAACCGAGTCCGGAGACACCGGGCCTACCCTGTACACAAGGAGTTTTCCCCATGAAGCGTACCGCTCTTGCTGGTCTGTTTATTTCCGCTGTGATGTTGGCCTCTCCGGTGTTTGCGGCTGAAACCGTTCCTGCAAAGGATGATTTGTGCGCCATCAACCTGCAAAGCATTGAAAACGCCATGGCTACTTCTGGCCAGACAAGTGAAAACACCGCCGACGACATCAAGGCTGGTTACGAAAAGGCCAAGAAAGAACAGGCGAGCGGCGATGACAAAGCCTGCATTTCAACCACCACTCAATTGCTCCAGCGTATCCAGGATAACAACAAAGGTGGTGATGACGGCAAGTAAGCCCTTGATGGGGTTGGCCTTCTGCGCCGCAAAGGCGTACACTCCGCTAGCTTGCTGGTAATACACAGCAAGCATCGGGGCCGTTTAGGATTCGACGCCGGTTGCGAAACTCTAGGTGCATGCCGAGTTGGTAACAGAACTCGTAAATCCACTGTTGCAACTACTTATAGTTGCCAATGACGAAACCTACGAGGGTCAAGCTCTCGCAGCGTAAGCTGCCTTAGCCATCCTCCTGGTACCTTCGGGTCCAGCAATCACTAGGGGATGCCTGTAAACCTGAAGTGATTGTCATATAGAACAGGATCGCCGTGCAGTACGTTGTGGACGAATCGGCTAAAACTTACACAACTCGCCCAAAGCACCCTGCCCTTCGGGTCGCTGAGGGTTAACTTAATAGATACGGCTAAGCATGTAGTACCGACAGCGGAGTACTGGCGGACGGGGGTTCAAATCCCCCCGGCTCCACCAACTTTACATCTAAAGACGTCCACGGACGTCTTTTTTTGTGCCTGAAACCTAGTAAAATCAAGGCTTTAGGGTCTACCGGCGTCCATGGACGTCCGGCACAATCCACGACATCGGGTATTCCAGATGGTATTCCAAGCCCTTCAGTGGTAATTTTTGGAATACCAATTGATGTCATGGAACACCTCATGTGCGCCCAAGCCACCCGCCTCTCTGACCGCCAACTCAAAGCGGTAAAGCCGAAAGACAAGGACTACGTCCTCAGTGATGGAGACGGTCTACAGCTGCGTGTGAGGGTCAATGGCTCTACGCTATGGAACTTCAACTACCGGCAGCCGATTACCAAAAACCGCATCAATATGGGCCTCGGCACCTACCCAGAACTCTCGCTCGCTCAAGCCAGGAAGAAAACGGTCGAAGCCAGAGAACTTCTCGCTCAGGGCATCGACCCGAAAGAACAACGTAGCGAGCTGGCGCAGACAAAAAGGCAGGCAACCGAGCACACATTCGAGAACGTGGCGTCTGCCTGGTTTGAACTGAAAAAGGATTCCGTAACTCAGGCTTATGCCGAGGACATCTGGCGCTCGCTCACGCTGCATGTCTTTCCATCGCTGGGAACAATACCTGTCTCGCAGATCAATGCCCCGATGGTCATCGAGCTGCTACGCCCTTTGGAAACCAAAGGCAGCCTGGAGACAGTGAAGCGACTGACCCAACGACTCAACGAGATCATGACCTACGGCGTGAACTCAGGAATGATTTTTGCCAATCCCCTCAGCGGCATCCGGGCCGTTTTCAAGAAGCCGAAAAAGCAAAACATGGCCGCCCTCCGTCCCGAAGAGCTGCCAGAGCTGATGGTTGCCATCGCCAATGCGAGCATAAAAAGAACCACACGCTGCCTGATCGAATGGCAACTCCATACCATGACCCGCCCTGCAGAAGCCGCTACGACATCCTGGGCTGACATCGACCTCGACAAGAAAACCTGGACGATCCCAGCGGAACGTATGAAGAAGCGACGTGCGCACGTCATACCACTGACCGAACACGCACTTGCTCTGCTGGAGACAATAAAGCCCTACAGCGGCCACAGAGAATACGTGTTCCCAGCTGACAGAGACCCACGGGATCATTGCAACAGTCAGACGGCAAACATGGCCCTGAAACGTATGGGATTTGAAGGTAGATTGGTGAGCCACGGTATGCGCTCCATGGCCAGTACTATCCTCAACGAACACGGCTGGGATCCGGAGCTGATCGAGGTAGCGCTTGCCCACGTCGATAAAGACGAGGTTCGCAGCGCCTATAACCGAGCGGGCTACATCGAGCGCAGACGCCCGATGATGGCCTGGTGGAGCGATCACATACAGGATGAATCGCCCCTAGTTTCGTAGACACCTCCAAGCCTTAAAATGAGGCCCATTAGGAGGTGCCATGAGCAACCAGCGATATCCCGAAGAATTCAAAATCCAGGCGGTCAAACAAGTGACCGAAAAGA